>NZ_CP141608.1:1012500-1325000 GCF_035581345.1 Pseudomonas sp. JQ170C
GCCTGGCATCAACGCCGGGACGGCGATGCCGCCCACCAATGGCTACGCGAAGCCTGCAGGCGCGGGCTTGTCCCGCGATAGCAATCTGTCAGGCACAATGCACCGCGGGGCAAGCCCGCCCCTGACAGTACAAGGAATGCACTTGATGAAGCCCCTGCTGGCCATCGCCCTGCTCAGCGTCATCGCGCCATTTGCCAGCGCCAATGACGCCTACAGCCAATGCATGAACACCGCCCAGACGACCCTGGCCATGAACGACTGCAACGGCGCCGAGATCAAGCGTCAGGACACCCGCCTCAACGCTGCCTACAAATCCGCGATGGCCGGTCTTGAAGCCGAGCAACAAGGCAAACTGCGTGACGCCCAGCGGCAGTGGATCAAGTACCGGGACGCCAATTGCGGCCTGTACTTCAGCCTCACCGGCGGCACCATCGATCAGCTCAATGGCGCAGGCTGCGTGCTGAACATGACCAAGGCCCGGGCAGACGAATTGCAGAATCTGCGCGAGCCTTGAGGGCGGAATAATCAGTGACGGGCAGCGCGGGCACGCAGGTACTCGCGCACCTCGACGTGATTGCCGGAAAACTCGATGCGCCCGGCCTTGCTGTCACGGTGGTAGGCGTACATCGGGTCGTAGTACTCACTGAGCAGTCCACTGATCCAGGCGCGGTGCAAGGCCACGTCACCGTTGCGCTGCTGTTCGTCGAGGGCTTGTTGCAAGAGGGCCGACAGGCGCTGGTAGCGCTCGCCACCCAGGCGCTTGAGGATGTTGCCCATGCTCTGGTTCAGGCGCTGGGCAAACAGCGGGAAGCCTTGCTCGTCACCGTGCAGGGCGACGAACTCGGCGCAGAGGTTAATCACGTAGTCGCCGAGGATTCGTTCGACGCGGTTGTCGAAGCTGTCTTCCAGCCATACCAGCGGGTAGTGCTGCATGCCCTGGTACAACTCCAGCGGCAGCGAGCAACTGCCGACGATGCGACCTTCGTCTTCAAGCACGAATTGCTCGATGCCTCGGGTGCGCTTTTTCAGCACGTCGATGGCCAGGCGGTTTTCAAAGTCGATCTGCGCGGGTTGTGCGGTGGCGCGTTTGCCGAAGCTGGAGCCACGGTGGTTGGCGTGGCCTTCCAGGTCGATGGCGTTCTCCAGCTGCTGCAGCACTTCGGTCTTGCCGGTGCCGGTCAGGCCGCCGATCAGTATGAAGTCGCATTCGGCCACGGCGCCCTGGGTGGTCTCGATCAGGAAGTTACGCATGGCCTTGTAGCCGCCGACCACCTTCGGGTAGGCGATGCCGGCCTCTTCCTTGAGCCATTGCTGGGCAATCTGCGAGCGCAGGCCGCCGCGAAAACAGTAGAGGTAGCCTTGCGGGTTGGCCCGGGCGAACGCGGCCCAGGCGGCAATGCGTTCGTCCTTGATCTGGCCGTTGACCAGTTGATGGCCAAGGGTGATGGCGGCCTGTTGGCCGTGCTGCTTGTAGCAGGTGCCGACCTTCTGCCGCTCCAGGTCGTTCATCAGCGGCAGGTTGATCGCCTGGGGGAACGCGCCCTTGCCGAATTCGACCGGGGCACGCATGTCCATCATCGGTACATCGTTCAAAAACAGTTGGCGGTAGTCGGTGGTGTTGTCACGCATTACAGCACCTCAACCGCGTGGCTCTGTCGCTCGACCAGCGCGCCGATCGGCGCCAGGTTCAGGCCCAGTTCGGCGGCGACGGCGAGGAACTCGGCTTCACCTTCAGGCGTTACCGCCACCAACAGGCCACCGCTGGTTTGCGGGTCGCACAGCAGATGCTTTTGCTCATCGCTCAGCGGTGCGATTTTTTCGCCGTAGCTGTCGAAGTTGCGCAGCGTGCCGCCAGGTACACAGCCTTCGGCCAGGTAATGCTCGACGCTCGGCAGGCGCGGCACGGCGCTGTAGGTCAGGCGAGCGCTCAAGCCGCTGCCGTCGGCCAGTTCCACCAGGTGGCCGAGCAGGCCAAAGCCGGTGACGTCGGTCATGGCCTTGACGCCCTCGAGCTTGCCGAAGCGGCTGCCGGGGGTGTTGAGGGTACACATCCAGTCGCGTGCCAGGCCTTTGTCCTGATCGCGCAGCTTGGCTTTTTTCTCGGCGGTGGTGAGGATGCCGATGCCCAGGGGCTTGGTCAGGTACAGGCGGCAACCCACGGTGGCGGTGTCGTTGCGCTTCATGTGGCGCTTTTGCACGACGCCGGTCACGGCCAGGCCGAAGATCGGCTCCGGGGCATCGATGGAGTGCCCGCCGGCCAGGGGAATGCCCGCTTCGGCGCACACGGCGCGACCGCCACGAATCACTTCGCGGGCCACTTCCGGGGCCAGCACATTGATCGGCCAGCCGAGAATGGCGATGGCCATCAGCGGGTCGCCACCCATGGCGTAGATGTCGCTGATGGCATTGGTGGCGGCGATGCGGCCGAAGTCGTACGGGTCGTCGACAATGGGCATGAAGAAGTCGGTGGTCGAAACCACACCGCGCTCCTCGTCGAGCGCGTAGACTGCCGCGTCGTCGCGCGAGGCATTGCCCACCCAGAGGTTCGGATCCAGGGCCTGGGTACCGCTTTCGGCAAGAATCACTTCCAGCATCTTCGGAGAGATCTTGCAGCCACAACCGGCACCGTGGCTGTACTGGGTCAGACGAATCGGCTCGCTCATACGCACCTCGAAAAATCGTGAAGGCCGATTGTAGCAAAGCTGGTCTTTGCGCCGATGCCTCTTATAATTCCGGAGCTGGCCTGATGCTGGCTCATTCCCCGCTATTGAACCGGAGAACCCCCATGCTCAAACGTCCCTTGGCGCTGTTCGCCGGCCTGGTGCTGTCGTGTTCGACCTACCTGGCCCAAGCCGCCGATACCCTGCGCGTCAGTGCCATTCCTGACGAGGCCCCCACTGAACTGCTGCGCAAGTTCAAGCCGCTGGGCGAGTACCTGGAGCAGCAATTGGGCATGAAGGTTCAGTTTGTGCCGGTGGCCGACTACCCGGCCGTGGTCGAGGCGCTGGCGACGGACCGTCTGGACATGGCCTGGCTGGGCGGCTTCACCTTCGTTCAGGTGCACCTGAAGAGCCCGACCGCGACCCCGCTGGTACAGCGTGAGCAAGATGCGAAGTTCACCAGCAAGTTCATCACCGCCAACCCCGACATCAAGAGCCTGGCGGATCTCAAGGGCAAGACCTTTGCCTTCGGTTCGATCTCGTCGACCTCCGGCAGCCTGATGCCGCGCTACTTCATGCTCAAGGACGACAACATCAAGCCTGAGAGCTATTTCAGCCGCGTGGCCTACTCCGGTGCCCACGATGCCACGGCCGCCTGGGTCCAGGCCGGCAAGGTCGATGCCGGTGTACTCAACGCCAGTGTCTGGGACAAGCTGGTCGCCTCGGGCAAGGTCGATACCAACAAGGTCAAGGTGTTCGCCACCACGCCAAGCTACTACGACTACAACTGGACCGTGCGCGGCAGCCTCGACCCGGCCCTGAAAGAGAAGATCAAGCACGCCTTCCTCGCCCTCGATCCTGCCAAGCCGCAAGACAAGGCGATCCTCGACTTGCAGGCGGCCAGCCGCTTCATCGAGACCAGCCCGGACAACTACAAGGGCATCGAGGAGGCTGCTCGCGCTGCTGAGCTGCTCAAGTGACCCTTGCGCTGAAAAGCGCCAGCCTGCGCCACGGCCAGGTCCAGGCGCTGAATGAAGTCGATGTGCAGATCGGCACCGGCGAGCGGGTGGCGATCATCGGCCCGTCGGGTGCCGGCAAGTCCAGCCTGTTGCAGTTGCTTGCCAGCGCCATCGCTCCCAGTACCGGCAGCGTCGAGTTGCTCGGGGAGGCGCCCTGGCGGTTGTCGGCCTCGGCCCGCCAGCACCTGCGCGCGCGCATCGCCCTCATTCACCAGGCGCCTCCGTTGCCCCCGCGCCAGCGGGTGGTGACGGCGGTACTGGCAGGGCGGCTGGGGCAGTGGAGCACCCTGCGTGGCTTGCTCAATCTGCTGCACCCCTCGGACATCCCCGGGGTGCGTGAAGTGCTGAGCAGCCTGGGCATGGCCGACAAGATCTTTGCCCAATGCGGGCAGCTCTCCGGTGGGCAGCTACAGCGGGTCGGCATCGCCCGGGCGCTGTACCAGCAGCCGGAGCTGCTGCTGGCGGACGAGCCGGTGTCGGCCATGGACCCGGTGCTGGCCGACCACAGCCTGAAAATCCTCAGCAACCATGCACAGGCTCGCAACGTGACCCTGGTGGCCAGCCTGCACGCGGTGGACCTGGCGCTGGCGCATTTTCCCCGGGTGATCGGCATCCGCGAAGGGCAGGTGGCGTTCGACCGGCCTGCTGCTGACGTCTCGAGCGAGATGCTCGATGCCTTGTACGCCAACGAGCACCTGGCCTCGCCGGTATTGCCGCTGCCGACCTTGAACCTGCAGATTCCCCGATGCTGAAAGCCGCCGCCAACCGCGATCCGGCAGCGTTGCCACGGCTGCTGTTGACCCTGCTGGCGATTGCCTTGCTGTGGCCGGGTATCCACCTCAGCGAGCTCAATCCTGGCGTGTTGTTGCAGGCCGACAACCGTCGCGAGATGGGTAACTTTGTCAGCGCGTTCTGGCCGCCGGCCCATGATGCGGCGTTTCTGGAGCTGCTGCTGGAGGCCACGTTGCAGACCCTGGCGGTTGCCACGGCGGGCATGGCCCTGGCCTTGCTGCTGGCGATTCCGGCGAGTTTGCTGGCCAGCCGCGCGTTGTCGATGGGCGCAGCCTCCCGTGGTGGTCGCCTGGGGTTCTGGTCCCGGACGGTGCGCCTGCCGGTGCGTGGCCTGCTGATCTTTTTGCGCAGCGTCCCGGAGATCGTCTGGGCGTTGCTGTTCGTTCGCGCGGTAGGCCTGGGCCCCACCGCCGGAGTGCTGGCCATCGCCATCACCTACAGCGGCATGCTCGGCAAGGTGTATGCGGAGATCTTCGAGTCGGTCAACCAGCGCCCGGCCCATGCCCTGTTGCAGGCAGGCAGCAGTCGCTTGAGTGCATTCTTCTACGGCATCTTGCCGGATGCGGCGGCGGAGCTGGTGTCGTACACGGTGTACCGCTGGGAATGCGCGATTCGCGCTTCGGTGGTGATGGGCTTTGTGGGGGCCGGTGGCCTGGGCCAGCAGATCGACTTGTCGATGCGCATGTTCGCCGGCGCCGAGGTGGCGAGCATGCTGCTGGCGTTCCTGGTGCTGGTGTGGCTGGCGGATCAGCTCAGCCGATTGTTGCGCGGGAGGCTGGCATGAGACGGTTGATCAATGCCTCGCTGGTGCTTGCGCTGGTAGCGGCGGTGGTGGCGTCCTTTACCTATTTGAGCCTTGATCTGCAGGCGCTGTTCGGCAACGGCGGCCTGGGCCAGATGGGTGCCTATGCCGTGCGCTTCCTCAGCCCGGACCTGAGCCCGGAGCACCTGCGCGCGGTCGGCAAGGGCGCACTGGAGACCCTGGCCATGTCCGGCCTTGGCACCTTGCTCGCGGTGGTCCTGGGGATGTTGCTGGCTTTGCCGGCTGCGGGGCGCTTTGGCTGGCCGCTGCAGGGAGCTGCGCGTTTGCTGCTCAATGGCTTGCGGGCGATTCCCGAGCTGGTCTGGGCGGCGCTCACCGTACTGGCGGCGGGCCTTGGCCCGAATGCCGGTACCCTGGCGCTGGCCTTGCACACCTCGGGCGTACTGGGCCGGTTGTTTGCCGAAGCCCTGGAAAACGCCCCACCCGAACCCGCCGCCGCCATCCGCTTGCAGGGTGGCAGCCAGGTCACCGCATTCTGCTTCGGCACCTTGCCCAACCTCTGGCCGCAGCTGTTGGCCTACAGCCTGTACCGCTGGGAGAACAACATCCGCATGGCCAGCGTACTGGGCTTCGTCGGCGCGGGCGGCCTGGGGCAGATGCTCTACACCACCCTGAGCCTGTTCCAGGAAGCCCAGGCCAGCACCGTGATCATCGCCATGCTGGTGTTGGTGTTGCTGGTGGATGTCTTGAGCGACCTGCTCAGGCAGCGGTTTGTACGGGCCTGACAGAGCCGTTCAGGGCTGTTTCAGGTCATGGCTGGCCCACTCCAGGTAGCGTGCCAGCCGCCCTCTGTGTTGCTTGAATTCGCTGATGGTCTGAAGCACCGTCCAGAGAATGACGGTGAGCCAGACGGCCAAACCCAATGCCAAATCACCTTTTTCGTAACCCCACAACAGGGTCTGTTTGACTCGCTCCACGGCGAGAGCGGCAATGAATGTCATCATCCAGACGAACAGTGTGTTCTGCATCAGGTTTAGCGGATTGTTCGGGGGGCCTGCAATCTTGCTGAACTGCGCCATGCAGGAAACCTGGCTGAGTTCGACGCCATGATGTCTGAGTGCATCGAGAAAGTGGGCGTAGTGCAGGTAGTTGTCCCGCTGCAGGAAGGGCTGGTCGGCAATGGCGTGGCGTTCGTAGTAGTCGCGAAAGTAGTGGCTGACAAAGAGCTCTCGTGCCAGCAGAAGTGCCCAGGTGAACATGCAGAGGCAGAATGTCAGGGCAAAAAGCCCCATCGACTCCCGATAAGCAATGCTGGCCACCAGGCCCAGCACTGCGACCCAGGATGGCAGCAAGTGCAGGGACACTGGATTTTGCAGGATCGCGTGCCAGTAATTGGGTCTGCTGCTTTTGTAGAGCCGAAGCATTTCGCTCCATTGCTTGAACATCAAAACCTCGCGGTAAGTGACTTACCCCAAGGTTAACGGCTGAAAGTGCGAAGCCTGTAGGAGCGGGCTTGCCCCGCGATGCGATGTGTCGGCTGGATCGCTATCGCGGGGCAAGCCCGCTCCTACAGTCAGCCCAGGTCAGAACGCTCCGCGCACTGTCAGCATGAAGTTGCGGGGTTCTCCGTAGTAATTGCCGTACTCCGAGGTGCCCACCGTGGCGTAGTAGCGACGGTCGAACAGGTTGTTGCCGTTGACGGCCAGCGTCCAGTTTTCATCGACCTTGTACTCGACCATGGCGTCGTAGACGGCATAGCCGCTCTGGGTGAAATCATAGGGCTTCTCGTTGATCACGTTGCCTGCGGCGTCAAAGTTGTAGGCAGTGCCTTTGACGTAGTTGGTGCTCTGGATGTTCACGCCACCCCCCACCCGCCAGGCCGACCAATTGTCCGGCAGGGTATAAACCGACCAGAGCTTGAACAGGTGTTTGGGCGTGATGCTGGTGTAGTCGCTTTCTTCGGTGCGGTTGTCCATCAGATTGAGGGTGTAGCCGGCGATGACTTCAAGCCCCGGCAGCACTTCGCCCGTGGCTTCAATGTCGATGCCTTTGCTGATGACCTCGCCCTGGCCGATGAAACAGCACGAGCCGCTGTAGCTGAACGGTGCCTGGGGATAGGCCGGGTCTTGCATCGCTTCGTGTTCACGCTTGGTGTAGAACAGGGCGGTGGTCAGGTTCAGCGCGCCGCCAAACAACTCTCCCTTGATACCCGTCTCGTAGGTCTTGCCGGTCATGGCTTCGACCGCCGAGCTATTGCCTACCGGACCTTCGAGCTTCTGGGCCTGGGGCTTGAACACTTCGGCGTAGCTGGCATAGGCGGACCACTCATCGTTGAGGGCGTAGATCAGGCCGCCGTAAGGCACCAGCTTGGTCGGTTCGCGATGGCTGATTTCCGATTCGTAGGTCCATACGTCGTTGTCCCTGGTCTGGTAGGCCTGCTCGTATTTGTAGCGCTGGGCACGGGCGCCGATGATCAGTTTCAGCGGGTCGGTGATCTGCAGGCGCAGGGTCGAGTACAGGCCATATTGCTCGCGCGTGTTGGGGCTGTAGTCGCGCCAGTAGTCATGGTCGGAGGCATCCGAGGTCAGCGGCGTCGACTGCGGGTCCCAGAGGTTGATCAGGCCGCCCTTGCCGACCATGCCCCGGGCGGCGCGCCAGCGGCTGGTGACCTTCTGGTAGTCGGCGCCCACCAGCAACTCATGCTCGCGGCCAAAGGCATCGAAGGTGCCGGAGAGGTTGACGTCGAATACCGACTGCTTGCTCCAGGACGAGACATAGCTGCCCCACCAATAGGGGCCGGTGTTGGTCGTCTCGTCCACCGAACCGTAGGGGATGATCCCCTCGGTGTCGGATGTGTCGTAGGAGTAGGTGTAGGAGGTGTTGAGCTTCCAGTAGTCGTTGAACTGATGGTCGATCTTGGCGAACAGCTCCTTGGCATAGCCGTCCATGTAGGCCTGGTTGGTGGTGTACCAGGTGTGGCGCGGCAGCTTGACGTCGCCTCCGGTGCTGTAGCGGGGCAGGCCGTCGCCGATGCCGTTCTCGTGGGTTTTTTCATAGCTGCCACCGACAGTGATCATGGTGGCGTCGGTCAGGTCCGCTTCGAGAATGCCGTAGATAAACGGCTTTTCAGTGCTGCGGTTATCCATGAAGTACTGGCGATCGGTATAGGCGGCGACCATGCGCCCGCGCAGCTTGCCGTCGAAGGCAAGCGGGCCGGTGACGTCGACTTCGCTGCGGTAGTTGTCCCAGGAGCCGGCCGAGGTGTTGAGCTTGAGCTGGTACTGATCCATCGGGCGCTTGCGCACCATGTTGATGATGCCGCCCGGGTCGCCCGTGCCGCCCAGCAGGCCCGAGGACCCGCGCAACACTTCGACGTGGTCGAACTCGGCGAGGTCGTAGATCTTGTCGCCGTAGAACGTGCCGATACCCGAGCCGATGTCCATCGGTGCGGCGCCGTCGATCTGGATGTTGTCGATGCCAAAGCCGCGGGAGGCGAACTTGGGCAGGCGGTAGTTGCCGTTTTTCACGGTGATGCCGGGCGTGCGTTTCATGGCATCGGACAAGTCGGTCATGCGCAGGTCTTCGATGGCCTGCTGGCTGATCACCGAGATCGACTGCGGGGTGTTCTTGATACTGGTCGGGGTCTTGGAGCCGACGCTGGTCAAGCCGGTGGTGTAGGAGCCGGAGTTTTCCGTGGCTTCACCCATGCCTTGGCCCTGGATGGTGGTCGCGCTCAGTTCCAGCGCGCTACCGATGCTGGCCTGCGGCACCAGCAGGTAGCTGCCGTCGGCTTGCTGCTCGGCGCTGTAGCCGCTGCCAGCGAGGATGCGGGCCAGCCCTTCGCTTACCTCATAGCGGCCCTGCAGGCCCGAGCTGACCTTACCGCTCGTGAGCCGGGCATCGGTGGACAGGGCGATACCGGCCTGGCGCCCGAACTGGCCGAGCACCTGGTCCAGCGGCCCGGCTGCGATGTTGAAGCTCATCCCCGTTTGCTGCTGCACTTCGCTGGCGTGTGCCTCGGGCATTGCCAGATAACTCAGGCCCAGCCCGCCGATCAGGGCCAGGCTGAGCCGGGAAGCACGGGTGGTGGCGATGGCACGGGCCAGCGGATGGGGACGCAAAATCATGACAAGTTTCCATGTTCAGAGGAGTGGAACCGCACGCAGAAGGCGGGATTTCCTCTAAAGCCAAACGAGAATGAGAAACCTGCCGATTTAGTTCGATTATTTTTTGCTGCCGCTTCAGGCCCGCGTGGTCACCGTGATCCAGTACGGGGTGCGCCGTTGCAACTGCACCGGCAAGCTCTTTTCCAGCAGGGCAAAGATCTGCTCGATGTTGTTCAACGGGAAGGAGCCGGTCAGGTACAGGTTGGCCACGGCCGGGTCGCAACGCAGTATCCCGACGTGATAGCGCGACAGCTCGGCAATGAAGTCGCCCAGGCGCATGCGCTGGGCGACGATAAAGCCGTCGATCCAGGCCGTTGTGCTTTGATCGAGCGGATGGGGTGGGGCAACGCCGTACTGATCGATACGGGTTTGCTGGCCGCTTGGGATCAGTTGCTCGGCACCTGCGGCAACAGGCCTGGCAGCGACCTGACCGCTGCTCACCGCCAACAGCGTGCCATGGCCGTTGGGTTCGCTGCGGACGTTGAACCGGGTACCCAGCGCCCGCAGCCGGGCCTCGGCGGTGTCCACGATCAAGGGGCGGGTGTCGCGTTGGTTCGTACTCAGAATGTCGAGTTCGCCTTGGCGCAGTACCAGCAGGCGCTGGCTGGCGCTGTAGCGAACATCCAGCGCTGTGCGGGTGTTGAGCCAGACCTGCGTGCCATCGGCCAGGGTGTGGTGGCGGCGCTCGCCGGTGCCGGTGTGGTAGTCGGCCAAGGCACCTTGCAGCCAAAGGCTGTCACGGGATTCCCAGGCCGTTGCGCCGATCAGGCCGAAACCGACGAAGGCCTTGAGCAGCTGGCGGCGGTTGGCGTTCGGGGCGCGCGTCTGCTGCAAGGCCGCACGCGCCACCGGGGTGTTCAATTGGCGAGCGCGTTGTTGCAACTGCAAGGGGATGCCCGCCAGGCGTTGCCAGGCACGTTCGTGATCAGGGGCGGCCTGGCGCCACTGCTGCAGCGCGTGATGTTCGTCAGGAGTCATGTCGCCTGACTGGGCCAGGGTGAACCAGGCAATCGCCTGGTCACGCACGGCAGGTGCAATCGGCGAGTGCTCGGGCCCCGGGAGTGACATGGCGTTCACCCGTATTGACTGGCATAGCACAAGGCAAAAGCCTTGCTCATGGATTTCTGCACCTGATCGACACTCAGCCCCAACTGCACGGCAATCTGCTTGTAGGTCAGGCCGTCGAGCTGCGACAACAGGAAAATCTCCCGCGCCCTGGGCCCCAGGCCGTGCAACAGCGCATCGACTTCGACCAGGGTTTCAATCAGCAAGTATTGTTCTTCGGCAGACAATGCCAGCGCTTCGGGCTGCGCCGCCAACGCCTCGGCATAGGCGCGCTCCACGGCCTGGCGCCGCCAGCGGTTGACCAGCAGGCCATTGGCGATGGTGGCCAGGTAGGCCAGGGGCTGACGCAACTCGCTGACGGACTGGCGCGAACGTATCACCCGTACAAACGTGTCCTGGGCCAGATCGTCGGCATCGGCACTTTCGCCCAGGCGCTTGCGCAGCCAGTTGCGTAACCAGCCGTTGTATTCGAGATACAGGAGTTCGACATCCCGCGGCAAAGACTTGGGCATATCCATGAAAGTGCAAGCGCCAGTATGTTACTGATAATTGTTCTCAATGCTACTGGAGGCTGTAGGAAAGATGCAATGGCTCGCACAGAACCCTTGAGCCAAAGCCTGACGGCAGTGGGGTGATCGGTGCTTGAGGGGGGCGGCGCCTACTCATCTCGACAGCGCGTGCCCGGTGATGAGGCTTGGGAGTTGGACCACACGGAGTAGAGAAGCGGCTGTTGCGCATCGATGTCGGTGCGAGGGACCGGGTGTATTTCACGATTCGCGATGGTGTCGTCATCGTTGTGTTGGCGGGGGGAGATAAGTCGTCGCAGTCCGTTGACTTTCAACTGGCCAGGAACATGGCCAAGGAAATCCGATCATGAGCCTGACGCTCAGTACATTCGACATGGCCTCTCTGCTTGATAGTGATGAGGCGATCAGTGAGTACCTTTCCCAAGTGCTGGCGGATGGTGACCATGACGAGCTGATACGTGCCCTTGGGTACGCTACCAATGCACGAGGCATGGGCCAGATAGCCTCCGCCAGAGGCTTGGGGGGCGAGCTTCTTTACCTCTCGCTGCGCCAGCGTGCAGTTCATCCTTGCGCTACAGCACTTGCTTCATCTGCACCAGCGCAACCCGCGTGTTACCTGGCCCTTGTCGCTCTTCGATGGCAAAGGGCACGAATCCCAGTTGTGGGTAGAGCAACAGCCCGGCGGTGTTGTGGTTGAAGCACGACACCCAGAGTTCACGAGCATTGAACTGGCTTCGGGCCAGGTCGATCATGCACTGCACCAGGTAGCGCGCCACGCCATGGCCGCGGGCTGCGGGAGCCACCACCACGTTGCCCAGGGCACAGACCCCGCCAACCTCTGCCTTGTAGAAGTTGGCAAAGGCCAGCACCGTGCCGTCTCCCTCGACCACGGTGGACCCGCTGCGCTGGGCGATGGCCTCGCTCAGTTGCGCCGGTGTCAGCGGGTACTGGGCCTTGGGAAACATGTAGAACAGTTCGTCCGGGCCTTGAGGAAGGCAGCAGAGGGTGGGGATGTCCTGGGTCTGGACGGGTCGGTGGCTCAGTTGCATAGGACACTCGTTCAAGGGTGGGCGTGACAGGGATCGTAAACACAATCCCTGATCCACTCTCAACCCTAGACGGTCGAGCGAACCCGTGCTGGTTGCCCGTGCTGGCGAGTCAGCACGATGCCGACGAGGGAAATGGCCAGTGCCAGTCCCATGGTGGTGGTCACCTCCGCGCGGTGTTCCGGCGTCACCAGCATCACGCCGAGCGCTGCGATGATGAAGGCGATGACCGCATAGGTAAGCCAGGGGAACAGCCACATCTGGAATTCGAGCCGTACATTCTGCCGGCGCAGCATCCCGCGCATCCTCAGTTGTGAGACGGCAATGGCCAGGTACACCAGCAAGGCAATGGCGCCGGAGCTGGCGAGGAGGAATTGGAACAGCCCGGCAGGGGCGAAGTAGCTGACCACCGTGATGATCGCGCCAAGCACCGTGCTGGCGATGACCGCTGCCCGGGGAACGCCGGCAGACGAGGTGACTTTCACACGCTTGGGGGCCTCGCCGCGCTTGCCCAGGGAGTAGAGCATGCGCGAAGCGATGTAGATCGAGGAGTTCATGCAACTGGCCACGGCGACCAGTACCACGACATCCATCATGAACTTGGCGTGGGGAATGTTCATCAACTCCAGGGCGCGCTGGTAAGAGCCTACTTCAGCCAGTAGCGGGTCATTCCAGGGCACGATGGAGATAATCACGGAGATCGACAGCAAGTAGAACACGCCGATACGCCAGATCACCGAACGGGTGGCCTTGGCGATGTTCTTGGCCGGGCTCTGGGATTCGGCAGCGGCGATGGTTACCGCTTCAGTGCCGATAAAGCTGAACATGACTGTAATGAACGCGCCGACTACTGCAGAGATGCCGTTAGGCGCGAAGCCGCCATGTTCATCCAGTAGTCGGCTGAGGCCGCTGACTTCTCGTTCCGGCACCCAGTCCATCAGCACCGCAAAGCCCAGGCTGATAAAGGCAATGATCGCGATGACCTTGAACATGGCGAACCAGAACTCGAACTCACCGTACTTAGCCACACTGAAAAGATTGGTGGCGGCCAGGGTAATGATCGACAGCAAGGCGAATAACCAGGCGTCGACTTGGGGGAACCAGTTGTTAAGGACGTGGCCGGCTGCCAGCGCTTCAATGGGAATGACCAGCACCCAGAACCACCAATACATCCAGCCAATGGTAAAGCCGGCCCAAGGTCCGATGGCCTGGTCGGCGTAGGTGGAAAACGAACCGGTGTCGGGCCGGGCGACGGCC
The DNA here is from genome assembly GCF_035581345.1 of Pseudomonas sp. JQ170C. Classification (NCBI taxonomy): domain Bacteria; kingdom Pseudomonadati; phylum Pseudomonadota; class Gammaproteobacteria; order Pseudomonadales; family Pseudomonadaceae; genus Pseudomonas; species Pseudomonas sp. JQ170C. The sequence continues at coordinate 1,025,796 of NZ_CP141608.1, forward strand.
ATTTCGCCGAGCATGCGCATGACCAGAATGACCAGGATGCCGGAAAACACATACGCCAGAATTGCAGCAGGTCCGGCGGCGGCAATGGCGTGCCCGGAGCCGACGAACAAGCCGGCACCAATGATGCCGGCAATAGAAAGCATGGTGACATGGCGCGGCTTGAACCCTTGCGCCAGCTGACCCTTCGTATCCTCGGAGCCCGGACTGATCATTGTGCTTATTCTCTTTGTTGTTTGATCTTGGGACGTGCTGACTGACCGTTAGGCGAACATCACGCCTTCCCCTCGAACACCCTGGAAAACGGCACACACTGGACACTGTTGCTCGGGTCGATCAGTCATCACGACGAACGCACGGTTGATAAAGGCCAGGCCACATTACCTAGGTGTAATAACGGGCCGGTTTGTCGAGCGCGCCGTAATCGGGTCCGATCGCGACATGGGGGGAAGTAGAAGTTGGGGGCAAGCTTGGGAGGTACAAACGATTGATTTGTGTATAATCGCGCCGCTTCCATTAAGGGGGCGGTTCATAAATTAAAGGATTTTTGTATGAAAAAGCTGTTCAAGGTAGCGGTCGCTACTGCCATGGTTTCCGGTGTTGCTCTGCTGTCCGGCTGCACTGGCCAGGTGTACAACCAGCAAAAGAATTGCTCTTACGACTACCTGTTCCACCCTTCGGTTTCGGTATCTAAAGTTATTGGTGGCTGCGGTCCTATCGATAAGCTGCCACAACAGCAGTAATTTTAGAGCGGTATGACTGGACCGTTTTCGGTTTAGTCCAAGACCCCCTGCTACGGATGTAGCAGGGGGTTTTTGTTTTAGGGCGAACCGCCAGGCGTTGATGAGGCACGCCGGAGACGACAACTCCAGTGATTGCCCTCGGACGTGGGTGAGGGGACGCGCGGGTTTCGCGGGAAGGGGCGCCGATGCGCTGATGATCGGCAAATTGCGCCCACAAAAAAGCCGACGGTTAAGTCGGCTTTTTCATGCGTTTGGTGCCCGAGGGAGACTCGAATAGCTTTCGTAAGCAGATGATTTACAAGTGTTTTATGTGTGTTTGATTGTAATCTTACTCACAAATGTACTCACATTTGCCTTCGTGGCTCATTACCAAGGCGGTTCAGAGCCTTCCAGAGCAGCCCCGATGTGCCTAGGTTGTGAGCTGATGCTCACAGCGGGACAGCTCTTTGCCATCGTCTGCGATCGAGTACCCGCACTCGTAGTTATTGATCACGATGTCCGCCTCCTGTTCACCATCCCTACCTCCATAGATCGTTTGTACCTGGCGGCCGGCTAGTGGATCCCCACATTTCGGGCATACCAGGTCGCTTTCACGAATCAACTCGGAGAGAGAGGCCAGCTTGGCTTGGATTTCTGCAAGCTCGTTTTCCTTGGATTCGATCTGCTTCTCATGGGTAGCCCCATCACTCCTCAGGCGGGAGATCTCCTCCAGGGAGATTTTGATCCGATCCGAGAGCGCTGCTGCCAAGGAATCTGGACTCTGATCCTTTAGCTTGGCGATCTGCTCATCCTTCTCTGCAATCCGCTCCTTCAGCAGCTGGATCACGGCATCCTTCTTCTACACCAGTATCCGATATAGGACAAATACGGCAGTGATGAAGCCAATGATTGAGGCCGCTTGCCCCATCGAAATTATCTCTGTGGTCATAACTATGCTCCTTGTCATTGCGCAGGCAGGGTACCTCCACCCGGCCTTGCTAACTAGCGATGGTTCGAGACGGCTAACTGTCACTTGGCGTGATAGGCCCACCAGTCATCAATGGTCACAGTTGGCACCCGTGTGCGCTCCAGGCCGGTTGCATGGCTCCACAGGGTCAACAGGCGATCGCCACCCGAATGGGGCGGTTCTGCACCTTGGCGCCAACCGATGAGGGTGGTGCGCGCCACCATCAGCTCATCTGCCAGCGCTTGCATGGAGTAGCCCTTGCGGGATAGCGCAGTGATCACCTGGAACCAATCGATGTGCTTCACTGGTGCCTTTCGCCTGGTCATATTGAGCCCCCAAACGCGCGCGCGCGCGAGGCAGGGGCTAGTGCGGATGTCAAGGAATGAAGCTCATTGATCAAATCCGTCTCTCCGCGTCAAAGCATAGTGATCTGAATCGCCCCGGGTTTCGTAGACACCTCTTTGCCTTAAACTGAGGCCAATTAGGAGGTTCCATGAGCAACCCGCGTTACCCCGAAGAATTCAAAATCCAAGCGGTCAATCAAGTGACTGAAAAGAAGCTGCCTGTCGCTGATGTGGCAGCACGTCTTGGTGTGTCGACACATAGCCTCTATGCCTGGATAAAGCGCTACAGCAAACCTCAAGAAGAGCGGCAGCAGGACGATGATCAGCACGCTGAACTGCGTCGCCTGCGAGCGGAGCTCAAGCGGGTCACCGAAGAGCGAGACATATTAAAAAAGGCCGCCGCGTACTTTGCCAAGGAGTGCGGCTGAAGTACGCCTTTATCAAGCAGCGAGCGGGCGACTATTCCATACGACGGCTTTGCCTGACGCTGAAGGTCCATCCCAGTGGTTATTACGCCTGGTTGTCTGAGCCGCAATCTGCACGCGCCAAAGACGACCAGCGATTGCTGGGTTTGATCAAGCATTCATGGTTTGAGAGCGGCGGAGTTTATGGCTATCGCAAAATCCATGATGATCTGCGCGAGGTTGGTGAGGATTGTGGTCGGCATCGTGTGGCGAGGCTGATGCGTCTCGAAGGTCTGCGCTCTCAGACAGGATATCGACGACGCCCTGGAAAGCACGGCGGTAAGCCAGCGGTCGCCTCACCCAATTTGCTGAAGCGCCAGTTCGATGTCGTAGAGCCCAACAAAGTTTGGGTCACTGACATCACCTACATTCGTACGTATGAGGGCTGGTTGTATTTGGCTGTGGTGCTGGATCTGTTTTCGCGTCAGGTCGTTGGCTGGTCAATGAAGCCGCAGATGACCAGTGATTTGGCCATTGATGCGTTATTAATGGCGGTGTGGAGACGAAAACCGAAGCAGGAGGTGATGGTTCACTCCGACCAAGGCAGCCAGTACAGTAGCTCCGATTGGCGCAGTTTTTTGAGGGCAAACAATTTGGTTGCCAGTATGAGTCGCCGAGGCAACTGTCATGACAATGCTGTGGCCGAGAGCTTTTTCCAGCTTCTAAAACGGGAGCGAATCAAGCGGAAAATCTACACCACGCGGGATGACGCTCGTAGTGATGTGTTCGATTACATCGAGATGTTCTACAACGCAAAACGCAGGCATGGCTTCAACAATCAGCTGTCACCGATAGAGTTTGAAAAGCGTTACGCAAAGAGCTTGCAAGGTGTCTAGAAAACCCGGGGCGATTCAATCAGTCGATAGAGCCTTCAGAGCGGCCAGTTGACTAGATAGCCTGTCGGCGCGCGCTCTTTCGCTTGCGGCTCTGTATAGGGCCATCTCTAGCTCGCGATCGATTCTATCAAGTTGGTCTGCTCGCTTCTCAAGCGAGAGCTCCAAGCTTTCAAGGGCAAGCTCACGAGCGTGAAGCTCATCAGCCTTGCGGGTCAGGGCAATGTTTCGAGCTTGGATTGAGTCAGTTGCTGATTGTTGAAGCTCGGTTACGGCTGATAGGGATCTGACTGCTGAATGGTACGACTTGAACTTGGAAGTCTGGATACCAAATGCAGCAGCGAGCATGTCCGAACGGCCAATCATTGGTGGGCTGGATTGGAGGGCTTGGTAATAGGCGCTGACCGCCCGGTGAGTTGCTTTCGAACCTTTAATACCCCGGGCGAGCCCAAATGGCTCACCACATTGCTCATGGAAGTCGGTTTGCATCCTGCGTAGCTTTGCCGGGCCTCCAAGGAAATCACGAGCTGACAACCGCCCGTCCCGGGTTAGAGGCGTGATGTAAGCAATCAGGTGCGGAGTCCTCTCGTCCAAGTGCAGCTCCGCGCAGACAATGTTTGCTGCTCCATGGCGCGCTCTTAGCCAGGCCATGGCTCGATCAAAATATCCGCCGCTTTCTGGCATGTTACCGCCATGCCTTGAGAATGCTTCTGGGCTTGCTGTTATCAAGTATTCAATGCAGAGCACCGCGTCGCTCCGGCGCCTTATCGGAAGCCTAGTCAGGACTGCCCTGGCCAATTCGGCAGAGCTTGTTGCCCCACAGATGTGCATGCTCGGCGCGCCATCTGAGTTCGGGGTTGGTATCTCTCGAAATGTGTGCCGGCCTGATCCCAATACCCCAGCGACCGTTTTCAGCTTTTTCGTCCTCAGTATTGCGTAGGGCATCTTGGCCACCGTATTGACAGTGTTTGCTCTATCGTGTGGATGGAGCAAAGCCCGACGCAAGAGCCTCTAGCCAAGGCCCATGCATATACTCACTACACATTGTTTTTCCGCTGACGAAATCTGCTGTGCCGCTAGGGGAGTCAAGGCGTGGTCACTGGTACGCCACATCAGCAGGCATTGCCTGGGTTACAGTGTGTGCATCTAAAACAAGGATGAGTCATGGAAAATATGACGAGCATTGAAGCGCGCATGATCAGCTTCCTTGAAACACAGGATCATGTGCAGGTGCTAGATGGCAGGGTTGACCAGCCCAAAAACGTAAAAATGGCCGACTACTTATTTTTCAACGGTCGAGCGGTAACCGAACTCAAGACGCTTGAGATAGACCCAAAAGATAAGATTTTCGCCTTGGCCAAATCGGCAATGGACTCTGATGATTTCCCTCTGATTTTCGGTCAGTACGATCTAGAAGCTGCGATCAAGACAATGCCCGGTGGTGAGGCAATCATGGGCAGAATATTCACCAGTGCGACCAGAATGGTTGAAGGTGTATGCCGCCAAGCAAGGGATCAGATTAAGTCAACGAAGGATCATCTTGGCCTTGATCCGGAAACCCCTGGCATCCTGCTCGTACTGAACGAGACCGTAGAGAGCATCCCGGTTAACCAGTTGGTGGATCGATTCAATTTCTGGCTTGCAGGTGGTAGCGAGAAAAGACTGGGGCGCTTTTCCCATATCGATTTCGTTGTGCTAATCCAAACCACTTATCGTGTCAAAGGCGACCAAGGCAAGGTGCTGCCGGCATTCGTCATTTACAACGAATGTAACCCCCACCGACACCACCTTGTGGAAGAAGATATTCAGAACTTCCTGGAGTCGTGGGCACGATCTCAAGGGCACCATTTCACCTCCGCGGAGAACATTCAAAGCTTGAAGTTCGAGCCTGACCTCTCCCCCCCATCGCCTCCGCAATCCAGGCAAGAACATGTGGAACATCGCTATCGACAAAATCGATATCTCCAAAATTTCACCGAGGAGCAGATTATTCAGTACGGCTGTAAGGTCATGGAGCAGGTGTTCTCAATTGCTCTGATAGGCGTTCCGAAGCCCTCGAATGAGACTGCGATGTTGTATTTGACGCAATTTACGGAGTTTCTAGAAGAGTGCCGCCTGAGAAGCTTCGATCTAAAGAAAGTAACTAGCAGGTTGCCGCCACGAGCCTAATAACCTGACGAGTCGGCGGGGTCATGGCTTGCATCATGACCACCACAAGTGTGCGAACCGCCCCGTTGCCAGAATGCGTACCAACATTTCGCACCCTCTAGCCGCTGTCACCCGGAGCAGTTCGCTTTGACTTACTTGACGCTAGTCAGCGTCATCGGCGCTTTCCGTTTCCGGCCGGCTTTGGCTGGTTTGTGTACGCCCAGTTCGTACTCTTCCAGGAATTTACGCACCGTGGCGACCCGCCAGCACAGGCGTTTGCCCTGCTTGAAACATGGCGGCAGCCAGCTGGCTCCTTCCTGCCGCGCGCTGCGGATAGATGCTTCTGTGCGCCCGAGCATCTCGGCCAGCTCGGGGATGTGGACGATCTCTGGTTCCATGTGAGGCTCCTGCCGCGCTCTGCGGCTGTCGATAGGCTGACGCTCTGGTTGGATAGACACCAAGTCAAGCTACCAGCCAGGCCTCGAAGGTGTTTCCAGACCGACTTCCGGTTGCTCCATGTACGCCGTGGAGATCCTTGGATAGGGGTTGTCCTCATCAGCGACTACGCTCCTCGGGCCGTCTCGGTGGAGGCTTCTGCCATCGCCGAGATCCCTGGCAATCAACCCAACCCGTTGCTGGAGGTTCCACAGATGAAAGGAGCAACCCTTTTTCCTGCAGGCGAGACGAAGCACCTTGCAGACGATATCGAGTTCATCAGGCTACGTGAGGTCAAGAGAATTACTGGAATGGGCACCTCCTACATCTACGAGAAGATGAGGACTGGGGATTTCCCAGGACAGATCAAGCTTGGCCCTCGTACTGTTGCCTGGATCAAGGCAGAGGTAATGGCGTGGGCGAGAGAAAAAGTAGTCAGTACCAGAGCCGCAGTGGTAGAGCACGCCGGAGAGCCTATGCACCCTGAGTGATGCGGAAATCCCCGGAATTCTTGCCAGAGCATCTGAACGGTATCCAGCGCCGTGCTCAACGCGAGTTCGGTCAGAGCTACTGGTGGGAGCCAGGTGGCACCGTGCCGTCCAGGGCTCCAGATTTTGAAGCCGCCGCCGGCAACTGATCTGGAATCGTTTGCCGGATACCCGTGCACCTGGGGAACTTCGAGCATCCATAAAACGAGTTTCCCTTGTGCCTACCGCGCTTGGCTACTCGGGGAACCATGCGGCTACCGCAATCAGGGCATAGGCCCAGGGCCTCCCAGGTTTCACGCGAAGGGATTTGCGGAGCTTGCGGTGGCGGGGCGGCCGGTGTAATCGGGCCATCGGACTTTCTTGCACGCTTCCAAGACGGATAGAGCAACCACAGCCATGGCGCAACGAAGATCAGAAACAGCAGTGTAATGGCGAGCGTCACCCGAGCCCCGCGACTCAGGTATGAGCCGCCACCGCCACCTCCACCGCCAAATCCTGAACTGCCGCCAGATGATCGAGAGTAGCTGGTGCCGCTGTATGACGACGCAGACCCAGGTGGCGTGATTGGCGAGGTGCCAAGATACGGGTTGGGAGTCAACTGGTTTCCGGGCCTGGGTTCTGGGTGAGCGGTCAGCGAGGCGTAGGGAAACGGGAAGGAAGGGGTCAGTGGCACCTCGTGCCACTTAGCATGCTGTTTAACACACCCTGATATCAGCAGGGCGGTCAGTATAGCCGTGGTACCTGGAAAGAATTTGATTGCCATTGGCGATTCCCTGCCAGTGAGGATTAGCGTTTTACACCGTGTTCCCTAGCCAAACAACCTGCCACACCCAAAGCCCACCGAAGCCCGCCCGAGCGCTTTCATAGCCTCCCCATACGTTGTGCTGGCAGGCGTGGACGAGCAGCGCTGAGTAGTTTCGGCCTTGATGAACGAGCGTTGAACGGGCGTTGGTGCTTCGTTGAATCGGTCAGCCACCGGGCGTTACACGAAACGTTACGAGGCCGTTACGCCCTGCGAGAAAACAAAAGACCCGCGTTAGCGGGCCTGATGTTCTGGTTTGGCTGGTTACTTTTTCAAGTCAGCGATTTTCTTCTGCTCCTCGAGGGCTTTTCGCTCGAGGTACAGAGACAGCAGGCCTTTACCTGGTTGACCAGCATGCTTCGAAAGCGCGATGAGGTTAAACGCGGGCGTGAGGATCAGGAGCATCACCAGGGTGATTTCCAACCCACTGTCCGGCATCCCTTTCTGACTGATCAGATAGACAAGTACGCCGATCAGGGCGATGTTCAACGCGATACCGAGCTTTCGAATCATGGCTATTTTTTCCCTGTAAGTAGTCCTTTCATCAGCTCCGCAGCATCCTCGGGTTCTTCGTCGCCGAACGTCACATCCCAGAGATATGTACCTTGCCTGGTGATGGGCTTGATCGGGACTCCAAGCAGGTAGCCAGTTGCCGTTACTGCGGATTTGAACACTTGCCCCGAGTCCTTGTCACCCGTTGCCGCGCCAGCAACGCTGGAGGTGAGCTGACGGCCTGCGTTGATGGCCTGCCAAGCGGGTGACAGAGACCCAGCGTGGCCACTCAAGGCTGAACCGATCGTGTCACGAATGACCGGGAAGCCAGAAACGCCGAAGCCGAGTGTACTTTTTGCCATCCAAGCGGCGGTGTTCTCATCCTCTTCCGGGCCTTTCCCTGTCAGCAGGTCGCCGATAACACCCTGGAAGAAAGCTAGCGCCAGCATTGAGGCCGCCGCGCTGGCCACTGTCCTGGAGCCTTGGCGGGCCTCGAATGCCAAGTCACGATTCTGATTGTAGTAGGCGCTGAACGGCGTATAGAACATCGTCAGCAGCCGCATCGCTGCCCCTTGGTCTTTACGCTGAATGGCTGCGATATCCATCACCCCGGTACCACCTTGTGACTGGCGCACCGCCTTGTCCCCATCCAGGGCTGCTGATGCGGTGTCTTTCCCTGTAGCGATCGCATCGCGGTACGCGGCAAGCCAGATTGCCCCGGAGATCCCTCGATCAAGGTATCCGAGCAGGTTGAACGAGAACCGTACCAGGTCGGCTTTCTTCCTGAAGAATGCATTTCGCCCGATGAGTTCGCTCATGTTCGATTGAAGCCGGCCATCTTCCATATCCCAGCGCAGTCGCATTGCTGGAGAGGCCTCAGTGATCATCTTGTAGGTTTCAACTGGCGATCGAATGCCATCGAGCAGTGCAGTCGCGAGCGATCGAGGCTTCACGTACAGAAGCCCTGGTATCAATCCCGCGGCCTGGGCGAGCAGGGTAGTGGTCGACAGCCCAAGGCCAACGATGGAGGTATTTGTGCGCGCCGCGTCCAGGAACTGGTTGAAGTTGCCAGTCTCGGGAGGGTTTCGGTCGTTGGCGATGGCTCTTAACCATGGCAGGAATGCGTCAGCTCCCCGGGGGCCGAGTTTGTTGATGAGCACGGCACGGATGTAAGGATCCTGCGTCAAACGATGGGCATCCTGCAGCGCTTCCCGGTGGGTCAGGTCGTGGACATGCTGCGCCAGGCGTTGAGGAATGGCACTGAGGTCAAGCAGCAATGGCCCCGATACGCTCTCATTGCGCTGGTTGGTGAACCCGTTGCCCGGTAGCGCCCCTTCGAACCCTTCACCGAACAGCTCGCCACCTACGGCTGCAGGTGGCGCACCGGCGCGCTTGCGGTCATAGATGATCGGGAAGTACCCGCCGCGGTACTCGCCGAATGCGGTTGTGATTGGTGTCGGTTCGATACGCGGAGGTTCCACGCCCGACAGACGTTTGTACATAGCCGCAATATCGGGCCAGAGGCCATCGAAAGAGTCCCATACAGACTGCACCAAGTCCCAGTCCTGCTTATCGAGACGCCCCAGCATATCGGCCAGTGATGCCTCGTCGACCTTGTTCCCCTTCATCAACTTGGCGCGGTTGGAATCATTGCCGGTATTGAGCGCATGCATGATCAGTTCGCGGCGGTTGAACGACTTGCCCAGTGTTGGGATGTAGAACCGGTCAGCCAAGCGCTCGGCGTCCATGGTTGCAAAGCGTTCGACTATTGATCGGATCCCTGCATTGAACAGGCGGCGCTCGTCGGCTTGAGCCTCGGCGAGTGGATTCCAGATCAGCTGATGCCAAGGGCCATTCGTGTCTCTGCCGTCCAAGCGGTTGATCACGTTCTCCATCCGAGTCAATGAGGCGTCTAAGCCCTGCAGAAGGTTTGCCGCCTTGTCACCAAGCGTTTCGCTGCTTTCGGATACGGCGACTTTTCGAGCACGTTTGGGGACATTCGTGTCTAGCGCTGCAATCAGGTCAGTTCTGGCCTGTTCGTAATCTCGCTTGTCCTTGCGGTTCAGCAGCTTGTTTTTCAGCTTGGCCATATGCTCGATGTTTGACACCGCGTCGCGAAGGCCGCCGAGCTCTTCGAATGTCAGATCCCGATAGTTGATGCGGGCGCTTTGCTCAATCAGGTGTTGTGGCACCGCGACGATGTTGCCCGCAGCTTCCTGCTCGCTGACGAACTGGGCAAGGCTGCGCCGGCGCTCAACTTGGGGGCCGCTGACCTTGCGGAACTCGTACTGATCGAGCAGGCCTTCGATTTGCTCCAGGTAGTTCGCTCCGGCTTTGCCGATCCGTTCCCGGGTTGCGGGCTTTTCAAAGCGGCGCATGAAGGCGTAAATCCGTTCTTCTTCCTTGCGGGCAGCGGTTGCCTCGCGGAAGAGGTAATGGTTCAGAAGCTCTCTCTGCTTGGCCTCTGCGGCCTCTTGCCAGCGATTCTTCGAGGCGAAGTTGAAGGCGTCCCTATTAGCCTTGCGCTCTGCGTTGAGGTACAGGTGAGGCTGGATTTCTCGAACCACCTTGTCTGCGATCACTTGCCTGGCAACTGAGCGGATGACATCGAGGGGTGGAATGGTGCTGTAGGCATCGGTACGCAGAGCCCGAGAGTCCGAATCCCTGGCCCTTTGTACCTTGTCTACTTGACGGCGCAGACGTTCGATTGCCCGCAGTTCCTCTCGCAGAACCTTGGCGCGATCGTCGTTGTGCACAGCTTCGATGGCCCGGTCGGCCAGGGAGCCGTCGTTGAGCATATCGCCGTACTCGGCACGCATCCTGGCGTCGGTCTCAGCTTTGATGAGCTCTTTCCGCGGGCGAGCTCCTACAAGAGCCTGCACCAGCTCATCGCCCGACGTGTACCCGAACTGTTCAGCAACCAGGTCGGGGTGAATACCTTCTTCGTCCGTCATGCCCCGTAGGCGTGAAACGACGGTCTTGCCGTAGCGCTCTACCAGTGGGCCGCGGAGCAGCTTTGCCGGCACTCCAATCGTCCTGTCAGGCTGGAGCCCTTTCAGCAAGTAATCTTGGACGCGATAAACCGGTTGGGAATCAACTTCGGTGCCTACGTCAGCGAGCATTTTCTCGCGGGCATCTTTCCACCACTTCTGTTGCTCCTGGGTCAGTTCGCTCAGAGCGTCAGCTGTAAGCCGTGCTTCAGCAGCCTGGCCGGCCTTACTTGCGGCGGCGTGATAAGCGTCGAACTCAGCTTTCGACATGCCGGCAGTCTGGGCATCGCTGAACAAGTTGCGGAAAGGGGCCTGGGCAACGGCTATTTCATCGTCGGTCGCCAGGAGACGATCAAACACCCGGCGCACCTCGTCGTTGATCTGCACGTTGAGACGGCTGACGTCGCGGTAGATCTGAGTCAGCCACGCCTTGAAGCGTGAAAATGCCGACTGCAGCGCAGCGCTGGGGGCTTTCCCTTCACGCAGGTACGCCTCAAATCCCCGGGCGAACTGTTCATGCTGCTCTACTTTGATGCCATCGCGACTACTGACGCCAAACCATTCCAGGATCGTCTGGTAGTCCTGCTTCACTTGCTCAGGGGCATCGGTGCGCTCAGCGAGGTCGCCCAAAACCTCAAGGTAGAAGTGACCAGTTTCATGCAGGAAGGTCGAGAGGTTGGCCTTGTCGGTGAGTTTGATTTCGAACTTGCGGTCGCTACCGAACTGGATGAAACCTCGCGCACCATCCTCCGATTGATCAAAGCGAACGGCATCACTACCCAGCAGTGTTCGTCGCGCTGAAGCGTTGTCCATGACACTTAGATCAAGACCAGATTGCTCGAGCGCCCGTTGGAGGTCATCCAGTGAGCCGCGCGCGTTGAGTAGTTCCTGATTGATGTTGCCTGGCGCTGACTGACGTTGGCCGCGCAACTCTTTGTCCAGCGAGGCCAGGAGCATGTCCGGAGTGGCAGTGAGCACATTGCCCAGGTATCCGGCCTCTGCGGCCAGTGCCGCCATATCGTCCAGGCTTCGCCCCCCTTTTCTGGCGATTCGGTTGCTACCCCGGCGCCCGACATCAACGTCGCGTGCCGCGAGCTCGCCACCATCGTCACGGATGCCGCCCCGCTCACGGATGAAGTCGATCAGTGAGGCACCGTAGATGGCGCCGTCGTCGGGGATATCTCCCGCCCGCAGTCGATCAAGCAACAGGTCTAGCTGATCGACGCCGCCAGGCGTGCGCAGCACTTCTGGAATGTCCTGACCGATGCGGAGCCGGTACTCGTTGAACAGGTCATATGGATCAAGGCCTGAACGTTCCCCCAGAGATCGGAAGGCTGATTGATACAGCGAGGCCTCTCGATCTGCCGTCTGCGCTTCACGGCCAATGCCAAGCAACTGGCCGCGGACGTCCTCATAGACCCGACGATCGGAGGTGGCAGCATGGCCCTGTTCGACCTGGTCACGCAGACGTTCCAGTTCCTGAGGGGCGCGCTGTTGAAACTCTGCAAGCTCCCGCAGCGTCATCGCGTCGGGTGTAGCCCGAATATCTTGCTCAAGGCCGCGGTGGTGACCATCTTTAGCGATGACTGATGCCCACTTCTCCAGCGGGATAGAAATGTCTGCGCCAAGCTCCAGGGCTTCACCGAGGGCGTCGGCGTTTCCTGTGGCCGCTTTGGCATATTGGTCAGGGTCAAGATTGTTCTCTTGGAAGTAGCGCTGGAACTGCTCGGCGGGTACCAGAATGTTTTCTACGGTACCGCCTGCTTGCTCTTTTAGCCTGGCCACCAGAGCTTCCGCCCGCTGCGGAGAGCGTTTGAACATCTTGGAGTTCTGGGCCATGTCGCCCAGTTGCTGGACTGCAGCCAGATCCTGCTCGATCTGCCAATAGCGCCGGCCAGAGCTGGCGCTAGCGATCGCCACATCAAGCGGGGAGGTGGCTAAGCCCAGGGCTGCGTTCAGGAACATTTCACCGCCGGTGGCTTGTTCACCCACGGCTGCGGCGCCGGCCACCGTGCCGCCAACTCCACCGGCAGCCTGAGCGGCCCCCTCAACTGCGATGTTGCCAAGCTTTCCTGCGATGCCACGACCGGCAAACGGAATCGGCAACATGCCACCCAAGGCGTTGACCGATGCCTCAGCCAGGGTGCGCTTGAGGCTGTAAGCGTAGGCTTGGTCAAGGTCGCCAGTCTTCTTGAGGCCTTCCGCCAGATTTTCACCAGCGCCGCCAGCGATACCGGTACCGAAGTTCACGCCACCCACTACGATGGCTTTCTCGGCAGCACGCTGCGCGAAGGTGCTGGCGAGTCGGCTGACGGCGAAGCTCTTCACGGGCTGGGTGGCGACACCGCCGACAACGCCTCCAGCCATGAGGCTTGGGAGTGCTTCCGTAAGTGCACTGCCGATCAACCCTGGATTTCGCAGCGCATAGATGGCCGTATCGCCCGACGCACCGCCCACTCCTGCACCACTGGCGCGCGCCTGATCAAATATCTGTCCGGCGAATGCGATGCGTTGGTCGCGAGGAAGAGCCAGATATCCTTGAGCCACGGTGGTCACGTTGCTTTCTGTGCGACCCGAGTAGTTCGGCTCCTCACCATCGTTGCGATCCAGAGCGCTCTGGGGCGCCAGGGCATTAACGAAGAAGCCGCCCACGGACGACAGCGCCCTGTCCAGCATGTTGGCGCCGGCTTCACCGATGATGCCGAGCTGACCAAACCCCTTAGTTAGCGCATCGCTCTGGCTTGTGGAGTGGGTCTGCCCTGACTCCTTGACGAAGCGGTCGAATGCGCCTTCAACATTTGCAAGCCCGTCGATATCGTCGTGGGCTACGCCGGCGTTGTTAGGGTCAGTCAGGAACTGATTGGTGGTCGGTGCGCGCGCTAGCAGCGCGTCATAGTCCACCGACGCAAGCTTGGCTTGGCGCTCAACCTGCTTACGGTTGCGAACGACCATGTCGGATGGAATACCGGTCAGCTCCGACAAGCGTTGAATGTTGGCCTGATCATCGGGGTTGAGATCTGCGACATAGCTCAACGCATTTCGGGGGTTGGGCTTGTTCTGCTGGCTCTGAATGACAGTGTCGTACTTGTTGGTTTGGCTGTCCGGAGATATGGGCTCGCCGGCGAGCGCTTCATCGTACTTACTCATTGGTTGGCCTCGTTGAACAGATCCAGAATCGCCTTGTTGGTTACTTGTTGCTTGGCTCGGCCCAACGCGGCCTTGATCTCCTCGACTTCACTCGGGGGAATCTGCTTCACGTCCGTCACCAGCACGTTGTCCCCTGGCTGGCGCTCGAAGGCACGCCGCTTGTTAGTGAAGAGGCCGAACACACCGGAGCCCTGAACCTCTCCCTGGATGAACGCCTGGTCAACGATCTGCTGAACCTGGTCGTGAGTAGCCTTCTTCCCCTGCTGCTCTTCAACGCCGCGGATCTGATCGTCCACATAGCGTCGAGCTACAGCCAGGCGTTTCGCATCCTCTGATCCCGGCTTGGGGTTTGATTTCATGCCGGCGTTTCGAAGGGCGTCGTTGAACATCGCAGTGCTGGTGGCGATCGATGCCGTGGCAGATGGGCCACCGGCTAGGCGCTTGATCTTGAGGTCGGTCAGCCTGGTGAAATCCTCGTTGCTGAACTTGTCCCGCATGTCGAGCAGATTGACGTCATTGCCGTTAACGATGAGATCCCGGACACGGGTGTACACCTCGGGGTCGGTTGGCTGGTTAGGCTTGAATGCCATCAGCTGCTTACGGTCTTTTGCCGGCAGCTTCGTCCAGAGGTCAGGATCCATGTCTTGCCACTTGTTACCTGCCAGCACGAAGTCCCATGCCTGCCCCTGGTTCTGCGTATGCTCTTGCTTCACTTGATCTTGCTGCCAGGTGAAACGGTCGCGAGCGTCAGCAATCGCGATACGCTTCTGCTCCGGGGTTAGATCGGTGCGAGCATCGATTTGCTGTGCAATGGGGCCGAATGTGGGCTGCGTGTCGCGCTGCGCGGCGTTCAACACCTTCTGGGTGTAGCCCTTGGTTTCTTTGAAGGGAATGCTTTCAACGAACTCGGATTCGCTGATCTCACCTTTCCTTGGATCGCCGATTTGCTGGATCCACTCTTGTACCTTGCCCGGGCCAGCGTTGTAGGCCGCGATCGCCAGCGCTTCGGAGCCATCGAAGGTTTGGAGCAGCTTGCCGAAGTAAGCCTCACCCAATGAGCGGTTGTAGTTGGCATCAGTTCGAAAGCGTTGCTCATCCCAAGGAAGGCCGGCAGCTTTGGCGGCCTCTGGGCCTGTGCTTGGCATGACCTGGGCAATCCCTACTGCACCGCGGCTGGATGTGAGGGGCGCGCCGGACTGGTCAAGTTGCCGCCCACCGCTTTCGGCCTGGATCATCGCGGAGAAAACAGGGCCGGCGCCAGTGGTCGCCTGCTCGACAGCTTGGGCTCCCGCTGTGACACCGACGCTCCGATCGAGCAGCGGGGAGAGGGTCTTCAGAACTGCCTGGCGAGTCTTCACGCTCATCCCGGCGTAAGGCCCATTCTCCCAGTCAGACACATCACGCTGTACTGCCTGGAGTTGTTGGGTGTCGTTGCCCGCGTTATGTATCCGGGCAAGGGCATTGGCTGAGTAAGCTGTTTGCTCAAACGTCCGGAGTTCCTTATCCCAACCGTCGACACCATAGGCAGTGCGCCCGACCGCCTGGACGCCTTCAACACGGGCGCGTCTCAGGATCGTGTTCAGGTCTGCGTCTGGCCTTGCTGCAGCGCCTTCCAGGCCATCAAATCGTGAGCGCAGCTCACTCTTCGCTTGGCCTGTTCTTGCTTCAGTCGCCGCCTGTTGTACCTGTTGAAGCTTGTTCATCTGTAGCTTGCGCATAGCAAGGTTCAGATGCTCCTGATCGCTCTCATCCAGGCCATCAATCTTGGGCGGATCCAGCTTGCTCACGAACTGCTGGTAGCTCGATTCACCCTGGTCGGGCTGAATCTCTAGAGACTTGAGCTTTCCGCTCAGCTCAGTTGCACCAGTGTCGAGCTGGCTTTCATAATCCAGCAAAGCATTACTGACCTTAAGCCCGGTAAGCTCCCGTTCTTCTTTTCGCTGTTGATCGAGCACATTCAGAGCAGTGTTCTGAATGGCGCCTGCAATCTGTTGAGCACCTCGAGAAAGCGCGCTCGGGTCAGGTGTGATTACACGGTTTTGAGGTGCCTCGGGCAAAACCCGAACTCCTGGGCCCGTCGGTATCTTTGCCATCAGCTATTCCTCACCCATGCCGGATTGGTATTCAGTGCATCAGCCTGCCCCTGCATGTTCAGGCCAGTTTTCTTGCTGGATTTCCAGCCGCTAGCGATGTTGGAGGCGCCGGCGAGGACACTTGATGTGGCTTGCATATTTGCGGCTGTGCGAGCCTGGCTACCGGCAAGCTGCATGTTGCTGGCGTCAACGTATCCGCGCTTCTTCGCCTCCTGGGCGTTGAAAATGGTCAGTACAGCGTCTTCCTCCGCATCACCAATGATGTCCTTGTTGATGTTGAGTGCGGTGCCCTCGCCAACTTCAACGCCGGAAGCTGCCAGTGCGGCATTGGCCTGGCTGGCTTGTGAACGGGCCATCTTGCGAATGCGCTCTGCCTGAACCTTGGCGGCGCTCAGCGAGTTGTCCGCATCCAGCTGAGCCTGCTCGGATTGAGCATCGGCGTTGAGTTGCGCTTGCTTGCCCTGCTGCACTGACGAATAGGCCGAGTACGCGGTCGAGGCTGCGACTGCAGCTGCGGCTACGTAGGTGGCAGTGGTTGCTCCAGACATGGTTACTCTCCCGAGATGTAAATGGAGTTGGTGGCCTGCCGGCGAGAAAGCAGCAGGTTGGTTTCGGCGGTGAACTCTTCTTCGGCCTGCTCCACGGTCTTGGCCTGGGTGGCGAAGGTCATGGTCAGATCGGTGTCGGTGTGGGCCAGGAATGCTTGCTTGCGCCCGGCCTGGCCTGGCAGCACGTGGTAGCCGGCCAGTTCGCAGGCCTCCCCCCCGATGAATACGGTGGCGTGACCGGAGAGGATCAGAAGGGTTGGGATACGTATCAGGGCGCCCGTGAGCATCACGCCGGCGGGGATGCGGATGGTTCTGGCATACACCCCGGCATGGAAGTGGTGCTGAGTGGCGATCGGCACCTGCGGCATTTGCGCCAGATGGGACTCGAGCGCCCGCACCTTGGCGACCTCATCGCTGTTCATTGTCGGGAGGCGGTTCATGCCAGGGCCCTCAAGAACACTTCGTTGGTCTGTCGGTAACCGGAGCGCGGGAGCACCTGGGCCAGTCGACTATTCACCGGTGCACTGACCATTAGCGCGGTGGCGCCCAGCTCCAGGGCCCTTGCCTCAGCGGCGCGCAGCAGCTTCAGCCCGGAACCACCATCGCGATAGGCCGGCGACACGAAGAACGATTCCATGGTGCAGATGCGGCGCCCCGAGTAGTGGGGCAGGGCGTAGACGAGCAGCGATGCAAGGCCAACAAGATTTGGCGCGAAGACGCCAACCAGGTGAAGGGCGCCAGCGGCCTCCATGGCTTGGTACGCCGCGAAGTCGGGTGAAGCCGTACCGAACTCGGGAATACTGGACTCTTCGCTGTAAGCTGCCAGTAACTCTTGCAGCGTGCTTGATTGCTCAGTTTCTGCAACCGTGCAGCTTCGAATGGTTGTCTCTACGCACATGTCAGCGCTCCTGTATCTGGACAATCTGTTGGGAATTTTCGGATGGCATATCTGGATTTCCGAACTCTGGGTGCACCACCAGAGCGTTAGGCCAGCGGTACCGAACCTCTTTCAGGGCTTCCGCTTGCGTCATGGGTTCTCCGATCATGCTGCAGAGCGATTTGCCGTCCAGGACGACCCGCCAATGGGAAAACCTGGGCTCAGTCGACTGCGACGAGGTGGGGGCTGGCAGTTCTGGAGGCTTGGGCATAGAAGCCGCGGCCAGCCGCTCAAACATGCCGCTCAGAACGCTCATGGCTTTAAGTCACTAAGAGGTGTGTGTTCCCACTTGTTCACACCTCTCTCTATTAGTGGGAACGCCTCTAACCCCCGTCGGCATTGGCTGTTCCCACCGTTCCCACTGTTCCCACCACTTTTCATCAATGGCTTATTCAGGGAGTTGGAAAAAGGTGGGGAAAACAACCACTGAGGTACGTGCTCCCAATAAAGTGTTTCTGTGTTTCCAAAAACGGTGGGAACAGTGGGAACTGCGGGAACGGCCAGAGCTGGCAAGGGCTCCAGCAGTTCACACCCGTTCCCACCAAGATTCGTAGTGGGAACAGCGTCCGGTCGGGCAAGGGGCTGATGCAGGGCATATGGCGTGTTCATTGGTTCACGCCCTCTCGATCCAGAGGCTCTGTATCGATGACATACAGCCCACTGCTGCCACCTCCGGGAAGGCGGTATTTCTTGGTGTACCGCTTCTTGTCGGTGTCTCGTTTAGCCAGAGCGCCGGCGTTGTCCAAGGCTTTGACAACTCGGGGCAAACCGTACCCGCGGGCGGCCTCAATCAAGGCAGACTTGTTGAACAGGTACAGCCGCTTTCCTCCCAACGACTCCCAGTATCCGGCCCGGTTGGGGACTCGGGTTTCGGCTTGGTCGTCGCTGACATCGGAGAAACGACTGCTGCCGTGGCGATCGATGAAATCGAGGATGCTGGAAAGGATCTGGCGATCTTCCGCATTGCCACTGCCAACTCGGTTGAGCCACTCACCGTAAAGAAGTTGGCAGTCGGCGAGGGCGCTGCCTTCCTCCCAGGGAAGAAGCCCGTATGCAATTG
Source organism: Pseudomonas sp. JQ170C (assembly GCF_035581345.1). Lineage (NCBI taxonomy): Bacteria > Pseudomonadati > Pseudomonadota > Gammaproteobacteria > Pseudomonadales > Pseudomonadaceae > Pseudomonas > Pseudomonas sp. JQ170C. The sequence continues at coordinate 1,044,263 of NZ_CP141608.1, forward strand.
CCATCTCGCAGGCCAGGGCGATGACCGCGAACCTGTCGGCTACTCGGCCCGCCTGGGCGTTGTCCTCGACAAAGGTCTCGCGAACCCGGGCAAAGTCCTCAAGCAAGCCTGAGGGATCCTGTTTAGCCACCAAGCACTCAATGAACGCGGGGCCGAGAAGTCCGTGATTTCGAGTCACTGCGACGGTAAGGGATCGGTGGAAGTCTGCGCCGGCCAGGCCATGCAGTTCATCGAATGCCCTATGAGTTCGCGTACCAGCATTGACGTCGACCATGCGAAGCTCCGAGCCGGCATGCGCGGCATTGCCAGAGATGGCTGCATGTTCTGAAAGCGAGCGCTCGCCACTGGAGAGCGTGAGGAGGCGCCAGCTCAATTTCCCCCGGGCCTCTCGATCACGGGTCATGGTTCCCTTGCCCTGGCCGTTGGCGAGGGAGTAGGCCATTTCCTGTACGCGCTTGGGGTCGGCGCGCTTGATCTCATCAAGAGGCAGGATGGTGTCATTGCGGCTTGAGGCTTCAATCTCCAGGCCGCCCTTGCTCATGTCCCAGCTAGCGGCGAAAACACCTGGGTCGCTCCAGACGGATGACCCCACCAACTGCGCCAAGGACTTACCACTGGAGCTGTCACCCACCAGGTGCACGCCACCACCAAGGACGCCGACCAGGCTGAGCAATGGGCCTGCCAGCGCGCAGCCGATAGCCAGCACCAGGACGGGGTTGCCCGCGCACTTGGCCGCGATCTCTTGTTGCCAGTCGAGGAGACTCCCCTTGGCTTTGAACAGGCTCTGTTCCCGACCGCTGGCTTGATACCGGACATTCCCGTTGCCAATCGTTCGACCAGGAAGGACAAATGCCCCGGACTCGTGCCAACCAGGGCGACTCGTGGTCGCGAATACCTCTGCAGGCGTCTGGTCGAGCAGATACTCCATGAACGTTATGCGCTTCTTGAGTGCGATGATCACACCCATGCCGAAGAGCTGGCGGCGGGCGTCTTCTCCGCTACCACCAAACACCTCCATGGGAATGATCCAATCTTTGTGTCCGGCCTCGACCTTCATACGCAGTAAGCGGCCTTCGCTGCCGTCATCGCTACTGATCGTGCGCGCCATGACCGTGACTGGGCTCGAGATCCATTCATCAACAACTGGGCGATCGCTGCCGTCATCGCCATCCGTGTCTTGATCGCTCGCGGTGCGCTGGTAGCCATGCCAGTACACGCCGGGTTTCAGCTTGCGTCCCTTCTCATTGACTACCCAATGCTCATAGACGCCCCAGCAAGGTCGATCAGGGCTAATGGCTGGCGCTGTCGCGCGCAGATTGATCACCTTCTTCTCAGGCTTGGCCATTGGCACGCCTCCAGTTCGCGAGGTCGTTGAAATCGGTCAAGCTCGGCGGAGCATCCACAGGCCATTCCGGAAAGGTAACGAGACCGCGGCAGGCCAGGGCCGCAGCGTTCGCGGCTGCGCGCCCAGGGTTGCCATCGGTATTGCGGTCATCGTCGCCGGCGATGATGATTTCCACGTTGGGGTAGCGACTGCGGAGAGCAGTGGCCACTGCCTTGAGGTTGCCGGCGTTCATCGCGCACGCAACGGTGTAGCCGCCGTCTTGATGAAGGGTCGCGCCAGTGGCCCAACCTTCACAGATGCAAACAGCGGTACCGGGGGAGATGCGACCGAGGGTTGAGTAAGCCCCTTTGATGCGTCTGCCATACAAGAAGCGTTTCGAGCCGTCCTGGGCGATGCGCTGCAGGTTCACCAGCTCGCCGGCAACGTAAAGCGGCACAAGTAGTTCGTCTCCGCGTTGGCGCAAGGCGTGGGAGCGAACCTGTTTGGTAACCAGGTATGGATGCTCCGGATCCGCACGGCGAGCATCGCGCCACCAGTGCTGAGCCAGGCTCGCGGCCTTGAGCTGGCGGCGTTGTTGCTCGGCCTCCCGCTGGCGGCGTGCCTGCTCAATGCGCTCGCGCACCTGCTCGGCTTCTCGGGCGTCCACAGGCTCACGACTACACCAGGTGCTGGCGCCACCCGTCTTCCAGCTTCCAAACGCGCCCGATGCGATGCCATCAGCAAACAGGCAGTACCAGCCGTTCTGCGTGTTGGGCTTGTCCCCGGGAACGTGGAAGCGGTGGATGTCGCCATCGTCCAGAGGGAGCCAGTCGAGCGGCCCATAGGCCGACTGGAGTGCGTCACGGAAAAGGATCACTGAGTCAGTCATACGGCATCCAGCGGCGGGTTGTGCCGTTCCACGACTACGGTAAGCAATTCCACCATGCCTTCCAGGCAGTGCTTACCCAAAGGGTCTTGCTCGCGAGCATGCAGCTTGATCAGATGATCCAAGCCAACCTTGATCATGTGCAGGCTGCGCGCGTCGATGTGTGGCCGCTCTTTCGCTGACACGCTCATTGTCGGATCAAACGGAATCACAGGCATGGCAGTGCCTCCACGGTGATTGGCTGTGAAGGATTTGCGGCGGCAAGCACTTGTGAGCATCCAGCCTGGATCTGCATGAGCAGGCGAAGATTGGCCGAGTCGGTGTGCGAGTAGCCGCGGTCGAAAATGCTGCTCACGAGGTTGAGGACGGTCATCGCTCATCCCTCTCACCCGGGGTGTCGATACAGGCCTGCAGAACCTCTTTCAGGTTGCGCTCGAGATCTTCGAGTTCGGACATGAGCAGATCCGTAGCCCGTTTCAGTCCTGGCGATTTCGACTTACGGCCAATGAAGTCGGTCAGTGTCTGGAGCATGACTAGCGACAAGTCGACCCTGACGCAGAACATAGTCAGCGCACTGTCACGGGCTTCCACTTGCCGGGCGATCAGCGCTTGTTTCGCCTGGAACCTCTCCACCAGGTCAATCATCTCGAAGGCCTGCTCTTGGCGTGCCAACGCTTCAAGGCGTTCAGCGTCTGTTACCTCTGGATGGGTTTGATTACCCATGCCCCACCTCCGAGCTGCTGGCGCCAGCGAAAAGCCGGCAGACATAGCCGTTGTTCACCGCATGCCAGCGGGTCATGTTGTCGATAGCCGCGACCGGGCGAGCTGACACAGTCGCATCAGCACTACGCAGAACTACGCGCCCACACTCGGCATCGGCGTGGGTCAGGAACGGCCCAAGGACGTCGCGCGGGGCCTTCGGGTGAGTCACGTAGAACAGTTCGGTGACTTTCTTAGGGCAAGCCGATCCCGTCAGCGCAATATCGCGCTGTTGAAAATTGGTCATGGTTACGCCCCTGGTTGGTTGGCTTTCAGCCGTTCACGTACACCGTTGCCGGTCTCTTGCAGGCTCGAGATCAATTCGCCAAGGTTCTCGATCAGCCAGCCGAGGTCTGTCACGGCGTCTTGGGAAATCTCGCCAGCCTGCGAGGCTGTCGCCAGCAGGTGTCCGATCGCTTTGATGCCGTGACCAATGGTTTGGCTGTAGCAGCCCGCTGTCTGGCTGATAGCCTTCAGCTGTTCGGTCTCTTCGAGGCTTGGAGCCTTATCGCTCTGTTGCTCAAGGGAGAGGTTGGGCAGCAACTGATTCCAGTTAATGTTTTTCACTGGGTCACCTCCACGCTATCCAAACTGTTCTGGAGCTTCTCTGAGCTGGACTCAAGGTAAGCGAGGCAGTCGTCGCCCAGGTACTGACCGAGGTTTGCGAGGTCTTTGGCGCATCGTCCGCAGTTGTGCTGGAGATCGATTTGGATCGCGCGCATCAGCGCCGACAACCAGCGGATGTGATCTTTCTCAAAGCCAAGAAGCTCGACTGCGTCGTTCGCGATCTTAGTAAGCGAGTCTTCTACTCGGGAGTTTTTAGCGCTCATTTTGCGACCTCCTGAGAGATGCCATTCAAAGCGGTCACGCATGAGGCCATGGCAGCCTGCACAGCCAGTCGCAGAAGAACCGGGTCAAAGTATCCACCGACAATCGCCTCGGTCAGGCTGCCTTCAACGGCATCGAGCAAGTCGTAAGCCTGCTCAATTGCTTGCGGAGCGGGAATACCCGGTGTGGCCTGGTAATGAGATGGCTTGTTAGTTGCCGCTTTGAACTCTACAGCTTGCGGGCGGCAATTCATTGCACACCGCCTTGCGCTTCGAGTGCGCGGACGATGGCCATGTGGGCGTTGTAGCGATTGATGCGGACGGAGAGAGAAGAGTTTGCGCGGAGAGCATGCAAGGCCAAGCGGCGATGAATGCTTGCGCGAATTTTGGACGGAATGAGGGCGGTCATTGGTGTAGCTCCCATGTGTGAGGAACTGCCACCGTTCGCGGCCAAGCGAGTAATGGTGGCAGATTGCGCAGGGTTGGCCGACCGGGCACATAGGATCCCGGCACACCCGAAGGTGTCCCCGCGCAACCCGCCATAACTCTGGATTGCAGGCACAAAAAAAGCGCCTGCAATTCGAAGAAGGGCGCTGTTGCGCCTATGTGTGTTCGACCGGCCAAGGTCGGTCACTGAGTTTGCAGTGACAGCCGAACTGTAGCCGTCCTGGGCACGGTTGGCAAGCACCGGGAAGAAAGGAGAAGTGGTCATGCTGCTTCTCCGCGGCTTTCAGCGATGCGCGCTTCAACCCATGCAACAACCTCGGCTTCGATCCAGGCTACGCATCTTGGGCCGAGATTGATTTGCTTTGGGAAGTTGCCAATAGCAATGCGCTTATAGACCTCGGCCTTGGAGAGGCCGCATAGATCTGTTACCTGATGGATCTTGATGAACTTGCGAGACTGAGGCCGCTGGGTACCTGCTGACATCTCCTGAGCCCTCCTGAGACGTTTGGGGAATCAACGAGGGCAATGCTGGGGGATTTGCTGGGGGTGTCAGCTAGGGGTGACATACTGACATGTCAGTATTCTCTAGGTTTTTTGGTCAGCTTTTGGGTAAATCGTCCGGCTTTATCGCGTTAGCTAACTCAAAAATCTTCCTTGCATTCTCACCAGTTCGCCCGGAAAGGAATGTCTGTATCGTTTTCTGAATACCATAGGGCGCTGGCTTGCTTCGATCATGGTTCATCCAGTGCTCTACCGCCGCATCGCGCATGGCGAGCAATTTCTTAGTTGAATATGGGAATACGAGTCGCCCAGCAGACTCAGATACCTCCGTCGCTTTGGCTGACACCGTTTCCAGGAGTCGGGACTGAGTTGCTACCAGTTCACGTAATCTCTCCAGCTCAACTTCATCAAAGTGGCTGACGTCAGCCGTCTGATCAAAAGATCTGGCGGGCGCTGGTACGGCCAGAGGAAGCAAATCGGAACCCAGTTCCGCCAGGAGTTGACCGTCATCGAACCTGACGCAGTAGCGAACCTGGTCACGAAGGTTGTCGATTGTGATCTGCAGTTTTTGAAGGCGCTCAATCAGCTCCGAACCATTGCAATCCGCGGGTGACTCATCGGCCTCGATGGGCTCTACGCTAGACCAACCACCTCCCTCAGTAACAATCCGGCCCATTCTTTCGATGTCTGACGGCCTGAACAGAACTTCGTAATCTTCTAGGTCGTTAATCCACCAGGCGCGTTGAGGCTCGATCTCTTGGAGGCCATACATGTCGACATGAATTGCTGGGCCTCGTAGGTGCAGAGGCGCGCCTTCGACCCTAACGGCATTCATTACTTGGCAAATGCCAAGACCAAAGACCTCCCGGTGCTCAAACTCTCCATCTGCAGCATATGTAAGCCCTCGAACCGCCCGACCGTCCATGAAGGCATCGCACATATTGAAGCCAACCATTGCCCACAGTGTTTCCCACTCCACATGATGGCCAGATATGCGCTTCATCCAATCAAGGGCTTGATCTGCTCTGAGGTAATCAATGTGCCTGTAAACTTCCTCCGGGTCTTCGAGCTTCAGGGTTGCAGGTGGTGGCAGAGAGGAACTCTGCACTGGCGCACGACTGCTTGACTCATGAATCACCCGAAGGCCGAGCAAGGCAAAAAGCTCTGCGCCAAGTCTTACGTCTTTCTCGTAGCGTCGAAACAGCTCTTTGCTATCACCTCCTATCACCTGAGCGATAGCGTTTAGTCCAACCGACTCAATTCGACTTAGTACCAAAGGCGCAAAGTCCTCAGAGATCGGTGACAACGGGGCGTCATCGTTTACAAAGACGCTCATTACAGGGTCTGCGAGTTGCTGGGCTTTGATGCGGAGCTTTCGCTCCTCTTCAAGCGCTCTTTCCAGCGATTTAATTCGTTCGATGTAGCTCTCGGGAATAGGCCAGTCAATCCCCTCTTTGGCGCACCAAGCTCTGATTTTTTCGTGCTGCAGCACGTAGTCACAAGGGTTCTTGTAAGTACGTCCAAATAAGGCTGTGAGTTGGTCGATATTGGATTCGAGGGTCTCGACCCATTGCTTTGCCCTCAGGCTGATACGCTCATCAGAACCTCTAGGTGCACTATAGCTAGGGGGGGCTCCGGCCAAGATGTTGGCTGCCTCGGCAATACTGAAGGTTACTCTGGTTGAATATGCTTCGCGCCAATCAGGATGGTGGTCGCCATGCTGATCCCAGAAGCTAAAGTCCATAGTCCCGTCATTGGTCATGTCAAATTCTCCTGGGCATAGGTCTTGGAGACCCAGACCGGACAAAATCAAGCGCGCTGCTGAATGCTTACAATGTCTGCACCAACGCAGAGTGAGTCGATGACGTCAGCCCACTCCTGCATCATGGTGCGGCGTTGCTCAAGGTAGGACGCATGGTTATAGGTGTCCCTGATCGAGTCCTGATCGCCATGAGCCAGTTGCCTCTCGATCCAATCGCTGTTGTAGCCGCGAGTGTTCAGGCTGGTGCTTAGCAGGTGTCGGAAACCATGACCTGTCTGGCGGCCTTCGTAGCCGATGGTCGAGAGCACCTTGTTCACCGTGTTCTCGCTCATTGGTCGCGATCGATCGTTACGGCCAGGAAATGCCAGTGGATAACTGCCAGTGATTTCCTGCAGCTGGCGCAAAAGGGCAACAGCTTGGGAGGGAAGGGGAACGAGGTGAGGGCGCCTGGCCTTCATCCTGACTGCCGGGATTGTCCAAGTGGCAGAGTCCAGGTCGAACTCTTCCCAAGGCGCGTTCCGCAGTTCGCCAGGTCGGACGGCAGTGAGCACCAGCAACCGGATAGCGAGCTTGCTCGTGAGGTCGCAGTTGGCAGAGTCCACCTTCCTAAGTAGCTCGGGCAATTCCGCTTCGGTGACATGCGGGTGGTGGCGTGTTTGTGGCGCATGGGCAGCGACCACATCTAGATCAGTAGCAGGATTGGCGGCGACAACGCCCTTTGCAAGGCCGAATCTGAATATCTGCCCCAGCCACTGGCGAACCTTGCGCGCGACGTTGAAGGCTTCCCGCTTTTCGATTCGCCTTACCAGGTCAACCAGATCGGGACGCGACACCTCGGCAACCGGGCGGCTGCCTATCACTGGAATGATGTCGCTCTCCAGATACTGCAGTGCCTTGTTGGCCGTGGCGGGGGCCCAGCGCGGCTTGTTGTAGGCATACCATTCACGCGCCAGCGATTCCAGGGTGAGCGCCTGGGCCGCGGACGCGGCTCTCTCTTCGCGCTTGTGGGCGCTGGGGTCTATGCCTTGAGCCAGGATCTTGCGCGCAGCCTCTCTTCGTTCGCGTGCCTGCGCCAGTGTGACTGCCGGGTAGGATCCGAGGCTAAGCATCTTTGCCTTGCCCTCGAATCGATAGCGCAAGCGCCAGAGCTTTCCGCCAGAGGTTGTCACCTCGAGGCAGAGACCTTGGGAGTCCGCAATGCGGTACAGCTTTTCACGAGGCTTGGCGGTGCGGATGGCGGTATCAGTGAGCGCCACGTAGATTCCTTCCTGCCAGCCGCCCTTGTTGAGCGCCCGGCTGTGAGTAGATTTGGAGACCGAACTCGATCTACTCGCAAATCTACTCACATAGGATTGAGCTTTCAAGAGACTTCCTGAGACTCATGGAGACAAAAAACCGGCTCAATGGCCGGTTTTCTTGGGTTCCAGAGACTCATGGAGAACTCTGGAGATTTGGATTTGGTGCCCCGAGGGAGACTCGAACTCCCACTCCTTTCGAAAACGGATTTTGAATCCGCCGCGTCTACCAATTCCGCCATCAGGGCTTGTGGCGGCGGAGTATAAAGAGGTGCCTACCGTTGGTCAATCAGGTTTCATAGTCAATTTTCGTCTTTTCGGCTAAACTTTGCGGCCCTGTCGAACCGAACACCATCATGCGCGTCGCCGATTTTTCTTTTGAGCTCCCTGATTCCCTGATCGCTCGCCATCCGCTGGCGCAGCGCCATAGCAGCCGGCTGTTGACCCTGGATGGGCCGAGCGGGGCACTGGCTCATCGCCAGTTCACCGACTTGCTCGAGCACCTGCGTCCAGGCGATCTGATGGTGTTCAACAATACCCGGGTGATTCCGGCGCGCCTGTTCGGCCAGAAGGCCAGTGGCGGCAAGCTGGAGATTCTGGTCGAGCGTGTGCTGGACAGCCATCGGGTACTGGCCCATGTGCGTTCGAGCAAGTCGCCCAAGCCGGGCACGCAGATCCTGATCGACGGTGGTGGCGAGGCCGAGATGGTTGCCCGTCATGACACGTTGTTCGAGCTGCGCTTTGCCGAAGAAGTGCTGCCGCTGCTCGACCGTGTCGGGCATATGCCGCTGCCTCCTTATATTGACCGTCCCGACGAGGGCGCCGATCGCGAGCGCTACCAGACGGTCTACGCCGAGCGCGCAGGTGCCGTAGCCGCGCCCACCGCCGGGCTGCACTTCGATGAAACTTTGATGGCGAAGATCGCCGCCAAGGGCGTTGAAACGGCCTTTGTCACCTTGCACGTCGGCGCTGGTACGTTCCAGCCCGTGCGGGTCGAGCGCATCGAAGACCACCATATGCATAAAGAGTGGCTAGAGGTCAGCCAGGACGTGGTCGACGCCGTCGCCGCCTGCCGCGCTCGCGGTGGCCGGGTGATTGCCGTGGGCACCACCAGCGTGCGTTCTTTGGAAAGCGCCGCCCGCGATGGTGTGCTCAAGGCGTTCAGCGGTGACACCGACATCTTTATCTTCCCGGGCCGGCCGTTCCATGTGGTCGATGCCCTGGTCACCAACTTCCACCTGCCTGAATCCACGCTGCTGATGCTGGTTTCGGCCTTCGCCGGTTATCCCGAGACCATGGCAGCCTACGCGGCGGCGGTCGAGAATGGTTACCGCTTCTTCAGTTACGGTGATGCCATGTTCATCACCCGCAATCCGGCGCCGCGCGGCCCCGAGGATCAAGCATGAGTCGCACCTGTCGTATGTCCTTCGAGTTGCTGGCCACCGACGGCAAGGCCCGTCGTGGTCGCCTGACGTTCCCCCGTGGCGTGGTCGAGACCCCGGCATTCATGCCGGTGGGTACCTATGGCACGGTCAAGGGCATGCTGCCCCGGGACATCGAGGCCATCGGCGCGCACATGATCCTGGGCAACACCTTCCACCTGTGGCTGCGCCCGGGCACCGAGGTGATCAAGGCCCACGGTGACCTGCACGATTTCATGAAGTGGCAAGGCCCGATCCTCACCGACTCCGGTGGTTTCCAGGTGTTCAGCCTGGGCGCCATGCGCAAGATCAAGGAAGAGGGCGTGACCTTCGCCTCGCCGGTCGATGGCTCCAAGGTGTTCATGGGCCCTGAAGAGTCGATGCAGGTCCAGCGTGACCTGGGCTCCGACGTGGTGATGATTTTCGACGAATGCACCCCGTACCCGGCCGATGAAGACGTGGCCCGTGTCTCGATGGAGCTGTCGCTGCGCTGGGCCCAGCGCTCGAAGAACGCCCACGGCGACAGCACCGCTGCACTGTTCGGTATCGTGCAGGGTGGTATGCACCAGAACCTGCGCATGCGCTCGCTCGAAGGCCTTGAAAAGATCGGTTTTGACGGCCTGGCCATCGGTGGCCTGTCGGTGGGCGAGCCCAAGCACGAGATGATCAAGGTGCTGGACTACCTGCCGGGCATGATGCCGGCTGACAAACCTCGTTACCTTATGGGGGTAGGCAAGCCGGAGGATCTTGTTGAGGGTGTGCGCCGCGGCGTCGACATGTTCGATTGCGTGATGCCTACGCGCAACGCGCGCAACGGCCATCTGTTTGTCGATACCGGCGTGCTGAAAATCCGTAACGCGTTCCATCGCCATGATGATTCGCCACTGGATCCGACCTGTGACTGCTACACCTGCCAGAACTTCTCCCGTGCTTATCTGCACCACCTGGACAAGTGTGGCGAAATGTTGGGCAGTATGTTGAATACGATCCATAACTTGCGCCATTACCAGCGTTTGATGGCTGGTTTACGCGAGGCTATTCAACAAGGTACATTGGCCGCCTTTGTCGATGCCTTTTACGCCAAGCGCGGGCTGCCTGTGCCGCCCTTGGACTGATGTTTTGTCGATCCCTAACAAGTACTGAATGCAACTGGAGTGCTAAATGAGCTTTCTGATCCCCGCCGCTTACGCGGACGCCGCTGCCCCAGCCGCTGCCGCCGGCCCTGCCGGTACTGGCTTCGAGTGGATTTTCCTGGTCGGTTTCCTGGTCATCTTCTATCTGATGATCTGGCGCCCACAGGCCAAACGCGCCAAAGAGCAGAAAAACCTGCTGAGCAACCTGCAAAAGGGTGACGAAGTTGTCACCAACGGCGGCATCGCCGGCAAGATCGTAAAAGTGGCCGACGACTTCGTGGTACTGGAAGTATCCGACAACGTTGAACTGAAGTTCCAGAAGGGCGCCGTTGCCGCGACCCTGCCTAAAGGGACGCTCAAAGCGATCTAAGTTTCAGTTTTTTACCAATCGACGGGGCGCGCAAGGCGCCCCGCGTCTTGAACGGGCGGCGTGATGCTGAACAAATACCCTCTGTGGAAATACCTATTGATCGTGGCGGTACTGGCGATCGGTTTTATTTATTCCGCTCCCAACCTTTACCCTGATGATCCGGCCGTTCAGGTCAGTGGTGCCAGCACGGCGCTGCAGGTCACTCAGGCGGATCTGGATCGCGCGAGCAAGGCGCTCGTCGAAGCCGGTATCCAGGTCAAGGCTGCAAGCCTGGGCGAAAAGGGCAAGGGTGCATTGCTGCGCCTGACCAAGCAGGAAGACCAACTGCCAGCCAAGGATGTCGTACGCAAGGCACTGGGTGATGACTACGTTGTAGCGTTGAACCTGGCCCCGACTACCCCGCAATGGCTGCGCAACCTGGGCGCAAGCCCGATGAAGCTGGGTCTGGACCTTTCCGGTGGTGTGCACTTCCTGCTGGAAGTGGACATGGACAAGGCCATGTCGGCCCGCCTGAAAGTCTACGAAGGCGAAGTCAAAAGCCTGTTGCGTAAAGAGCGTGTGCGCTATCGCAGCCTGCCGCAGCAAGATGGCGACATTCAGTTGGGCTTCTCCGATGAAGCCTCCCGCGAGCAGGCTCGCAGCCTGATCCGCAAGAATTTCAACGATTTCGAGCTGACCACCACCGAGCGTAATGGCCTGTCGGTGCTGCGTCTGGCGATTACCCCGGCCAAGGTCGCGGAAATCCGCGAATACTCGATCAAGCAGAACTTGACCACGGTCCGTAACCGGGTCAACGAGCTGGGCGTTGCCGAGCCGCTGGTACAGCGCCAGGGTGCCAACCGCATCGTGGTGGAGCTGCCAGGCGTGCAGGACACTGCCGAAGCCAAGCGTATCCTGGGTAAAACCGCCAACCTGGAGTTCCGTCTGGGTGCCGAGCCGGGCGCTTCCAAAGCCACCACCGAAACCTTCGAGTTCCGTGAGGGCGGTCGTTCGGCCGCTGTCGAGCGTGGCCTGATCATCACCGGTGACCAGGTTACCGACGCCCAGGCCAGCTTTGACGAGCAGGGTCGCCCGCAGGTGAACATCCGTCTGGATGGCCATGGCGGCGAACTGATGAGCCGCGCAACCCGCAGCAACGTCGGTCGCAGCATGGCGGTGATCTTCATCGAGCAGCGCCCGACCACTCGTTACGTGAAGCAGATGGTCGATGGTGTCGAGAAAGACGTCGCCGTCCAGACCTTCACCGAAGAGAAGCGCATCATCAGCCTGGCAACCATCCAGTCGCCACTGGGCAGCCAGTTCCGCATCACCGGCCTGAACGGCCAGGGTGAGTCCTCGGAACTGGCCCTGCTGCTGCGTGCCGGTGGCCTGGCTGCACCGATGTACTTCGCTGAAGAACGCACCATCGGCCCAAGCCTGGGTGCCGACAACATCACCAAGGGTATCGATGCATCCCTGTGGGGCATGTTGTTCGTCTCGCTGTTCATCATGGCCATCTACCGCTTCTTCGGCCTGATCGCCACCATTGCCCTGGCCGGTAACATGGTCATGCTGCTGGCGCTGATGTCGCTGCTGGGTGCAACCCTGACCCTGCCGGGTATTGCCGGTATCGTCCTGACCATGGGTATGGCGGTCGACGCCAACGTGCTGATCTTCTCGCGGATCCGCGAAGAGCTGGCCAATGGCATGTCTGTGCAGCGCGCTATCCACGAAGGCTTCAACCGTGCCTACACCGCGATTGTCGACGCCAACCTGACCACCCTGTTGGTGGGCGGCATCCTGTTCGCCATGGGTACCGGTCCGGTCAAGGGCTTCGCAGTTACCATGTCCCTCGGGATTTTCACCTCGATGTTCACGGCCGTCATGGTTACCCGCGCAATGGTCAACCTGACCTGCGGTGGGCGTGATATCAAGAAGCTGTGGGTTTAAGGGGCTGCCATGTTACGAACCATTAACTTCATGGGTGTGCGCAACCTTGCGTTCGGCATCACCCTGCTTCTTACCGTACTGGCGCTGTTCAGCTGGTTCTATAAGGGGCTCAACTTCGGCCTGGACTTCACCGGCGGTACGCTCATCGAGCTGACCTACGAGCGTCCGGCCAACCTCGGCCAGGTGCGTGAGGAGCTGGTCAAGGCCGGCTTCCAGGACGCCGTGGTGCAGAGCTTCGGCGCGACCACCGACTTGCTGGTGCGTATGCCTGGCGATGATCCGATGCTGGGCAACCGCGTCTCCGAGGCCCTGCAGAAGATCAGCACCGACAACCCGGCCGTGGTCAAGCGCGTCGAGTTCGTAGGACCGCAGGTCGGTGAGGAGCTGCGTGACCAGGGTGGCCTGGGTATGTTGCTGGCCCTGGGCGGCATCATGCTGTACCTGGCCTTCCGCTTTCAGTGGAAGTTCGCCTTGGGGGCGATTCTCTCGCTGGTCCACGACGTGGTCGTGACCCTGGGTATCCTGTCGTTCTTCCAGATCACCTTCGACCTGACGGTGCTGGCGGCGGTGCTGGCGATCATCGGCTACTCGCTCAACGACACCATCGTTGTGTTCGACCGGGTACGTGAGAACTTCCGGGTACTGCGCAAGGCGTCGCTTATCGAGAACATCAACATCTCGACCACTCAGACCCTGCTGCGTACCGTGGCCACGTCGGTATCGACCTTGCTGGCCATCGCTGCGCTGTTGTTCTTCGGTGGCGATAACCTGTGGGGCTTCTCGCTGGCGCTGTTTATCGGTGTCATGGCGGGTACCTACTCGTCGATCTACATCGCCAACGTAGTGCTGATCTGGCTGAACCTGAGCAGCGAAGACCTGATTCCACCGGTCAAGGCAGAGGGTGTGGACGACCGTCCGTAAGGACTTTTCCCACGCTGTGTGTCGTAGAAGAAGGCGCGAGTATTGAACTCGCGCCTTTTTTTATGCTCCAAGGCAGGGAGAAGGCGGGCAATGTTCCGCAGGTACGATCAGGAGGTTCACGTGAACAAGTCAATGCTGGTGGGTGCGGTTCTGGGTGCTGTCGGTGTTACCGCCGGAGGTGCTGTGGCCACCTACAGCCTGGTCAAGAGCGGGCCGGAGTACGCCGAGGTTCTGGCGGTGCAGCCGGTCAAGCAGACCGTCAAGACGCCACGCGAAGTCTGCAAGGATGTCACTGTCACGCGTCAGGCACCGGTGAAGGATCAGCATCAGATTGCCGGTACTGTGCTAGGTGCAGTGGCAGGTGGCCTGCTGGGTAACCAGATCGGTGGCGGCACCGGCAAGAAGATTGCTACGGTGGCCGGTGCGGTCGGTGGTGGCTATGCCGGTAACAAGGTGCAGGAAGGCATGCAGGAGCGTGATACTTACACGACCACTCAGACCCGCTGCAACACGGTCAACGACCTGAGCGAGAAGGTGGTGGGTTATGACGTGAAGTATTCGATCGGTGACAAGGTTGGTCAGGTTCGCATGGATCGTGACCCGGGTTCGCAGATCCCGTTGGATAAAGAGGGCAAGCTGGTGTTGAGCCAGGCGCCGACGGAACAGTAATCGCCCTCTCTAGGCGCAACCCATAAAAAAAGCACCCCGAAGGGTGCTTTTTTTGTGCCCGATCGACGCTTAACGCTTGATCGAGGCAGGCAGGTGCGGCTGGATAGCAGTCAGTACGGCCTTGAAGCACTTGGTGTTGCCGGCAACGATGTGGCCCTTCTCGAGGAAGTCGTGACCACCGGTGAAGTCGCTCACCAGGCCGCCTGCTTCCTGAATCAGCAGGGCGCCTGCAGCCATGTCCCATTCCGACAGGCCCGATTCCCAGAAGGCATCGAAACGACCGGCGGCAACATAAGCCAGGTCCAGGCTGGCAGCGCCGGCGCGACGGATGCCGGCGGTCTGGCCAACCAGGGCGCGGAACATGCCCAGGTAGTTGTCCAGGTCAGCCATCTGGTTGTCACGGAATGGGAAACCGGTACCCAGCAGAGCGCCTTCCAGGCTGGTGCGAGGGCTGACGCGCAGGCGGCGGCCGTTCAGCTGGGCGCCACGGCCACGGCTGGCGGTGAATTCTTCCTGGCGGACAGGGTCCAACACCACGGCGTGCTCAAGGCGGCCACGGTATTTGCAGGCAATGCTGACAGCGAAGTGCGGAACGCCACGCAGGAAGTTGGTGGTGCCGTCCAGTGGGTCGATGATCCACAGGTAGTCCTTGCCTTCTTCGCCGCTGCCGGCGTGCAGGCCGGTCTCTTCGCCATAGATGGAGTGGTTCGGGTAGGCCTTGCGCAGAGCGTTGATGATGCTTTGCTCGGCAACACGGTCGACTTCGGACACATAATCCTTGGCGTCTTTTTCATCAACCTTGATGCTATCCAGGCGCTCGATGGAGCGGAAAATCAGTTCACTGGCGCTGCGGGCGGCGCGCAGCGCGATATTCAGCATGGGCTGCATGGACGTTTCACCTGGGTCGTTAAAGAAAGCCGAACATTCTAGCAGAAAACTTCGCGCGAAGAAGTGTGTCATTTGCTTTCGTAGCGTAATGTTGGTCGGTTCTGTAAGATTTGCCCCCTTATTTCCATGTCTGTGAGCACTCGCCTTGCTGCAAAATATTCGTGTTGTTCTGGTCAATACCAGCCACCCCGGCAATATCGGCGGCGCTGCGCGTGCCATGAAAAACATGGGCTTGTCGCGCCTGGTGCTGGTCGATCCGCTGGATTTCCCCTCCCATGAGGCCGATGCCCGCGCCTCCGGTGCCGATGATGTGCTCGCCGGGGCGCAAGTGGTCGCGACCCTCGAAGAGGCGTTGGCCGGCTGCAATCTGGTGCTCGGCACCAGTGCCCGCGATCGGCGTATCCCCTGGCCGTTGGTCGATCCGCGCGAATGCGGCAGCAAAACCATCGAGCATGCGGCTCAGGGGCAGGAGATTGCCCTGGTTTTCGGTCGTGAATATGCCGGCCTGACCAACGAAGAGCTGCAGCGCTGTCATTTTCATGTGCATATCCCTTCCAATCCTGATTTCAGCTCGCTGAACCTGGCGGCGGCCGTGCAGGTACTGGCCTATGAAGTGCGCATGGCCTGGCTGGCGGCTGAAGGCCAGCCGTCGAAGGTGGAGAAATTCGAAGTGACGTCAGTGCGCAGCAGCGAGCTGGCGACCATGGATGAAATGGAGCTGTTCTATGAGCACCTGGAGAAGACCCTGGTGGACATCGGCTTCCTTGACCCGGAAAAGCCCAAGCACCTGATGCCGCGCTTGCGTCGTCTGTATGGGCGCAGTTCGGTCAATCGTTCGGAAATGAGTATTTTGCGCGGCATTCTCACCGAGACCCAGAAAGTGGCCCGGGGCGAGCCGCATAAACGCAAGGATCAATAGATGTTCGAGCGTCTGCGTGAAGATATCCAGAGCGTTTTCCACCGTGACCCGGCGGCGCGCAATGCCTTTGAGGTCCTGACCTGCTACCCGGGCATGCATGCGATCTGGCTGCATCGGGCGGCGCATGCGCTATGGAAGCGTGACTGGAAATGGCTGGCGCGGCTGGTATCGAACTTCGGGCGCTGGATGACCGGTATCGAGATTCATCCGGGTGCCAAGGTGGGGCGGCGCTTTTTCATCGACCACGGCATGGGAATTGTCATCGGTGAGACCGCCGAGATCGGTGATGACGTCACGCTTTACCAGGGTGTAACCCTGGGCGGCACCAGCTGGAACAAAGGCAAGCGTCACCCGACCCTGGAAGACGGTGTCGTGGTCGGTGCTGGCGCCAAGGTGCTGGGCCCGTTCACCGTGGGTGCCGGGGCCAAGATAGGCTCCAATGCCGTGGTTACCAAGGCGGTGCCGGCAGGTGCTACTGCGGTGGGTATCCCAGGGCGGATCATCGTCAAGACCGACGCCGAGGTCGAGGCCAAGCGCAAGGCAATGGCCGAGAAGATCGGATTTGATGCCTATGGTGTCAGCGAAGACATGCCTGACCCGGTGGCACGCGCCATTGGTCAGTTGCTGGATCACCTGCAGGCGGTGGACGGGCGGCTGGAGGACATGTGCGGTGCGCTGAAGAACCTTGGCAGCGACTACTGCGCCAAGGAGCTGCCGGCCTTGCGTGAAGAGGACTTCGCCGAGGTCAAGGGCGAGTCGCGCAGCGACACGCCGACGCATTGACAGAAGGGCGTGCGCACACGCCCCTTCGTTTGCTATCATTCCGCCGCCCTCCTGCGGCAAACCCGACTAAAGCACTAGGTCTTATAGTTGACTTAAACGCTCGGGAATAGCATACTCGCTCCCATTCCGTAACCCCGTGGTACCTACTAGCCATGCGACTGACTACAAAAGGCCGATACGCCGTGACCGCCATGCTTGATCTGGCGTTGCACGCGCAGCATGGGCCGGTGTCTCTGGCCGACATTTCCGAGCGCCAAGGCATCTCCCTTTCTTATCTGGAGCAGCTGTTTGCAAAGCTGCGCCGCAGCAGTCTGGTTTCCAGCGTGCGCGGCCCTGGCGGCGGCTATCAGCTGTCGCGAAGCATGGAGAGCATTCAGGTCGCACAGGTCATCGATGCGGTTAACGAATCGGTTGACGCAACACGCTGCCAGGGTCTGGGTGATTGCCACGCCGGCGACACCTGCCTTACCCACCACTTGTGGTGCGACCTGAGCCAGCAGATTCACGAATTCCTCAGCGGTATCAGCCTGGCTGACCTTGTTACTCGCCGTGAGGTACAAGAAGTCGCCCAGCGCCAGGACCTGCGACGTATCGCAGGCCGGGCACCGCAGCTGGACAAGATTGAGACGTCTGCCGTCGAATGACCGTTTCGACGCGCGGCGCGACCGCCTGATAGGAGATATTCAATGAAGTTGCCGATCTACCTCGATTACTCCGCGACCACCCCGGTCGACCCACGCGTTGCCCAGAAGATGAGCGACTGCCTGCTGGTCGACGGGAACTTCGGTAACCCGGCGTCGCGCTCCCACGTCTTTGGCTGGAAAGCCGAAGAAGCGGTCGAGAACGCTCGCCGCCAGGTCGCTGACCTGGTCAATGCCGACCCGCGTGAAATTGTCTGGACCAGCGGTGCAACCGAGTCCGACAACCTGGCAATCAAGGGCGTTGCGCACTTCTACAGCACCAAGGGCAAGCACCTGATCACCTCCAAGATCGAGCACAAGGCTGTCCTGGACAGCACGCGCCAGCTGGAGCGTGAAGGCTTTGAAGTCACCTACATCGAGCCAGGCGCCGATGGCCTGATCACCCCGGCCATGATTGAAGCTGCCCTGCGTGACGACACCATCCTGGTGTCGATCATGCATGTGAACAACGAAATCGGCACCATCAACGACATCGCAGCCATCGGCGAACTGACCCGCGCTCGCGGCGTTATGTTCCACGTCGATGCTGCTCAGTCCACTGGCAAAGTCGAAATCGACCTGCAGAAGCTGAAAGTCGACCTGATGTCCTTCTCTGCACACAAAACCTACGGCCCTAAAGGCATCGGCGCGCTGTACGTCAGCCGCAAGCCTCGCGTGCGCCTGGAAGCCACCATGCACGGCGGCGGTCACGAGCGCGGCATGCGTTCGGGCACCCTGGCAACCCACCAGATCGTCGGCATGGGTGAAGCGTTCGCCATCGCCAAAGAGCTGATGGCCAGCGAGAACGTTCGTATCAAGGCCCTGAGCGACCGCTTCTACCAGCAGGTCGAAGGCCTTGAAGAGCTGTACATCAACGGCAGCATGACCGCGCGCATTCCGCACAACCTGAACCTGAGCTTCAACTACGTTGAAGGCGAATCGCTGATCATGGCCCTCAAGGACCTGGCAGTGTCGTCCGGTTCGGCGTGCACCTCGGCTTCGTTGGAGCCGTCCTATGTGCTGCGCGCCCTGGGCCGCAACGACGAGCTGGCTCACAGCTCGATCCGTTTTACCTTCGGTCGTTTCACCACCGAAGAAGAAATCGACTACGCCGCGCAGAAAGTTTGCGAGGCCGTGACCAAGCTGCGCGAGTTGTCGCCGCTGTGGGATATGTACAAAGACGGCGTCGACATCTCCAAGATCGAGTGGGCTGCGCACTAAGTAGTCGCCGGCAAGAGCGGCTCTCTGATGAGGAAGGAATTGCACCATGGCATACAGTGAAAAGGTCATCGACCATTACGAAAACCCACGCAACGTCGGCAAGATGAATGCCGAGGATCCGGATGTCGGAACCGGCATGGTCGGCGCTCCAGCGTGCGGCGACGTGATGCGCCTGCAGATCAAGGTCAACGAGCAGGGCGTCATCGAAGACGCCAAGTTCAAGACCTACGGCTGTGGTTCGGCCATCGCCTCCAGCTCCCTGGCCACCGAGTGGATGAAGGGTAAGACTCTGGACGAAGCCGAAACCATCAAGAACACCCAGCTGGCCGAAGAACTGGCGTTGCCGCCCGTTAAAATTCACTGCTCGGTACTCGCCGAGGACGCCATCAAGGCGGCCGTACGCGATTACAAGCAGAAGAAAGGTTTGCTCTAAGTTCGCCTGTTGCAGGTAAGGAGTCTCGATGGCTATCAGCATGACAGAAGCCGCCGCCAACCATGTGCGGCGCTCTCTCGACGGACGCGGCAAGGGTCTTGGCATTCGCCTGGGCGTTCGTACCACCGGCTGCTCGGGTCTGGCCTATGTGCTGGAGTTCGTTGATCAGCCAGACGCCGAAGACCAGGTTTTTGAAAGCCACGGCGAGAAAGTGATCATTGATCCAAAGAGCCTGGCCTACCTCGACGGTACCGAGCTCGATTTCGTCAAGGAAGGGTTGAACGAAGGCTTCAAGTTCAACAACCCCAACGTACGCGGTGAGTGTGGCTGCGGCGAAAGCTTCAACGTCTGAGGCTGCGCGTGGGAACTCCTTGTCATTTCGCCCTGTTTGACCTGCAACCTGGCTTCCGTCTGGACCTCGACAAACTGGCCGTTCGCTACCGCGAGCTGGCCCGTGAGGTCCACCCGGATCGCTTCGCCGATGCCTCCGAACGTGAACAGCGCATAGCGCTCGAACGTTCGGCCGCGCTGAACGAGGCCTACCAGACGCTAAAGAGCGCGCCCCGGCGTGCCCGTTACCTGTTGGCGATCGGCGGCCATGAAGTGCCGCAGGAAGTCACCGTCCATGATCCCGAGTTTCTGCTGCAGCAGATGCAACTGCGCGAAGAGCTCGAAGACCTCCAGGACAGTGCCGACCTCGACGGTGTTGCCGTGTTCAAGCGTCGCTTGAAAACCGCCCAGGAAACGCTCAACGAGGATTTCGCCGCCTGCTGGGATGATCCTGCGCAGCGCGAACAGGCCGAGCGCCTGATGCGCCGCATGCAGTTTCTCGACAAGCTCGCCTACGAAGTGCGCCAGCTGGAAGAGCGCCTCGACGATTAACTCGGCGCTGCTTCTGGCGGCGCCCCTGGTATTCAGATAAGCATGGCCCTACTGCAGATCGCCGAACCCGGTCAGAGCCCTCAACCGCACCAGCGTCGCCTGGCGGTGGGTATTGACCTTGGCACCACCAACTCCCTGGTCGCGGCATTGCGCAGCGGCCGTAGCGAGCCCCTGCCCGACGCTCAAGGTCGGGTCATCCTGCCTTCGGCTGTGCGTTACCATGCCGACCACATCGATGTCGGTCAGGTAGCGCGTGATGCCGCCTCCAGCGACCCACTCAATACCGTGCTGTCGGTCAAGCGTCTGATGGGCCGTGGCCTGGCGGACGTCAAGCAACTGGGTGAGCAACTGCCGTACCGCTTTGTCGGCGGCGAGTCGCACATGCCGTTCATCGACACCGTGCAGGGCCCGAAAAGCCCGGTGGAAGTCTCGGCCGATATTCTCAAGGTGCTGCGTCAGCGCGCCGAGGAAACCCTGGGTGGCGAGTTGGTGGGCGCGGTAATCACCGTGCCGGCCTATTTCGACGATGCCCAGCGCCAGGCGACCAAGGATGCCGCGCGTCTGGCCGGGCTGAACGTCCTGCGCCTGCTCAACGAGCCGACCGCAGCTGCCGTGGCCTATGGCCTGGACCAGAATGCCGAAGGCCTGGTGGCCATTTATGACCTGGGTGGCGGAACCTTCGACATCTCGATCCTGCGGCTGACTGGCGGTGTGTTTGAAGTGCTCGCCACCGGTGGCGATAGCGCCTTGGGTGGCGATGATTTCGACCACGCCATCGCCAGCTGGATTGTCGAGCAGGCCGGCCTGTCTTCGGACCTCGATCCGGGTGCCCAGCGCCAACTGTTGCAAGCAGCTTGCGCAGCCAAAGAAGCGCTGACCGACGCTGACTCGGTCACTGTCGCCTACGGCAACTGGCAAGCCGAGCTGACCCGCACTGCATTCGATGCCCTGATTGAGTCGCTGGTAGCCCGTAGCCTCAAGGCCTGCCGTCGCGCTGTGCGTGACAGCGGTGTCGAGCTCGAAGAAGTGGCTGCCGTGGTCATGGTTGGCGGCTCGACCCGTGTGCCGCGCGTGCGTGAGGCCGTCGGTGCTCTGTTTGGTCGTACGCCGTTGACCGATATCGACCCGGACCAGGTGGTTGCCATCGGCGCCGCAATCCAAGCCGATACCCTGGCCGGCAACCGTCGCGATGGTGGCGAACTGCTGTTGCTCGACGTGATTCCGCTGTCCCTTGGGCTGGAGACCATGGGTGGGTTGATGGAGAAGGTGATTCCGCGAAACACCACCATCCCGGTTGCCCGCGCCCAGGAGTTCACCACTTACAAGGACGGCCAGTCGGCCATGATGATTCATGTGCTGCAGGGTGAGCGCGAGCTGATCAGCGACTGCCGTTCGCTGGCGCGATTCGAGCTTCGCGGTATTCCGGCGATGGTCGCGGGTGCCGCGAAGATCCGCGTCACCTTCCAGGTCGATGCCGACGGCCTGCTCAGCGTTTCGGCGCGAGAGCTGGGATCGGGTGTCGAGTCGAGTATTCAGGTCAAGCCTTCCTACGGCCTGACCGACGGTGAAATTACCCGCATGCTCAAGGATTCCTTCGAGCATGCAGGGTTCGACAAGGTGGCGCGCCAGCTGCGCGAGCACCAGGTCGACGCCGAGCGCCTGCTTGAAGCTGTGCAGGGCGCGCTGGACGCCGATGGCGACCGGCTGCTGGACGCCGAAGAGCGCCTGGCTATCGAACAACAAATGCAAGACTTGCGTGATTTGATCAACGGCACCGATGGCGCAGCCATCGAGCAGCAGACCAAGCGTCTGTCGCAGGTGACCGATGCCTTTGCCGCCCGTCGCCTTGATTCGACGGTAAAAGCCGCGTTGGCCGGGCGCAACCTGAATGAGATCGAGGAATAACTGATGCCGCAGGTGATTTTTCTGCCCCACGAGAAGTTCTGCCCGGATGGCATGGTGGTGGAGGCTGAGACAGGTAAGTCCATTCTTGAAGTGGCGCACGACAACCACATCGAGATCGAAAGCGCCTGCGGTGGTGTCTGCGCATGCACCACGTGTCACTGCGTGATTCGCGAAGGCTTCAACTCGCTCAATGAAGCCGACGAGCTGGAAGAGGACTACCTGGATCGCGCCTGGGGCCTGGAGCCTACCTCGCGCCTGACCTGCCAGGCCAAGGTCGGAACCGAAGACGTCACCGTCGAAATTCCGAAGTACTCGCTCAACCACGCAGCCGAAGCGCCGCATTGATCCTGGAGCCGACATGAGCCTGAAATGGGTTGATGTACTTGAAATTGCAATCCAGCTTGCGGAAAGCAAGCCGGAAGTCGATCCTCGTTATGTGAATTTCGTCGATCTGCACCAGTGGGTGCTGGCATTGCCGGAATTCAGTGACGATCCGCAGCGTGGCGGCGAGAAGGTTCTCGAAGCCATCCAGGCGGCCTGGATCGAAGAAGCCGACTGAGCGCGCTCGGCAGGTTAGGCAATCCCCCGGAACCCGCGTATAATTCGCGGGTTTAATTTTTCGCTTCACTCAACGTTTCTGGAGTTACACCATGGCTGTTCAACGTACTTTCTCGATCATCAAGCCTGACGCCGTTGCCAAGAACGTGATCGGCAAGATCACCACTCGCTTCGAAGAAGCTGGCCTGCGCATCGTTGCTTCGAAAATCAAGCAACTGTCCAAAGCCGAAGCCGAAGGTTTCTACGCTGAGCACAAAGAGCGCGGTTTCTTCGGTGACCTGGTTGCCTTCATGACTTCCGGTCCAGTTGTTGTTCAAGTTCTGGAAGGCGAAAACGCCATCGCTCTGAACCGTGAGCTGATGGGCGCTACCAACCCTAAAGAAGCTGCTCCAGGCACCATCCGTGCTGACTTCGCCGAGTCGATCGACGCCAACGCCGTTCACGGTTCGGACTCCGAAGCAGCCGCTGCTCGCGAAATCGCTTACTTCTTCGCAGCTACCGAGGTAACCACTCGCTAAGCGAAAGCTTACGAGTGAGGGTGAATCCATGACGACATCGACTGGCAAAACTAACCTGTTGGGGCTGACCCAGCCGGAAATGGAAAAATTCTTCGACTCTATCGGGGAGAAGCGTTTCCGTGCCGGTCAGGTAATGAAATGGATTCACCACTTTGGCGTCGATGATTTCGACGCCATGACCAACGTCGGCAAGGCCTTGCGTGAAAAGCTCAAGGCAGTTGCCGAGGTTCGCGGTCCGGAAGTGGTCAGCGAGGACATCTCCACCGACGGTACCCGTAAATGGGTAGTGCGCGTGGCGTCCGGCAGCTGCGTCGAGACCGTGTACATCCCCCAGGGCAAGCGTGGCACGCTGTGTGTCTCGTCCCAGGCCGGTTGCGCCCTGGACTGCAGTTTCTGCTCTACCGGCAAGCAAGGATTCAACAGCAACCTCACCGCCGCCGAAGTGATCGGCCAGGTGTGGATTGCCAACAAGTCGTTCGGCACAGTGCCTGCCAAGATCGACCGTGCCATCACCAACGTGGTGATGATGGGCATGGGCGAGCCGCTGCTGAACTTCGACAACGTGGTCGCCGCCATGCACCTGATGATGGACGACCTCGGCTACGGCATTTCCAAGCGCCGGGTGACCCTGTCCACCTCCGGCGTGGTACCGATGATCGAAGAGCTGGCCAAGCACATCGACGTCTCCCTGGCCCTGTCGCTGCACGCGCCGAACGACGCGCTGCGCAATGAACTGGTGCCGATCAACAAGAAGTACCCGCTCAAGGTATTGCTCGCCGCGTGCATGAACTACATGTCGCAGCTGGGCGAAAAGCGTGTGCTGACCATCGAGTACACCCTGCTCAAGGACGTCAACGACAAGCTCGAACACGCCGTGGAAATGGCCGAGCTGCTCAAGGATGTTCCGTGCAAGATCAACCTGATCCCGTTCAACCCGTTCCCGCATTCCGGCTACGAGCGTCCGAGCAACAACGCCATCCGCCGTTTCCAGGATCACCTGCATCACGCCGGTTACAACGTGACAGTGCGCACCACCCGTGGTGAAGACATCGACGCGGCGTGCGGCCAGTTGGTAGGCCAGGTAATGGACCGTACCCGTCGTAGCGAACGCTTGCTTGCCGTGCGTCAGTTGAACGCCGACGGCGATGTGCAAGAAAGCGCTGTACGGAACTGAAGAGAGGACCTCCATGACCTTGCGCGCCGCGCTGCCGATCCTGTCGCTCGCCCTGCTTGCAGGCTGCGTGTCCGGCGGGAGTTCGGACACGCTGGCAAGTCGCGAGGGCAGGGAGCATGCAGCTCAGGCCTATGTGCAGCTTGGGTTGGGTTATTTGCAACAAGGTTTGACCGGTCAGGCCAAGGGGCCACTGAAAAAAGCGCTTGATCTCAATAGCCAGGATGCCGCCGCCAACGCTGCCCTGGCTTTGGTGTATCAGGCTGAAGATGAGTCGGAACTGGCTGAGAAACACTACCGCAAGGCGTTGGCCAGTCGCCCGGACGATACGCGGATCCGTAACAACTACGGCAGTTTTCTTTATGCTCGGGGCCAATACGCGCAGGCGCAGCAGATGTTTGCCCAAGCAGCGGCCGATACGCTGTATCCTGAGCGTTCCCGGGTGTTCGAGAGCCTTGGCCTAACTGCCTTGAGGCTCGGCCAGCGTGATCAGGCGCAGCAATACCTGGTAAAAGCTTTACGCCTCAACCAGCAGCAACCGCGTGCGTTGCTCGAAATGGCTGAGTTGTCTTACGAAGACAGGCATTATGTGCCGGCCCGTGACTACTACGATCGTTTCAGCCAGCTGAGCGACCACAGTGCCCGCAGCTTGCTGCTGGGCAGTCGCCTGGCCAACGTTTTCGAGGAACGGAACAAGGCCGCCGATCTGGGCCTGCAATTACAACGACTTTATCCCGGTACGCCGGAATATCAGCAATACCTGTCGGAGCAATGATGAAAGCGGCGCATCCCGAAGTAGCAGCAGCGACTCGCGAGAACCCAGGTGAGACTTTGCGTCAGGCCCGCGAGAGCAGGGACTTGTCGCAGGCCGAAGTGGCCCGCAAGCTCAACCTGACCGTGAGTTCCCTGAACAATCTTGAATCCGGCGCCTTCGACAAGCTGCCCGGGCACACCTTTGCCCGTGGCTACATCCGCGCTTATGCCAAGCTGCTGGACATGGACCAGGCCGCTCTGGTGCAGGCCTTCGACCAATGCACCGGCACCCACGCCCAGGGCAGCGATGTGCATGCCCTCGGTCGTATCGAAGAGCCTGTTCGCCTCTCACACAACATCCTGCGCATTGTCAGCCTGTTGATGCTGGTGGTGGTGATCGGTGGCGGCTTCTTCTGGTGGCAGGATCAGAGCAGCCAGCGCAGCAAGGACCTGGTCAACATGGCCCTTGAGCACGTAGAGGTTGAAAGCGCCGATGGCACTACCCAGATCCACCCGCTGGACGAGCCTGAAGACCAGGCTGTGACCGCCGGCCAGCAGCCTGAAAGCACCACGCTGAACCTGGACCAGGCTGTGACGCCGTCCGAACAGGCTACCCAGACGCCAGCACCAGAAGCTGCCGTCAGCCCGGCAACGCCTGTGGCACCTGTCGCTCCGGCTGCAGTGGTTCCTGCCCCCGCGCCAGCTGCAGTGATTCCAGCACCAGCACCAGCTCCCGTGGCACCGGTAGCGCCTGCGGTAGTTGCCAGCGCTCCTGCCACTGCCCCGGCTCCTGCCGCCGCAGCCCCTGTCGCTGCCGGAAGCGGCCAGGTGCACATGCAATTCACCGCCAATTGCTGGACGTCGGTCACCGACGGTAACGGCAAGGTGCTGTTCAGCGCCATCAAGCGCAAGGGCGAGAGCCTGCAGCTGAGCGGCAAGCCGCCGTTCGCGGTACGCCTGGGCTTCGCCCGGGGCGTGCAGCTCAGCTACAACGGCCAGGCCGTCGACCTTGCGCCGTTCACCAGTGGCGAGACTGCTCGCCTGAAGTTGGGACAATAAGTCATGCACGGCGAATCTCCGATCAAACGTCGCGAATCCCGGAAAATCTGGGTTGGTAATGTGCCTGTCGGCGGCGATGCACCCATCGCCGTCCAGAGCATGACCAACACCGACACCAACGATGTCGCCGCCACCGTGGCGCAGATCAACCGCCTGGTCGATGCCGGCGTTGATATCGTGCGTGTCTCGGTTCCGGACATGGATGCCGCCGAAGCTTTCGGTCGCATCAAGCAGCAAGTCAGCGTTCCGCTGGTTGCCGACATCCACTTCGACTACCGCATCGCTCTGCGCGTGGCCGAGCTGGGTGTCGATTGCCTGCGCATCAACCCGGGCAACATCGGTCGTGAAGACCGCGTTCGTGCGGTGGTCGATGCCGCCCGCGACCGTGGCATTCCAATCCGCATCGGTGTCAACGCCGGTTCCCTGGAAAAAGACCTGCAGAAAAAGTACGGCGAGCCTACCCCGGCAGCGCTGGTCGAGTCGGCCATGCGCCATGTCGAGCACCTCGATCGCCTGGACTTCCAGGACTTCAAGGTCAGCGTAAAGGCCTCCGACGTGTTCATGGCCGTCGAAGCCTACCGCCTGCTGGCCAAGCAGATCATCCAGCCGCTGCACCTGGGTATCACCGAAGCCGGTGGCCTGCGTTCGGGCACGGTGAAATCCGCGGTCGGCCTCGGTATGCTGCTTGCCGAAGGGATTGGCGATACTATTCGCATCTCCCTGGCGGCAGACCCGGTCGAAGAGGTCAAGGTCGGTTACGACATCCTCAAGTCCTTGCACCTGCGTTCGCGTGGTATCAATTTCATCGCCTGCCCGAGCTGCTCGCGGCAGAACTTCGATGTGGTCAAGACCATGAACGAGCTTGAAGGTCGCCTGGAAGACCTGCTGGTACCGCTGGACGTGGCCGTGATCGGCTGTGTGGTCAATGGTCCTGGCGAAGCCAAGGAGGCCCATGTGGGGCTGACGGGCGGTACGCCGAACCTGATCTACATCGATGGCAAGCCATCGCAGAAGCTGAGCAATGACAACCTGGTCGATGAGCTGGAAAGACTCATCCGCCAGAAAGCGGCCGAAAAGGCCGAAGCCGACGCGGCCCTGATCGCCCGTGGCTGACACCCAGATTCGTAAGGATTTTCCGTGAGCAAATCGCTGCAAGCCATCCGTGGCATGAACGACATCCTGCCCGAGCAGACGCCGCTGTGGCGCTATTTCGAGAGCACCGTGGCAGGCCTGCTGGACTCCTATGGCTATCGCCAGATCCGCACGCCTATCGTCGAGTTCACCGAGCTGTTCAAGCGCTCGATCGGTGAAGTCACCGACATCGTCGAAAAAGAGATGTACACCTTCACCGACCGCAATGGCGACTCCCTGACCCTGCGTCCGGAAGGCACCGCGGCCTGCGTACGTGCCGTGCTCGAGCACGGTATCAGCGGTGGCGGCCAGGTGCAGAAGCTCTGGTACATCGGCCAGATGTTCCGCCATGAGCGCCCGCAAAAAGGCCGTTATCGTCAGTTCCACCAGATCGGCCTCGAGGTGTTCAACCTCGACGGTCCGGACATCGACGCCGAGCTGATCGTACTGACCTGGCGCCTGTGGAAGCTGCTGGGTATCCGTGATGCGGTCAAGCTCGAACTCAACAGCCTGGGCACCAGCGAAGCCCGTGCCCGTTACCGTGATGCGCTGGTCGAGTTCCTCTCGGCGCGTCTGGACCAGCTGGACGAAGACAGCCAGCGTCGCCTGAAGACCAACCCGCTGCGCATCCTCGATACCAAGGACGCCAATACCCAGGCGGTGCTGGTCGATGCGCCGAAGCTTGAAGACTACCTGGACGAAGAGTCCCGCGTGCACTTCGAGGGCCTGAAGGCGCGTCTGGATGCCGCCGGCATTCCATTCGTGATCAACACCAAGCTGGTACGTGGCCTGGATTACTACAGCAAGACCGTGTTCGAGTGGGTCACCGACAAGCTCGGCTCCCAGGGCACCGTCTGTGCCGGCGGCCGCTACGATGGCCTGGTCGAGCAGATGGGCGGCAAGCCGACCCCGGGCGTTGGTTTCGCCATGGGTATCGAGCGTCTGATTCTGCTGCTCGAAACCCTGGGACAGATCCCCGAGTCGATCAACCGCCAGGTCGATGTCTACCTGTGCGCCTTCGGCGAGCAGGCAGAACTGGCAGGCCTGGCCCTGGCCGAGCGTCTGCGTGATCGCTTGCCGAACCTGCGCCTGCAGGTCAATGCCGGTGGTGGCAGCTTCAAGAGCCAGTTCAAGAAGGCCGACAAGAGTGCAGCGCTGTTTGCCTTGATCCTGGGGGACGACGAACTGGCGCAACAAGTGGTAGGTTTCAAACCCCTGCGTGGCCAGGGCGAACAACAAAACATTGCCTGGGATGCTCTGGCAGAGCACCTGGAAGCTTCCCTCGCGCAGGCGTGAAGCGGGTCAACAGCCGATTTGGTGAAAAGGAGTATTGGGGTGTCGAGTACCGATGATGAACAGCTGGCGGCATTCAAGGACTGGTGGCAGCGTAACGGCAAGCCACTGGTAACCGGCGGCCTGCTGGCACTGGTGATAGTGTTTGGCTGGCAAGCCTTCCAGAAGTACCAGGGCAACCAGTCGCAAGGCGCCTCGAACCTCTATCAGGCCCTGCTGGAAACCACCCTGACGCCAAGTGGCGAGCCGGATGCGGCCAAGGTCGCCGAGTTGTCGGGCAAGCTCAAGAACGAGTTTGGCGGCACCGCCTATGCCCAGTACGGCAGCCTGTTCGTGGCCAAGGTCGCGGTCGAGGCTGGCAAGCTGGATGATGCTGCAGCCGAACTCAAGTCAGTAATGGACAAGCCGGCCGATGCCACCCTGGGTGAAATCGCCCGTCAGCGCCTGGCTCGTGTCCTGGCTGCCCAGAACAAGGTCGACGAAGCCTTGAAGCTGCTTGAAGGCGACGCCGACAAGGCGTTCCTGGCCAGCCGTGAAGAGCTCAAGGGCGACCTGCTGGTGCAACTGGGTCGTGTAGCCGATGCGCATGCCGCTTACGAAAAAGCCAAGGACGCGCTGTCTGATGACGCTGCGATCGGTGGCCTGCAACTCAAGCTCGACGACCTGGCCAAAGGGGATGCGTAAGTGATCGGTTGGAAACATGCAGCAGTGCTGACCCTGGCCCTCATGGCCGTGGGTTGCAGCAGCAACAGCAAAAAGGAATTGCCTCCGGCTGAGCTCACCAGTTTCACCGAAGAGGTGGTCCTGAAGAAGCTGTGGAGTCGCTCGATCGGTGATGGTCAGGGCGAATCCTTCAATATGCTGGTCCCGGCGATCGAGAACGACCGTATCTACGCTGCCGATGTCACCGGCGTGGTGATGGCCCTGGATCGCAACACCGGCGACGTGGCCTGGAAGAAAGAGCTTGAGCTGCCTGTTTCCGGTGCAGTTGGCGTGGGTTACGGCATGGTCATGCTCGGCACCCTCAAGGGTGAAGTCATTGCCCTGGACGCCAGCACCGGTGAACAGCGCTGGCGTTCGCGCGTTACCAGTGAAGTCCTGGCACCGCCTGCCACCAACGGTGACGTGGTGGTGATTCAGACCCAGGATGACCGCGTGATCGGCCTGGATGCCAGCACCGGCGACCGTCGCTGGATCTACGAAAGCACCCCGGCAGTACTGACCCTGCGTGGTACTGGCGCGCCTATCGTGACCAACCGCCTGGCCATCGCTGGCCTGTCGACTGGCAAGGTCATCGCCCTGGACACCCAGAACGGCGTGCCGGTGTGGGAACAGCGCGTTGCCATCCCGCAAGGTCGCTCGGAGCTTGATCGTGTTGTCGATATCGACGGCGGTCTGCTGTTGTCCGGCGGCACCCTGTATGTAGCCAGCTACCAGGGCCGTGTTGCCGGCCTTGACCTGGAAAGCGGCCGGGTGATGTGGCAGCGCGACGCCTCCAGCTACACCGGTGTGGCCCAGGGCTTTGGTAACGTCTACGTGAGCCTGGCTTCGGGCACCGTGGAAGGCATCGACGAACGTTCGTCCAGCGCGCTGTGGAGCAACGACTCGCTGGCCCGTCGCCAGTTGTCGGCGCCGGAAGTGTTCTCAAGCTATGTTGCAGTAGGTGACCTGGAAGGCTACCTGCATCTGCTCAGCCAGGTCGACGGTCGTTTCGTCGGTCGTGAGCGTATCGACAGCGATGGCCTGCGCGCCCGTCCGCTGGTGGTGGGTGACACCATCTATGTGTACGGCAACAGCGGCAAGCTCGAGGCGCTGACCATCCGCTGAGGCTATGCTTGAGGCCGTGCAGGCCTCGGGCTGCGGCACTTCGGGTGCCGCCCGAACTCCGGCCGCTGCAGTGCAGCGGCCTTTGTATTTTTTGAATTTATGAAGTGGAGAGCCGCATGGTTCCCGTAATCGCCCTGGTGGGCCGACCGAACGTCGGTAAATCCACCATGTTCAACCGCCTGACCAGGACCCGCGACGCCATCGTCGGCGACCTGTCCGGGCTGACCCGTGACCGTCAGTACGGTGAAGCACGCTGGCAAGGCCGTTCGTACATCCTGGTCGACACCGGTGGTATTTCCGGTGACGAGCACGGCATGGACGAAAAAATGGCCGAGCAGTCGCTGCTGGCCATCGAAGAGGCCGATGTGGTGCTGTTCCTGGTGGACGCGCGCGCCGGTCTCACCGCCGCCGACCAAATGATTTCCGAGCACCTGCGCAAGCGCAACAAGCGCTCCTTCCTGGTCGCCAACAAGATCGACAACATCGATCCGCAGATGGCTATCGCCGAGTTCTCGCCACTGGGTATGGGTAACGCCATAGGCGTCGCCGGCGCCCAGGGTCGTGGCGTCAACAACCTGCTCGAAGCGGTGTTGAGCGAGTTCCCGCGCGACAAGGAAGAGGAAGAGATCGACACCAACGTCGCCGAAGGCGAGGAAGCGGTGCGTATCCCTGGCCCGAGCGAAAAAGATGGCATCAAGATCGCCATCATCGGCCGGCCGAACGTTGGCAAGTCGACCCTGGTCAACCGCATGCTCGGTGAAGACCGGGTGATCGTCTATGACCAGCCCGGTACGACGCGCGACAGTATCTACATTCCCTTCGAGCGTAACGAAGAGAAGTACACGCTGATCGACACCGCCGGTGTGCGCAAGCGCGGCAAGATCCACGAGGAAGTCGAAAAGTTCTCGGTGGTGAAAACCCTGCAGGCGATCAAGGACGCCAACGTGGTGATCTTCGTCATGGACGCCCGCGAAGGCGTGGTTGACCATGACCTGAACCTGCTGGGCTTTGCCCTGGAAGCCGGTCGCGCCATTGTCATCGCCCTGAACAAGTGGGATGGCATGCAGCCGAGCGAGCGCGACTATGTGAAGACCGAGCTTGAGCGCCGGTTGTTCTTCGTCGACTTCGCCGACATTCACTTCATCTCGGCGCTGCACGGCACTGGCGTGGGCAACCTGTACCAATCGGTGCAGAACTCGTTCAAGTCGGCGGTTACCCGCTGGCCGACCAGCCGCCTGACCCAGATTCTCGAAGACGCGGTCAGCGAGCACCAGCCGCCGATGGTCAACAGCCGCCGGATCAAGCTGCGCTACGCTCACCTGGGCGGCGCCAACCCGCCGATCATCGTGATCCACGGTAACCAGGTCGAGAAGGTACCCAAGTCCTACTCGCGCTATCTGGAGAACACCTACCGCCGTGTGCTGAAGCTGGTCGGTACGCCGATC
Organism: Pseudomonas sp. JQ170C; assembly: GCF_035581345.1. NCBI lineage: Bacteria > Pseudomonadati > Pseudomonadota > Gammaproteobacteria > Pseudomonadales > Pseudomonadaceae > Pseudomonas > Pseudomonas sp. JQ170C. The sequence continues at coordinate 1,075,973 of NZ_CP141608.1, forward strand.
CGCATCGAGTACAAGGGCAGCGACAACCCGTACGAAGGCAACAAGAACACCTTGACCGACCGCCAGGTCAACAAGAAGCGTCGCTTGATGTCGCACCACAAGAAAGCTGAGAAGAAGCGCAAAGACAAGCGCTAAGCGTATCGCGGGGCAAGCCCGCTCCTACAGGAGCGGGCTTGCCCCGCGACTGTTACAACCTTTTTCCTGACCACTCAATCCGCTATGCTCGGTCTCTGACCGCGCCGCCTCGAGCCGGAATGATTCGCAGGAAAGAGGGCTCCATGATCAGCAGCAAGTTGCCGAACGTCGGCACGACCATCTTTACCACCATGTCCCAGCTCGCCGCGCAAACCGGCGCCTTGAACCTGTCCCAGGGTTTTCCCGATTTCAACGGCCCCCAGGCCCTGCTCGATGCGGCAGGCCGGGCGATCAGTGCCGGCCATAACCAATATTGCCCGATGACCGGCTTGCCGGCCCTGCGCCAGCAAGTGGCGACCAAGATCGCCCGCAGCTATGGCGTCAGTGTCGATGCCGACCATGAAATCACCATCACCCCGGGTGCCACCGAAGCGATCTTCTGTGCCATCCATGCGGTGATTCGCGCCGGTGACGAAGTCATTGTCTTTGACCCCAGCTACGACAGCTACGAGCCATCGGTTGAATTGGCCGGTGGCCGCTGCGTCCATGTGCAACTGAGCGATGGCGATTTCCGGATTGACTGGCAGAAGCTCACGGACGCCCTGAGCCCGCGCACGCGGATGATCATTCTCAACTCACCGCACAATCCCAGCGGTGCACTGATCAGCCGTGACGACCTGGAAAAGCTGGCGCTGTTGATCGCCGATCGGGACATCTACCTGATCAGCGACGAGGTCTACGAGCACCTGGTGTTCGACGGCGTGCAGCACGCCAGCGTGCTGGCTATCGAAGCGCTGTACCAGCGTGCCTTTGTGGTGAGCTCGTTCGGCAAGACCTATCACGTTACCGGCTGGAAGACCGGCTATGTGGTGGCGCCGCCCGCCTTGAGCGCCGAGCTGCGCAAGGTCCACCAGTACGTCAACTTCTGCGGCGTGACCCCGCTGCAATGGGCCCTGGCCGAGTTCATGGCCGAGCACCCCGAGCATGTCGAGGAGTTGCCGGCGTTCTACCAGGCCAAGCGCGACCTGTTCTGCGACTTGCTGGAGCCCTCGCGCTTCAGCTTTACCCGTACCGCCGGAACCTATTTTCAGTTGGTCGACTATTCAGCCATCCGCCCGGACCTGAACGACGTCGAGATGTCGCTGTGGCTCACCCGTGAACACGGCGTGGCGACTATCCCGGTGTCGGTGTTCTACCAGCAACCCATCCCGGAGCAGCGCCTTGTGCGCCTGTGTTTTGCAAAACGCGAGGAGACGCTGCGTCTGGCAGCGGAGAAGCTATGCGCGATCTGAGTGAACTGCCCAACCTGAAAGTGGCCCTGGTGCAGACTACCCTGGCCTGGCAGGACCGCCTGGCCAACTACGAGCATTTCGAGAGCCTGCTGGAGCAAGCCCGCGGAGCCGACCTGATCATCCTGCCGGAGATGTTCACCACCGGCTTTTCCATGGACTCCGAAAGCCTGGCCGAGCCAGAAAACGGCCCGACCTACAAATGGCTCAAGAGCCAGGCGAAAAAGCTCGAAGCCGTGGTCACTGGCAGTGTGATCATCCAGGCCGCCGACGGCAGCCATCGCAACCGCCTGCTGTGGGCGCGTCCTGATGGCGAGATTCTGTTCTACGACAAGCGTCACCTGTTCCGCATGGCCGGTGAGCACAAGCACTACACCCCGGGCGAGCGCCAGGTGCAGTTTGAAATCAAGGGATGGCGGGTGCGTCCGCTCATCTGTTACGACCTGCGCTTCCCGGTGTGGAGCCGTGATGCCCAGGACACCGATCTGCTGCTGTACACCGCGAACTGGCCGGCGGCCCGCCGCCAGCACTGGAATCGCCTGTTGCCGGCGCGGGGTATCGAAAACCTGTGCTATGTGGCGGCAGTGAACCGGGTGGGCACGGACGGCAAGGGCTTTGCCTATACCGGTGACAGTCAGGTGCTGGACTTCCAGGGGGAGAGCCTGCTCAGTGCAGGGGAAGCCGATGGGGTGTTCACGGCCGTATTGAGTGCGGCTGACCTGGCGGCGTACCGCACGCGCTTCCCGGCCAACCTGGATGCCGATACCTTCGATCTGCATTGAACGCTTCGCGGGGCAAGCCCGCTCCTACTGTAGGAGCGCGCTTGCCCCGCGATGGCTTCAATACACGTCCCGCCGATAGCGCCCAAGCTCGATCAAACGTTCCACCTCACCGGCACCGAGCACTTCGCTCAGCACCTCATCCACGCCACTGGCCATGCCTTGCAGGCTGCCGCAGATATAGATCGAGGCACCCTCATCGAGCCAGCGGCGCAGTTCAGCAGCCTGTTCACGCAAGCGGTCCTGGACATAGACCTTGTGAGCCTGGTCCCGCGAGAACGCCAGGTCCAGGTGGACCAGATCACCACTGCGCAACCAATGCTCAAGCTCGTCGCCACACAAGTAGTCGTGGGCCTGGTTGCGCTCGCCGAACAGCAGCCAGTTGCGTTGCTCGCTCGCCGAAATCCGCCCCTTGAGCAGGCTGCGCAAGCCGGCAATGCCGGTGCCGTTGCCGATCAGGATCATCGGCGTTGTCGGTGCCGGCAGATGGAAACTACTGTTGCGACGCAGGCGCAGGCTGACGCTGTTGCCCAGCGCCAGGTGCTCGGTCAGCCAGCCGGAGCCAAGCCCCAGGCTGCCATCGGCGAGGCGCTCCTGGCGCACGATCAGCTCCAGCACGCCATCGCTGGCGATGGAAGCAATCGAGTACTCCCGCGCCGTCAGTGGAATCAGCGCATCGACCAGTGCCTGGGCGTGCAGACCGACCAGGTGGCCACGGCTTTTGGGTAACTGTCGGCTGCCCAGCGCCTGAACCAGGGTTTCCTGCAGGCCTTCGACCTGGACCGACGCATTACCGTCCAGGCCCAGCCCACCCAGGAACAGGTCCAGGCTGTGAGGGCTGTTGCGCGGCAGGACTTCTACCAGGTCACCCGCGTCCCAGCGCTCTGGCTGCTCGGGCTTGAGCCCCAGCAGGTACACCGCCGAGCCTTGGCTGCCCGGGTTCATCAGTTCACGGTTCACCAGTGTCCAGTTGGCAAACTCCGGGGCCTTCCACGCGGCCGGTGGCTTGCTGCCCGTCAGTTGCGCCAGTTGCTGTTGCCATTGCTGCAGGGCGGCCGGGTCGGCGCTGTCGACTTCCACCGAGGCGAAGGCGCTGGTGGCGCCACGTTCGGCAAGCCAGGCCTGCAAGCGGTGGGCAAAGCCGCAGAAGTGCGGGTACTGGCGATCGCCCAGGGCGAGCAGGGCGTAGTTCAGGTTGTTCAGGGCCCAGGGCTGGCCGAGTACCTTGCGCTCGAAACCGCGGGCGCTGTCTGGCGCTTCACCGTCACCGAAGGTGCTGACCACGAACAACGCGCGTTCAGCCCGGTTGAGGTCGCTTTCAGTCAGCTCGGCCAACGGCCGCACTTGCACGGACAAGCCGGCCGCCTGCAATTGGCCGGCGCTTTGCCAGGCCAGTTGTTCAGCGAAGCCGCTCTGGCTGGCGAAGCCCACCAGCCATCCCTTGTCCGAGTCACTTGATGCGACCAGGCCGCTGCGGGCCGCGCGCACCTGGCGCTTCTTGCGACGGCGGTCCAGATACAGCAGCCAGCCGGTGATGAAGAACAGCGGCATGGTCAGGCTGGCAATGGTCACAATGATGCGGCCGGTCAGGCCGAAGTAACTGCCGACGTGCAAGGCATAGACACTGGCCAGCAGTTGCGCCTTGAACGACTTGTCGGTGTAGCGATCATGCTTGCTCACCTGGCCGCTGGCAGGATCAAGGGTCAGGGTGTTGAAGGCACGCTCATGCTCGGCACTGTCGAGCAGGTAGAACAGCGTCGCCGGCTGACCGCCCGCCGGTGGCAGGCGCAGGTTGTAGGTCACAAGGCCCGGGCCTGCGGCGGCCTGCAAGCTGGTCCAGATGGCGTCGTAGTCGACCACCAGCGGCTTGGCATCCTTGGCCGGTGCGCCGCCTGGGCGGCCGCGGCCTTCGCCACGCTTGTGCTGCTGGCCAGCCGCGGGCTGGTCGGCCAGCAGCTTGTTCAGGCCCTCGCGGTACCACTCGTACGACCAGAACAGGCCGGTGAGGGCGAACAACAGATAGAACAGCAGACACCAGGTACCGGCCACCGCATGCAGGTCCCAGTTGAACGCGCGACCTTTCTTGGCCCAGTCCAGGGTCAGCCAGGTACGCCAGTTCAGCGCCTTGCGCGGCCAGCGCAGGTACAGGCCCGAGAGGCAGAAGAAAATCAGCATCAGCGTACAGGCGCCGGTGATCTGCCGGCCGGTATCGCCCATGGCCAGGAAACGGTGCAGTCGCAGCATCAGGTCGAAGAAGCCCTGGCCTGCGACATCGCCCTGCAACTTGCCGGTGTACGGGTCGGCGTAGCGCATCAGGCCACGGCGTTCGCCCGGTGGTGGGGTAAAGAACACCCGCGCAGCGTTGTCGTTGCGCACATCGACCCAGAGCATGGCGACCTTGTCCCCTTGCTCGGTCTCGATCCGGCGCACCAGTTCAGCCGGCGGCAGCACGCCTTCCTGGCGCACCTCGACCTTGAGTACATCCGGATTGAACAGGCCCAGCAGCTCATCCTGGAACGACCAGATCGCCCCGGTAATGCCCATCAGGGCCAGTACCAGGCCTGCCGTGATCCCGAAGAACCAGTGCAGTTGGAACAGGGATTTCTTCACCACATCAACCACCTTGTCTTGTCGCAAATGCGAATGCGACGCGCATTATGCCCTGATACACGAAAGCCCCGGTCACCTAAGTGAACGGGGCTTGCCGGCCAGCGTCCTTAGAAGTGGACGCTGGTGGTCAGCAGGGCAGTGCGCCCGGCAGCCTGGTTGGCGAAGTGTGCGCTGTAGGCTTTGTCGTAGTAAGTCTCGTCGGTCAGGTTCTGCACGTTCAGTTGCAGGTCGACGTTCTTGGTCAGCTTGTAGCTGGCCATGGCGTCGTAGCGCACATAAGAAGGCACATAGACCGTGTTGTTCAGGTCACCCCAGACATCGTCGACATAGAACGCGCCACCACCCAGGGTGAGCTTGTCGGTGACGTTGTAGGTCGACCAGAGGCTGAAGCTGTTTTTCGGCGTGTTCGGCAGTTCGTTGCCTTTGGCCGGATTCACGCCGCCGGTCAGCTGGCCGTTGCGGTTACCCGCTTCGCCCGGATCAACGGCTTCGCTCTTGAGGTAGCTGTAGCCGGCGAATACTTGCCACTTGTCCGTCAGCTTGCCGCTGGCACCCAGCTCGATACCGTCGACACGGGTGGTGCCGGAGTTTTCGTAGGTGTTGTTGGCGACCAGCACGCGGGTGTTTTCTTTCTCGGTGCGGAAAATCGCGGCAGTCAGCGACAGGCGCTCATGGAACAAGTCCCACTTGGTGCCCAGTTCATAGTTCTTGGTGGTTTCCGGTTCCAGGTCGCTCACCAGCGTACTGTTGCCCGGGGTGTTGGGGTTGGGGTCGACACCGTCGGTCACGCCACCTGGCGGCGTCGCCGATGTGGCGAAGGACGCGTAGATGCTGCCGTTATCGGCTGGCTTCCAGACCAGGCCTGCCTGCCAGCTCCAGAAGTGCGAATTGTTGCTCGCTTCGCCGGTGGTGGTGCTGTCGGCTTCGGTCTTGAACGAGTCATAGCGGGTGCCCAGGTTCAACAGCCACTGCGGATCGAGCTCGATGGTGTCAAACACATAGGCTGCGCGCGTGGTGGACTCGGTGTCGGTCACGCTGGCGTAGTTGCGCGTCACCGAGCCGTCCCATGGATCGTTCGGGTTGGGGTTGGACAGCGATGTGCAGGTCGGTGCCGTGCCTGGGTTGCAGGTCAGCTTGCTGTTCGGCGTGACGGTGTAACCACTGACCATGGTGTCTTCGCGGGTGAATTCGACGCCGGTGGAGTAGTTGTGCTTGAAGCCCAGGGCCTGGAATTCGCCAAACAGGTCAGTCTGGTTGGTGGTGGTGGAAGTGTTGCTGATGCGCGAGTTGGCACGGCGCCATACGGTACCGAACTGGCTGACGTTGTGAGCGCTGTCATCCGGTTGGGTCAGGACGTAATCCTGGCTGGTGCTGCCGTGGCGCAGGGTGTTCTTGACGGTCATCGCGTCATTGAGGTCATGCTCGATGGCAAAGGTGCTGATATCCGCACGGGTCTTGCGGAAGTCGCGATCCTTGAGCCCGTAGAAGTTGCTGCTGTCACCGCCGTCGACGGGTTTGTCGTGATCGTGCGCGGCGTTCGCGCCAGGCAGTTTGTAGCCATAGGGAATGCCCGAATCCGGGAGGTCGTTGCTTTCCATATGGTAGTAGTTGAGGTTGACCCGGGTCGGCGTGCCCAGGCCGAACGTCAGCGATGGCGCCACACCCCAGCGGTCGTAGTTGATCGAGTCGCGGCCTGCCACATTCTGCTCATGGCTCATCAGGTTCAGGCGGAACGCGGCGCTGTCGAGGAACTGGCGGTTCACGTCCAGGGTGTAACGACGGGTCTGGTCCGAGCCATAGGTGAAGCCGCCGTTGAGGAAGTCGCCCTGTTTCGGCGCTTTGCTCACCAGGTTGAGGCTACCACCTGCCGATCCGCGGCCGCCCATTGCCGAGTTGGGCCCTTTGCTGACTTCGATGGATTCGACGGCGAAGATTTCGCGGGTCTGGGCACCGGTGTCACGCACGCCGTCCAGGTACGTGTCGCCCTGGGCGTCGAAGCCACGGATGAAGGGGCGGTCACCTTGAGGGTTGCCGCCTTCGCCGGCACCAAAGGTGACGCCAGGCACAGTGCGCAGTGCGTCCTGCAACGAAACGGCACCGGTGTCCTTGAGCACTTGCTGCGGGATGACGGTAATCGAGCGAGGGGTGTCTACCAATGGCGCGGTGTACTTCTGTGACGACGCACGTTCAACCTTGTAGTCGGTGCTCTCTTGCGCTTCACCGGTGACGCTGGTTGCGTCCAGGGCAATGGCGCCGTTCTTGGCCGGCGCTTCTTCTGCGGCGTAGGCCAGGTGGCCGGCAGAGGTGGCGGTAATGGCCACGCCAATGGCGGAGGCGAGCAAGCGTGGTGAACTGACAGCAGTTGGCACATAGTGACGCGGCATTAGTGTTCCCCTTCCCCGGAAAATTCAGGCCGCGAAATATAATGTAAACAAATATGAGTAACAATTGAGAGGAATTGCTATTTGTACGGAATTTACAATCTTTACAATTTGTTACTGCCTGTTTCGAGCCGCTCAAACGTCCCCACACGCCGAAAGGGCTTGTAGTGAGTCAATGGGAATCAATATCATTGCCTCCTTTTCCGCCTTCAGGTGCCTGCGCCATGCTGCTACATATTTCCGGGCTGTTCTCTACCGAGGAAGTCACGCGTATTCGCCAGGCCCTGGAGCAGACTGAGTGGACAGACGGCAAAATCACCGCCGGCTACCAGTCGGCCAAGGCCAAGCACAACCTGCAATTGCCCGAAGGGCATCCGCTGGCCAAGGAAATCGGCACGGCCCTGATCGAGCGCCTGTGGCAGCACCCGCAGTTCATGTCGGCGGCGTTGCCGCACAAGGTCTTCCCGCCGTTGATCAACTGCTACCGCGAAGGCGGCAACTTCGGCTTTCACATCGACAATGCCCTGCGCCAGCCGCGTGGCAGCCACGAACGCGTCCGCACTGATCTTTCGTCCACGTTGTTCCTGAGCAACCCGCAAGACTATGACGGCGGCGAACTGGTCATCCAGGACACCTATGGCCTGCAGCAGGTCAAGCTGGCTGCAGGCGACCTGGTGCTGTACCCCGGCACCAGCCTGCACAAGGTCAACCCGGTCACCCGCGGTGCGCGTTATGCCGCCTTCTTCTGGACCCAGAGCCTGGTGCGCGAGGACAGCCAGCGCGCCTTGCTGTTCGAGATGGACAACGCCATTCAGCAGCTCACCGCCGACATGCCAGACCATCCGGCGCTGATCCAGCTCACCGGCACCTACCACAATCTGTTGCGTCGCTGGGTCGAGGTCTGAGTCATGCCGTTCGAGTTGCGCAACCGCCAGGAACTGGACAGCGAACAGTTTGCCCAGATGCTTGAGCACAGCCCCGCCAAGGCGGCCCAGGCCTTGCTGGCAGCGGCCGGGCAGGGGATCGTCGAGGCCCAGCTATTGCTGGGGCAGATCCTGCTGGACGGTCGCGGTATCGAAAAAGACCCGGCCCTGGCGCGGCGCTGGTTCGCCATCGCGGCCAATGGCGGCAGCGCCATGGCCACCAACATGCTCGGTCGCTGCCTGGAGCATGGCTGGGGCGGTGACGTCGACCCGGCCCAGGCCGCTCGGCATTATCGTCAGGCGGCCCAGGCCGGCCTGGATTGGGGCTTGTACAACTACGCCAACCTGCTGGCGACCGGGCGCGGTGTGGCCAGGGACAACCTGGCCGCGCTGGCCTGTTATCGCCAGGCGGCCGAGCAGGGGCATGCCAAGTCAATGAACCTGCTGGGGCGTTACCTGGAAGAAGGCCAGCATTGCCCGCCGGATGTGGCGGGGGCGCAGCGCTGGTACCAGCGCTCGGCTGAAGCCGGGGATTTTCGCGGGCAATTCAGTCACGCCGGTGTGCTGGCAGCGCAAGGACGAACGCAAGACGCACTGGCATGGCTGCAGCGGGCGCTGGCGGCGGGCAATGTGAATTTCCTCAGGGTCGCCGGCCCTGCGCTGGAGCAGGCCGGGCAGCCCGAGATCCGCGCCCTGGCAGTGGACTACCGGGCGCGGCTGGCGCAGCTCGAAGCGCTCGCCTGAATGCAAACGGGGCCAGCCCGTACCTGGTGACACCCAGGTACGGGCTGGCCCCGCGTCGGGCTGCAGCGCAGCCCGGTACAACACTTACAGGTAGAAGGCTTTCAGCGGCGGGAAGCCATTGAATTCCACGGCGCTGTAGCTGGTGGTGTAGGCGCCGGTCGACAGCCAGTACAGGCGGTCACCGATGGCCAGGTTCAGCGGCAGGCCGTACTTGTAGTGCTCGTACATGATGTCGGCGCTGTCGCAGGTTGGGCCTGCAATCACCACTTCTTCCATCTCGCCTTTCTTCTCGGTCCAGATCGGGAACTTGATCGACTCGTCCATGGTTTCGATCAGGCCCGAGAACTTGCCCACGTCGGTGTAGACCCAGCGCTCGACCGCGGTACGCGACTTGCGCGCCACCAGCACCACTTCACTGACCAGGATGCCGGCGTTGGCAATCAGCGAACGGCCCGGCTCGAGGATGATTTCCGGCAAGTCGTCACCGAAGTCTTCCTTGAGGAAGCGGATGATTTCTTCGGCGTAGGTTTCCAGGCTGTTGGTGCGGGTGATGTAGTTGGCCGGGAAGCCGCCACCCATGTTGATCAGCTTGAGTTCGATGCCGTCTTCTTCCTTCAGGCGCTCGAAGATCACCTTGACCTTGGCGATGGCCGCGTCCCAGACGCTGATGTCGCGCTGCTGGGAGCCAACGTGGAAGGAAATGCCGTAAGGCACCAGGCCCAGGTCACGCGCCAGGATCAGCAGGTCCATGGCCATGTCGGTCTGGCAGCCGAACTTGCGCGACAGCGGCCAGTCGGCAGTGGTCGAGCCTTCGGTAAGGATGCGCACATAGACTTTCGAGCCGGGCGCGGCCTTGGCGATGTTGCGCAGGTCGGCTTCGGAGTCGGTGGCATACAGACGCACGCCCTTCTCGTAGAAGTAGCGGATGTCCTTGGATTTCTTGATGGTGTTGCCGTAGCTGATGCGATCGGCACTGACGCCGCGGTCCATGACCTTGTCCAGCTCGTAGATCGAGGCGATGTCGAAGCTCGAGCCCTTTTCCTTGAGCAGGTCGATGATCTCCACGGCAGGGTTGGCCTTGACCGCGTAGTAGACCTTGGCGAATTCAAAACCCGCGCGCAGGTCGTCGTAGGCCTGGCTGATCATCTGGGTGTCGATGAGTACGAACGGGGTTTCTTGCTTGTCGGCGAACGCCTTCATTTTCTGAAAGGTATCGCGCGCGAAGTAGTCTTCGACCTGAATCGACATGCTTAGGGACTCCATGGGCAAACTGAAAAAATAAGTGGCTGCAACTGAACGCCCTCCGTATCCCCACTTTGGTTCGCCTACTTCCCAAGGCATGTCGCCGAAAGCAAAAAGGTCAACCGTGCCTGTTAAAGCGAGCTACGGGTGACCTTGCTGTCTCGTCGTCAGTACTTGAGCCGGATGGATCGTTTCCAGCATGGACGTTCGGCGCGAACTTTAGGACCTGAGGGGCTCAAGATCAACAAAAAATGTCGCGATTTTGCACACGTCTGTCGCCGCGTTTCGGCCAGTCACTTTGCTACCGACCCAGGTAAACAGTAGATGTTCAATTTGATGACAAAAGCGTTAAAAATACCCGTATGCGCCGGGATCTTGTTGCTAGTCTGCTGCGCAGTCATTGGCCCCCATGATCGGCGAAGTTAGCCGCCAAAGGGCGTTAGAAAAACGCAATTTGCCACCTGTCTGCTTCAAGTCGGAAACGCGCAGCCGTTCAAATTTTTTTTCGCCCTGACAGCCGGTTCGCGGCGCGCCGGCCTCGTTCTTTTTTACGTACTCACACTTCGTCGGCGCTCAGGATCTTCGATTGCTGTGCTTAATAAGAAACATTACTATTCGCGCCTTCCCTCATTGCCTGGCGTAACCCCCGCATCGTGTCGCGACACAAAGGCTTTCTCGACCACTACCATGAGCTGATCGGCACCTGGACGCGCAAGTTGCGTAATCGCCAGCAAGCCGAGGACCTGGCTCATGATGCCTTTGTCCGGGTGCTGGAAAATGACCAGGCCGGGGTCGAGCAGCCGCGCGCCTACCTGCACCAGACCGCACGCAATATTGCCGTTGACGGCTACCGCCGCGAAGACCGGCGCCAGGCCCTGGAGCAGGACGCCTGGGTACCTGGAGCCGACGCCCATGGCGACCCGGAGGCCTACATGCATGCCATCGAGCTGGCCGACAGCGTGGAGCGCGCCCTGGCGCAACTGCCGCTCAATTGCCGTCGGGTGTTCATCTGGCAGAAGCTCGAAGGCCTGTCCCAGGCGGAAATCGCCGAACGCATGGGCTTGACCAAGAACATGGTCGAAAAGTATATGATCCGCACGCTCCGGCATCTGCGTGAGCACCTGGATGTGTCAACGAGATGAGGCAGGCGAATGTTCACATGAATCAGCAGGCGTGCCCGTGCGGCAACGAGGCCGTGCGCAAGCAGGCGGCGCAGTGGTTTGCCCGCAGTTGTGACGGCGCACTGGCCCAGGACCAGCAGGCGCAACTGGCGACGTGGCTGGTGCAGCATCCCCAGCATCAATATGAATACGATCAGTTCGCCCGCCTGTGGGGCGCAGCTGATGAAATTCCGCGTGAGCGTCTTGAGGCCTTGTGCCAGCCCGATCCGGTGCGCGAGTTGCCGCGCCGACGTTTTCTCCAGCAGGCGCTGGCCGCCGGCATCGCGGTTGCCGCCGTGGGGCTTGGCTGGTTCGGTTGGCAACAGCATCAGCTCAATTTCCAGGACCAGATGCAAACCGCCCTGGGTGAGCGTCGCCAGTTGAGCCTGCCCGATGGCTCGCAACTGGAACTCAACGGACGCACCGAGTTGAAGGTCGATTTCAGCGCAGGCCTTCGGCGCATCGAGCTGGTGGCGGGGGAGGTGATGTTCAGCGTCGCCCACGACACCGCCCGGCCTTTTGTGGTGAGCACCGGCAACGGCACGGTGACCGTCACCGGCACCCGTTTTGATGTGCGCCTGGACCCGTCCCGAACCCGCGTGGCGGTGGAACAAGGGTCGGTCAAGGTTCAGGGGCGCGACGCGAGCCAGGCGCTACTGACCGCCGGGCTCGGTTCGCAGATCGACGCCCAGGGCACGGTTGCCGAGCCTTATGCGGTGGACGCAGCCGCGCTCACGGCCTGGCGCAAGGGCAAGCTGGTGTTCAACGATGCACCCTTGAGCGACGTGGTCGAGGAGGTGTCCCGCTACCGTGCCCAGCCGCTGCGCGTGGCGCCGGGCAAAATTGCCGCCCTGCGCCTGAGCAGCACCTTCAGCAGTGACGACACCGACGCCCTGCTGCGCGCCTTGCCGAGCATCCTGCCGGTGGCCATCAAGACCCACGCCGACGGCTCCAGCGAAATAATCGGAAAATAAATTCAGGTTTTTTTTCAGTTGTTCGTCTTCCTGGCCAACTGCAACTGCCAAGCATTTCCATTTGCATGCAGATGGCACTTATCCCGGACCTTCAGGATTTCTCGACGACGTGAACAACAACAAGTTTTCCCCGCGTTCTGCCTCCCGTTTCCGCTGGTTGCCCCTGGCCTTGGCCCTGGCCGTGAGTGGCGGCATCGCCAGCAGCTATGCCGATCAGGCCGTGACCGGCATCCAGATCCAGGCCCAGCCGCTGGCGTCGGCCCTGAGCCAGTTGGGGCAGCAGACGTCGCTGCAATTGTTCTTCAGCCCGGAGCTGGTGGCCGGTAAGCAAGCGCCGGCCGTCTCCGGCAACCTGGCGCCGGAGCAGGCCCTGGAAGCCTTGCTGCAAGGCAGCGGCCTGACCTACGAGATCTCCCAGGGCACCGTGGTGCTCAAGCCCGTGCAGAGCGCCGGCACCTTGAACACCGGCACCCTTGAGCTGGCGCCGACTGACGTCAAGGTGGTGGGTGACTGGCTCGGCACAGCCGACGAAGCCGTGGTGCAGAACCACCCGGGTGCCCGCACCGTGGTGCGCCGCGAGGCGATGGTCGAGCAGGGCGCAATGAACGTGCGTGATGTGTTGCGTGGCATTCCGGGTGTGCAGGTACAGGACTCCAACGGCACCGGCGGCAGCGATATTGCCCTGAACGTCGGTGTGCGCGGCCTGACCTCGCGGCTGTCGCCGCGCTCCACCGTGCTGATTGATGGCATCCCCGCAGCTTTTGCCCCCTATGGCCAGCCGCAACTGTCGATGGCGCCGATTTCATCCGGCAACCTCGACAGCATCGACGTGGTGCGCGGCGCCGGTTCCGTGCGTTACGGGCCGCAGAACGTGGGCGGTGTGATCAACTTCGTGACCCGGGCGATTCCGGAAAAAACCACCGGTGAGCTTTCCACCACCCTGGAGACTTCCCGTCACGGTGGCTGGAAGCACATCGAGTCGGCGTTCCTCGGCGGCACCGCCGACAACGGCCTGGGCGCGGCACTGTTGTACTCCGGGGTGAACGGCAACGGCTATCGCAGCAGCAACAACGGCAACGACATCGACGACGTGCTGCTCAAGACCCACTGGGCGGTCACCGACAGTGACGAGTTCTGGCTGAACTTTCACTACTACGACGCCAAGGCCGACATGCCCGGTGGCCTGACCCAGGCGCAGTTCGATGATGATCCGTACCAGTCCGACCGCGACTACGACGACTTCAGCGGCCGCCGCAAAGACGTGTCGTTCAAGTACCTGCGCCAGATCGACGACGTCACCCAGTTCGAGGTCCAGACCTACTACACCGACAGCTTCCGCGGCAGCACCATTGCCGCCCGCGACCAGAAGACCTTGTCGTCGTACCCGCGCAGCTACCACGTGTTCGCCATCGAGCCGCGCCTGTCGCGGATCTTCTTCGCTGGCCCGACCACCCAGGAAGTCAGCGTTGGCTATCGCTATTTGAAAGAAGCGATGCACGAGCAGTCGACCCGCCTGGCGCTGATCAACAACGTGCCTACCCAGACCCCGACCTCCGACGGCCACGTGTTTCAGGACCGTACCGGCGGGACCGAAGCCAGTGCCTACTACATCGATGACAAGATCGACGTCGGCAATTGGACCATCACCCCCGGCATCCGCTTTGAGCACATCAACACCGACTGGCGTGATCGCCCGGTACTGGGCACCAACGGTGTGCCGGTGCAGGAAAAGAACCGCAGCATCACCAGCAACGAACCGCTGCCGGCGCTGAGCGTGATGTATCACCTGTCGGACGAGTGGAAGCTGTTTGCCAACTACGAAACGTCGTTCGGCAGCCTGCAGTACTTCCAGCTGGGCCAGGGCGGCACGGGCGACCAGACCGCCAACGGCCTGGAGCCGGAAAAAGCCAAGACCTACGAAGTGGGGACCCGCTACAACAATGGCACCTGGGGTGGTGAGCTGACGGCGTTCTACATCGACTTCGACGACGAGCTGCAGTACATCAGCAACGATGTCGGCTGGACCAACCTGGGGGCTACCAAGCACCAGGGTATCGAAGCCTCCATGCATTACGACCTCTCGGGCCTTGATCCGCGCCTGCAGGGTCTGAGCGCCAATGCCGGATTCACCTATACCCGCGCCACCTACGAGGGCGAGATTCCGGGCTTCAAGGGACGTGACCTGCCGTTCTATTCGCGCCAGATTGTCAACGCAGGACTGCGCTATGAGATCAACCGCTGGACCTGGAACCTGGATGCCTACGCCCAATCCAAGCAGCGCGCACCGGGTACCGGGATGAATGCCGACGGCAGCTTCAACGGCAACTACATCACCGAGCCAAGTGCCGACGGCCAGTACGGCGATATTCCGGGTTATGTCACCTGGGCGGCGCGGGGTGGTTATGACTTCGGCAAGGAACTGTCGAACCTGAAGCTGGCGGCGGGGGTGAAGAACATCTTCGACAAGCAGTACTACACCCGTTCCAGCGACAACAACGCGGGGCTGTACCTGGGTGAGCCGCGCACCTTCTATGTGCAGGCCAGTGTAGGGTTCTGAGATTGATCGCGGGGCGAGCCCGCTCCTACCTGGTAGGAGCGGGCTTGCCCCGCGATCACCTGCAAATCAGGCCTGCGCTTCAGCCGGCGACACGATGCTGGTCTTGCCCCCGCGCGAGCGCCCCGAACTCAGGTAGGCGGCAATCGACTCCTGAGTGACCTCTCCCAGAAACACCTGCTCGGCATCGAGCACCGGCAACCACGAGCGATTGAATTCGTACATCCGCGACAAGAGGATGCGCAAATGCTCATCGTGCGAAGCCGTGGCATTGAAGGTACGCAGGAAGTCGGCACAGGTGCCCTGCTGACGGTGCAGATCGCGACGGCGCACATAGCCCATGGCCTTGTTCTGGCCATCAGTGACCACCACATTGCGGCGGTCACTTTCGTCCATCAGCTCCAGCGCTTCAGCCACCGGGGTAGTCGGGCTCACCGACGGCGCGTTGTCGGCGGCGTCTTCGGCGCGAACCAGCAACAGGCGCTTGAGGGTGCTGTCCTGGCCGACGAAGTTGCTGACGAAGTCGTCGGCCGGGTGGGCCAGCAAGGTGTCGGGGTGGTCGAGCTGGATCAACTTGCCGGCGCGGAAAATCGCGATCTTGTCACCCAGCTTGATGGCCTCGTCGATGTCGTGGCTGACCATGATCACGGTCTTGTTCAACGCCCGCTGCATTTCAAAGAATTCGTTCTGGATCATCTCGCGGTTGATCGGGTCGACCGCACCGAAGGGTTCGTCCATCAGCAGCAGTGGTGCTTCGGCCGCCAGGGCACGGATCACGCCGATCCGCTGTTGCTGGCCACCGGACAGTTCGCGCGGATAGCGTTGCAGGTACTGCTTGGGTTCGAGCTTGATCATGCTCATCAGCTCGCGGGCGCGCTCATGGCACTTTTGCTTGTCCCAGCCGAGCAGGCGCGGGACCACCGTGATGTTCTCCTCGATGGTCATGTTGGGGAACAGGCCGATCTGCTGGATCACGTAGCCGATGCGTCGACGCAAGGTCACTTCGTCCAGGCCGGTGGTGTCTTCGCCATTGATCAGGACTTTGCCGGAGGTCGGCGCAATCAGGCGGTTGATCATTTTCAGCGTGGTGCTCTTGCCGCAGCCGGACGGGCCGAGGAACACGCAGATCTCGCCTTCGTTGACGGTCAGGCTTACGGCGTCGACGGCTTTGACGTCTTTGCCATTGGCGTGAAAGGTCTTGCTGAGGTTCTGGAGTTCGATCATTTGCGCAGTCCTTCTGGAGTCAGGGCACGTTGCAGGATTTGCAGCAGCAGGTCGGCGATGATGGCCAACAGGCTCACCAGTACGGCGCCGACCAGCAGCATCGACATGTCGCTGCGGCTGATGGAGGTAAGGATGAGGACGCCCAGGCCACCGGCGCCGATGGTCGCGGCAATGGTCATGACGCCGATGTTCATCACCACGGCGGTGCGAACGCCGGCGAGGATCACCGGTACCGCGATGGGCAGCTCGACCATGCGCAGGCGCTGGCCGAAGGTCATGCCGATGCCGCGGGCGGCCTCACGGATGCCGGGCTCGACGCTGGTCAGCGCCAGGTAGGTGTTGCGCAGGATCGGCAGCAGTGAGTAAAGGAACACCGCGGTGATCGCCGGCAAAGGCCCAAGCCCCTGGCCGAACTTGGAATAGAACGGCAGCAGCAGGCCGAACAGGGCGATCGAAGGAATGGTCAGCAGCACCGTGGCGCTGGCCTGCAGGGGGCCGGCCAGGGCCGGAAAGCGGGTCATCAGAATGCCCAGCGGCACGCCGATCAGAATGGCCAGGCTCACCGCGATGCCGACCAGGGTGATGTGCTGCCAGGTCAAGTGCAGGACCTGGGCCCAGTCCAGGTGAACGAAGGTATCGAGCATGTTCATGGCTGCTCCTGTGCAGGTGGGTGCTGGCGCAGGTATTCGTCGGCAACCTTGCCGGGGCTCTGGTGCTCGACGTCGACCTTGGCGTTGAGCTGGCGCATGGTCTCATCGTCCAGTTGCTCGGCCAGCGGCTTGAGCAGGGTGGCCAGTTGCGGGTGGGCGTCGAGCACTTCCTTGCGTACTACCGGGGCTGCGGTGTAGTCAGGGAAGTAGTGCTTGTCGTCGTCGAGCAGCTTGAGGTCGAAGGCGCTCAGGCGACCGTCGGTGGTGTAGACCAGGCCGCTGAACACCTGGCCGTTGCGCAGCGCGGTGTAGACCAGGCCGGCGTCCATCTGGCGAATGTTGCGACGGGTCAGTTGCAGGTCGTAGGTTTCGGTGAGGCCGACCAGGCCGTCGGGGCGGTTGGCGAACTCGGTGTCCAGGGCCACCACATGGTCGCGGTCCTGTTCATCGCGCAGCACCTGATTCAGCTGGCTGATGTTGGTCACCTGGGGGTACTGCTCGGCAACCTTGCGCGGCAGGGCCAGGGCGTAGGTATTGCTGAACTTCGAGGGCGTCAGCCAGATCAGGTCTTTCTTCGCATCCAGTTCCTTGACCTTGGCGTAGGTCGCCGCGGCGCTGGGCATGCGCTCTTCAATGTGGTTGTAGGACACCAGCGAGACCCCGGTGTATTCCCAGACCATATCCAGCTGGCCGGTTTCATGGGCGCTGCGGGCCAGGTTGCTGCCCAGGCCGCCGGTGATGCGTACATCAAAACCGTTCTGATTGAGGTAACGCGCGGTGATTTCCGCCAGCACCGTCTGTTCGGTGAACACCCGCGCGCCGAGGCGAATCACAGGTTTTGTGGCGGCCTGGGCAAATCCCGAGAACAGCAGGGCCGCGCCCAGTAACAAGGCGATTCTTTTCATTGGAGTTCCTTCGCTTAGTGGGCCAGGCCGCGTTCGAGCCAACGCCGGCTGCCTTGAGCCACCAGGGCGTCAAGCAACAGGGCGAGCAGGGCGGTGCAGGCAGCGCCCAGCAGCAATTGCGGCTGATTGTTCAGGGCAATGCCGGGGAAGATCAGGCTGCCGAGGCTATTGGCACCGATCAGGAACGACAGCGGCGCTGTGCCGACGTTGATCGCCAGGGCGACCCGCACACCGCCGACGATAATCGGCACGGCGTTGGGCAACTCGACACGCCAGAGGCACTGACGGGGCGTCATGCCGATACCGGTGGCGGCTTCCTTGAGCGAGGCGGGAACGTTTTTCAGGCCCTCGTAGGTGTTGCGCACGATGGGCAGGAGGGAGGCGAGGAATAACGCGAAGATCGCAGGGCCAGCGCCAATGCCCAGGAAACTCAGGGCAATGGCCAGAACGGCCAGGGGGGGAATGGTGTTGCCAATGTTGAAAAACTGCATGAAACGTTCGGCGCGGTCGACCCTGTGTGGTCGACTCAAGGCAATGCCAGCGGGTATACCCACGGCCAAGGCCGCCACCATCGAGAGCAACACCAGCATCAGGTGCGCTTGCAGGTAGAACCACAGATCGGCGCGGTAGTGCGCGATCGTATCGGTGCCGATCCAGTGGATCAGCAGGGCCAGGATGACGAGCACAAAGGCACATCCCATCAGCCCCTTGCCATAGCTTTTAGCCACAGGCGGACTCCTTTTGTTGTCGGCGAACACACTCCCGTGGCGGCCACCATTCCAGGCGGCAGGCAGTGTGATCGCGATAAGCAGCGCGCTGTCCGAAAGCGGAGCGGAACACGCCATAAGCGAAGCCTCGTCAGGCTCGTGTTGCCGGTGAAACCACCCCTGACGAACGGTAAAAACCGATTGCGAATCAGGGGAGTGGACGCCTCCACAGCCGTAAAGGTTCCCATCTGAAGCGGCATTTGGCCAGCGTTAATCCACCCAACGGTTCAGTTCAGGGGTAGTTTTAAGCTATAATCTGCGCCCTTTTTTTGAATCACCTGCCAGGCGATTTCCCATGACCAACCAGGCCGCCGAAGTCGCGAAACGCCGCACCTTCGCCATTATTTCCCACCCCGATGCGGGTAAGACCACCATCACCGAAAAGCTCCTGCTGATGGGCAAGGCCATTGCCGTTGCCGGTACGGTGAAATCGCGAAAGTCCGACCGCCATGCCACCTCCGACTGGATGGAAATGGAGAAGCAGCGTGGTATCTCCATCACGACCTCGGTGATGCAGTTCCCCTATCGCGAGCACATGATCAACCTGCTCGACACCCCGGGTCACGAAGACTTCTCTGAAGATACCTACCGCACCCTGACCGCGGTCGACTCGGCACTGATGGTGCTCGACGGCGGTAAAGGGGTCGAGCCACGGACCATCGCCCTGATGGATGTCTGCCGTCTGCGTGACACGCCGATCGTCAGCTTCATCAACAAACTCGACCGTGACATCCGCGACCCGATCGAACTGCTCGACGAAATCGAGGCGGTCCTGAAGATCAAGGCCGCGCCGATCACCTGGCCGATTGGTTGCTACCGCGATTTCAAGGGTGTGTACCACCTCGCCGGCGACTACATCATCGTTTACACCCCGGGCCACGGCCACGAGCGTACCGAGGTGAAGATCATCGAGAAGCTCGACTCCGACGAAGCCCGCGCCCACCTGGGTGATGAGTACGAGCGCTTCCTCGAGCAGCTGGAGCTGGTGCAGGGTGCCTGCCACGAGTTCGACCAGGGCGAGTTCATGCGCGGCGAGCTGACTCCGGTGTTCTTCGGTACTGCTCTGGGCAACTTCGGTGTCGATCATGTGCTCGATGCCGTGGTCGACTGGGCGCCACGCCCGCTGCCTCGGGTTGCCAACGAGCGCAGCGTCGAGCCGACCGAAGAGAAGTTCAGCGGCTTCGTGTTCAAGATCCAGGCGAACATGGACCCCAAGCACCGCGACCGTATCGCTTTCATGCGCATCTGTTCCGGCCGCTACGAGAAGGGCATGAAGATGCGCCATGTGCGCACCGGCAAAGACCTGCGTATCGGCGACGCGCTGACGTTCTTCTCCTCCGAGCGTGAGCAGCTGGAAGAAGCCTGGGCAGGCGACATCATCGGCCTGCACAACCACGGCACTATCCAGATCGGCGACACCTTCACCGAAGGCGAAGCCCTGGGCTTCACCGGTATCCCGCACTTTGCGCCGGAACTGTTCCGCCGTGTGCGCCTGAAGGACCCGCTCAAGTCCAAGCAATTGCGCCAGGGCTTGCAGCAGTTGGCCGAAGAGGGTGCGACCCAGGTGTTCTTCCCTGAGCGCAGCAACGACATCATCCTCGGCGCCGTCGGTGTGCTGCAGTTCGATGTGGTCGCCAGCCGCCTGAAGGAAGAGTACAAGGTCGAATGCGCCTACGAGCCGATCACGGTCTGGTCCGCGCGCTGGATCAGCTGTGACGACAAGAAGAAGCTTGAGGAATTCAAGAACAAGGCCGTGGAAAACCTGGCCATCGACGGCGGCGGTCACCTGACCTACCTGGCCCCGACCCGGGTCAACCTGGCGCTGATGGAAGAGCGCTGGCCGGATGTGAAGTTCCGCGCCACTCGCGAACATCACTAAGTTGTAAGCATCGCGGGGCAAGTCGAGACGTCTCGACTTGCCCCGCGATCATTTCAGTTTCCCGCTTTGATGCTGGTCCAGAGCCGCGTGCGAATGCGGTCGATCTTGGCCGGCATTGCCTCCAGTGCGTACAGCTTGCCGAGCATTTCGTCGCTCGGGTAGATCATGGTGTTGGCCTTCAGGGCCGGGTCCACCAGGGTGTCAGCCTTGAGGTTGCCGTTGGCGTACTGCACATGGTTGCTGATGTTGGCCATCACCTCCGGTTGCAGTAGGTAGTTCATGTAGGCGTAACCGGCTTTCTCGTTCGGTGCGTCGGCCGGCATGGCAACCATGTCGAACCACATCGGCGCGCCTTCCTTGGGAATCGAGTAACCCACCTTCACCCCGTTCTTCGCTTCGTCTGCACGGTTCTTGGCCTGCAGTACGTCGCCGGAGAAACCCACCACCACGCAGATATCGCCATTGGCCAGGTCACCCGTGTATTTGGACGAGTGGAAGTAGCTGATGTACGGGCGCACCTTCATCAGCAGTTCCTTGGCCTTGTCGTAGTCCTTCGGGTCCTGGCTGTGGTGCGGCAGGCCCAGGTAGTGCAGGGCAATCGGCAGCAGCTCGGGGCCGTTGTCCAGCACCGCGACGCCGCAGCTCTTGAGCTTGCTGATGTATTCGGGCTTGAAGATCAGGTCCCAGGAATCCACCGGAGCGTTGTCGCCCAGCACCGCCTTGACCTTGTCGATGTTGTAGCCGATGCCGGTACTGCCCCATAGGTACGGGAAGCCGTACTGGTTGCCCGGGTCGTTCACTTCCAGGGCCTTGAGCAGCACCGGGTTGAGGTTTTGCCAGTTGGGTAGCTGGCTCTTGTCGAGCTTCTTCAGCGCCTTGCCCTGGATCTGCCGGGCCATGAAGTGGTTGGACGGGAACACCACGTCGTAACCGGAGTTGCCGGTCATCAGCTTGCCGTCGAGGGTTTCGTTGCTGTCGAACACGTCGTAGGTCGGCACGATGCCGCTGGCTTGCTGGAAGTTCTTCAGGGTGTCGGGGGCAATGTAGCTGGACCAGTTGTAGATTTTCACCGAATCGGCCGCCTGGGCGAAGGACGCCGCCAGCAAAAGGGGTGCGAAGAGCAATGGGCGCATGTCTGGATTCCTTGCTTTGTCTGTTTTTATCGAAGGAGGCAGGCGATCAGATGATCAGAAAATCAGTACATAGGTTTTGCGCACGGTTTCCTGGATGTCCCAGACCCCGGTGCTGTTGGCCGGCAGCATGATGGCGTCGCCGGCTTCGATGGTCAGCGGTTCACCGCCGTCGGGGGTGAAGGTGCAACGGCCCTTGATGAAGTGACAGAACTCTTGCTGCACGATCTGCCGGCGCCAGCGGCCCGGGGTGCATTCCCAGATGCCGGTTTCGACGCCGTCGCTGCGCTCGACGGCGGTCACCGAGGCAATCGACACCGGCTCGCCGAGCGGAACGGCAACCGGATTGGATTCTTGCAGCACGGCGGTGTCGGTGTTCTTGAACTGGGTAATGCTCATACCAGTGGTCCTGTTCAGGGGGAACGAAAAGTCAGTGCATGAAGCCTTCCATGAAGTCCGCCACGCCGCTGGCCAGGCGCCGGCGCCAGGGGGCGCTGGTGGGGTCGGCGAGGGTCTGGTCCTCATGGACGAAACTCTTGATGATGGCGTTGTAGCCCAGCCAGCGGCAGGGTTCGGGCTCCCAGCCCTTGAGGCTGGACAGTGTGCTGTCGGGGTGAACCCAGGGCTGCTCGGTCAGCTCACTGCGCCGCTCCAGGATCAGCTCGGCCAGGGTGCGACCGCCCAGGGCGCTGGCGCCCACCCCTTCGCCACCGTAGCCACCGGCCAGGGCGATGCCTTGCTTGCGGTCACAGAGCATGTGCGGCCGGAAGCGCCGGGCCATGCCCAGGTTGCCGCCCCAGGCGTGGGTAATGGCGACGTCCTTGAGCTGCGGGAACAACTCGCCGAACAGGTAGCGGCGCAGTTCGATTTCGCTTTCGGTCAGGTCGAAGTTTTCCCGCAGCCGGCCGGCGAACCGATAGCCGCCACGGGCGCCGAACACCAGGCGGTTGTCGGCGCTGCGCTGGCCGTAGGTGACCTGACGGCTGTTTTCGCTGAAGGCCTGGCCCTGGTTCAGGCCGATCTTTTCCCAGACGTGTTCCGGCAGCGGCTCGGTGGCCACCAGCAGGCTTTGCACCGGCATCTGGTAATGCCCAAGCGGCGGTAGGTTGACCGAGTAACCTTCCACCGCCGGTACCAGCCATTGGCACTTGATACGTGCCTGTGCCGTGCGCACCTCGCCAGCGCGCCACTCGGTCACCGGGCTGCTCTCGTACAGGTGCACGCCCATGCGTTCCACGGTGCGGGCCAGGCCGCGCACCAGTTTGGCCGGCTGGATGGTGGCGACATTGGGATTGAAAATGGCGCCGTAGGGTTTGCTGATACGCAGCTGGGTGGCCAGTTGCGCCGGGCTCATCCAGCGGTAGTCGGCTTCGGTGAGGCCTTGCTTGTAGAGTTTGTCGAGGTAGTTGCGCAGGGTGGTTTCCTGCTCCGGGTAGCGGGCCGCGCAATACAGAACGCCGCCTTTGCGGTAGTCGCAGTCGATGCCTTCAAGGGTCAGTACACGCTGCACTTCATCGGGAATGCCATGCAGCAGGTCGTAGGAGGCGCGGCGTTGCGCAGGGGAGCTGGCGGCCAGCAAGCGGTCTTCGCCCAGCATATTGCCCATCAGCCAGCCACCGTTGCGACCGGAGGCGCCGAAGCCTGCGATGTTGGCCTCGACGATGGCGATGTTCAGGTGCGGGGCCTGCTGCTTGAGGTAGTAGGCGGTCCATAGCCCCGTGTAGCCGGCGCCGATGATGCAGACATCCACGTCTAGGTCGTGGTGCAGGGCCGGGCGCGTGCTCAGCGTCTCATCCAGCTGGTCCATCCAAAGGCTGATCTTGCGCCAGGGCTGCATTGTGTTCGGCTCCACATCCGTTACGGTCTGTGGCGATCCTAGAAGCTGGCGGGGGGTGTTGTCTTAGCTGCGTGCACGCAGAGAATTCTGCTTGACCCAGGCCTTGGGCGAGAGCCCGGTGTGCTGGCGAAAACACTTGTAGAACGCCGAGAGCGAGTTGAAGCCGGCGGCAAAGGCCTGGTCGTCGATTTTGCTGGTGGCGGGTGCTCGGTCCAGGCCGTTGAGCAGGTGATGCAGGCGTGCCTGGTTGACGTAGCGGTAGAAGCTCTGGCCCAGCACCTGGTTGAGCAGGTAGGAGATCTGGTTGCGGCTGTAGCCGCTCTCGCGGGCGACGCGTTGCAGGTCGAGTTCCGGGTCGAGGTAGGGTTGCTGGCGCTGGAAGTACTGCTCCAGGTCCTGGGCCATGGAGCTCAGTTGCCGGGGCGACAGCCCCAGGCGGCTCATGGTCGGGCGCGCATCGCCCTGGCCGGACTCGGGCTTGGCTTCGCGCACCAGCGAGGCGTATTCATTGACCCGCCAGACCAGGCCGTCGCGCACGGTGATGGCTTCGCTGGACTGGAACGCCACCAGGCCTTCGCCGCCGCGCAGGGTGACCTGGTACTGGATGAACGCGGTACAGCCATCGACCCGGATACGGTCGCTGTGGACGATGTCTTCATCGACTTCGCGGGGCATGCTCACGCGCACGTACTCGCGCAGTTCATCGAGGTGCAGGACGCGGTTCTGGAAGTAGTCGTTGTACTGGATATCGGGGTGATACAAGGCCATCACCCCGTCCAGGTCGCGATGCTTCCAGCACAGGTGATAACGCAGGACGGTGGCGGCTGTTTCCGGGGTTTGTTCCGGGCCGTCGGGGATGGGGTCGGGGATCATTGAGCGATAGTGATGGGCGGTTGTGCGCCGGTCAAGTGGAGCAACTGTAGGAGCGGGCTTGCCCCGCGATAGCGGTGTGTCAGGCACATCGCCTCGCGGGGCAAGCCCGCGCCTACAAGAACTGCTCGGCGTAGTGGCATGCCACCTGGCGGGTACCCACTTGCCTGAACGCCGGCTCTTCGGCTGCACAGCGTTCGGTGGCATACGGGCAGCGCTTGTGGAAGGCGCAGCCCGGCGGCGGGTTCAGCGGGTTGGGCAGTTCGCCGGCGATCTTGATCTTCGGCTTGAGCGGGTCGGGGTGGATGGTCGGGGTAGCCGACAGCAGCGCCTGGGTGTAGGGGTGCAGGGGCTTGTTGTAGATGTCCTCCTTGGGCCCCATCTCGGCCGGTCGGCCCAGGTACATCACCAGCACCTGGTCGGCCACATGGCGCACCACGGCCAGGTTGTGGGAGATGAACACATAGGCGGTGTTGAACTCCTTCTGCAGGTCCATGAACAGGTTCAGCACCTGGGCCTGGATCGATACGTCCAGCGCCGAGGTCGGTTCATCGGCCACCAGCACCTTGGGCTGCAGCATCATCGCCCGGGCCAGGGCGATACGCTGGCGCTGTCCGCCGGAGAACATGTGCGGGTAGCGCTGGTAGTGCTCCGGGCGCAGGCCGACTTGCTGCATCATGGCCTGGACCTTTTCGCGGCGCTCGGCCTTGGACAGGTTGGTGTTGATCAGCAGCGGTTCAGCCAACTGATCGCCGATCTTCTGTCGCGGGTTGAGCGAGGCATAGGGGCTCTGGAAGACCATCTGTACATCCTTGCGCAGTTGCTTGCGCTCGGCCTTGTTGGCCCCGGCCACTTCCTGCCCGGCAATTTTCAGCGAGCCGGAGGAGGGCTCTTCGATCAAGGTCAGGGCGCGGGCCAGGGTCGACTTGCCGCAGCCGGATTCGCCGACCACGGCCAGGGTCTTGCCGGCCTCGAGTTCAAACGACACGCCGTTGAGTGCGCGCACCAGGGCATGGCCCTTGAACAGGCCACGGGAAACTTCGTAGTGACGGGTCAGTTCACGGGCGGTAAGGACGACGGTCATTACGCCACCTCCTGGTTCAGCGGGTAGAAACAACGGACCTGGCTATGGGCCTGGGGATCGAGGCTCGGGCGTTGCCGGCGGCAGTTGTCCTGCACATAGGGGCAACGCGGCGACAGCAGGCAACCTTGCGGGCGGTCGTAGCGGCCGGGGACGATACCGGGCAGGGTCGCCAGGCGCTCGGCGCCTTCGCTTTGCTCGGGAATCGCCGCCAGCAGCGCTTCGCTGTAGGGGTGGGCGGGTACATCGAACAGTTCCGGCACCTGGCCGACTTCCACGACCTGGCCTGCATACATCACACAGACCCGCTTGGCGGTCTCGGCGACCACGGCCAGGTCATGGGTGATCAGGATCAGGGCCATGTTCTGTTCTTTTTGCAGGTTGAGCAGCAACTCCATGATCTGCGCCTGAATGGTCACATCCAGGGCGGTGGTCGGTTCATCGGCGATCAGCAGCTTGGGCTCGCCGGCGATGGCCATGGCAATGGCCACGCGCTGGCTCATGCCGCCGGAAAGTTGGTGGGGGTAGGCGTCGAGGCGGCTTTCGGCGGCCGGGATCTCGACCTTCTTGAGCAGCTCCAGGGCGCGCTGGCGAGCGGCCTTGCCGCGCAGGCCCAGGTGCTGGCGCAGCACTTCCTCGATCTGGAAGCCCACGGTGTAGCTCGGGTTGAGGGCGGTCATCGGGTCCTGGAAGACCATGGCCATATCCTTGCCCACCACCTTGCGCCGCTGGCGGCCGCTGAGCTTGAGCATGTTGGTGCCGTCGAAGGTCAGGGCGTCGGCGGTGATGCGCCCGGGTGCGTCGATCAGGCCCATCAGCGCCATCATGGTCACCGATTTGCCCGAGCCCGATTCGCCGACGATTGCCAGGACTTCGCCCTCGTTGACGCTCAGGTCCAGTCCATCGACCACCGGCACCGCGTTGGCGTCGCCAAAGCGCACATTCAGATTCTTGATTTGCAGAAGTGACATGGCGTTCTCCTCAGGCGGCGTTCTTGAGTTTCGGGTCCAGCGCATCGCGCAGTCCGTCGCCCATCAGGTTGATTGCCAGCACGCTGAGCAAAATGGTCAGGCCAGGCAGACTCACTACCCACCAGGCGCGTTCGATGTAGTCGCGGGCCGAGGCCAGCATGGTGCCCCACTCAGGGGTCGGCGGCTGCACGCCCAGGCCGAGGAAGCCCAGGGCCGCGGCATCGAGAATTGCCGAGGAGAAGCTCAAGGTGGCCTGGACGATCAGCGGCGCCATGCAGTTGGGCAGCACGGTGACGAACATCAGGCGCGGCAGGCTGGCACCGGCCAGGCGTGCGGCGGTGACGTAGTCACGGTTCAGCTCGCCCATGACCGCGGCGCGGGTCAGGCGCACGTAGGAGGGCAGCGATACGATGGCGATAGCGATCACGGTGTTGATCAGGCCAGGGCCGAGGATGGCGACGATAGCCACCGCCAGCAGCAGCGAGGGCAGGGCCAGCATCACGTCCATCAGGCGCATGATCGAAGGGCCGAGCAGGCGCGGGAAGAACCCGGCCAGCAGGCCAAGGAAGATCCCGGGAATCAGCGAGATCACCACCGATGACAGGCCGATCAGCAGCGACAGGCGCGAACCCTGGATCAGGCGTGAGAGCAGGTCGCGGCCCAGCTCGTCGGTGCCCAGGATGAATTGCCAGTTGCCGCCTTCGAGCCATACCGGCGGGGTCAGCAAAAAGTCGCGGTACTGCTCACTGGGGTTGTGCGGTGCCACCCAGGGCGCAAACAGCGCGCAGAACACGATCAGGCTCATGAACATCAGCCCGGCCACAGCACCCTTGTTGCGCGAGAACGCTTGCCAGAATTCCTTGTAGGGCGAGGGGTAGAGCAGGCTCTGGTCGACGGCGGTAGCGGGCGTGGTGACGGCTTTTGCAAGTGGGGTAGTCATGTCGAGGCCCTCAGCGCTGATGACGGATGCGTGGGTTGGCCAGGCCGTAGAGGATGTCTACGACGAAGTTGACCAGGATCACCAGGCAGGCAATCAACAGGATGCCGTTCTGGACCACGGGGTAGTCACGGGCGCCGATGGCTTCGATCAGCCATTTGCCGATGCCCGGCCAGGAAAAGATGGTTTCGGTGAGTACCGCGCCCGCCAGCAAGGTGCCGACCTGCAGGCCGAACACGGTGAGTACCGGGATCAGCGCGTTGCGCAGGCCATGCACGAACACCACGCGGGCAGGCGACAGGCCCTTGGCCCTGGCGGTACGGATGTAGTCTTCGCGCAGCACTTCAAGCATCGAGGAGCGGGTCATCCGGGCGATCACCGCCAGCGGGATGGTGCCGAGCACGATGGCCGGAAGAATCAGATGCATGACGGCATCCTTGAAGGCGCCTTCTTCATCGCTGAGCAGGGTGTCGATGAGCATGAAGCCGGTTTTCGGCTCGATGTCGTAGAGCAGGTCGATGCGCCCGGACACCGGGGTCCAGCCCAGGCTCACCGAGAAGAACATGATCAGGATCAGGCCCCACCAGAAGATCGGCATCGAGTAGCCGGCCAGGGATATCCCCATGACCCCGTGATCGAACAGCGAGCCGCGCTTGAGGGCGGCAATCACCCCGGCCAGCAGGCCGACGATGCCGGCAAAGAACAACGCCGCCAGGGCCAGCTCGAGCGTGGCCGGGAACAGGGCGAGGAACTCGTGCCAGACGCTTTCGCGGGTACGCAGCGACTCACCCAGGTCGCCCTGGGCCAGCTTGCCGATGTAGTCCAGGTACTGCTCGGGCAAGGGTTTGTTCAGGCCAAGGCGTTCCATGGCCTGGGCGTGCATTTCGGGGTCGACCCGGCGCTCACCCATCATGACTTCCACCGGGTCTCCCGGTATCAGGCGTATGAGCGCGAAGGTCAGCAAGGTGATGCCGAAAAAGGTCGGGATCAAGAGTCCCAGGCGCCGGGCAATAAAACTAAACATCTTCTGGTGTACCTCATCAGCCTGTCAGGCGTGCCCGCCAGCACCCGATCAGGGGCTGGCGGTCGTTCTTGTTCTACTTCACCTGGGTGGTGGCGAAGTTGTTATTGGTGAGGGGGTTGATGTGGTAGCCCTCAACGTTACTGCGCATGGCGGTGAACATCTTCGGATGCGCCATGCTGATCCACGGTTGGTCTTCATCGTACACCGCCAGCGCCTTTACATAGAGCGCTGCGCGCTCATCTGTGTCGGTCACGGTGCGGGCCTTGTCGATCAACGCCTGGAATGTCTGATTGCACCAGCGGGCATAGTTCTCTCCGCTTTTCACGGCTTCGCAGCTGAGCAGCGGGGTGAGGAAGTTGTCCGGGTCGCCGTTGTCGCCGGCCCAGCCCGTCGACACCATGTCGGCCTCGCCGTTCTTGGCGCGGCGCAGCATTTCGGCCCATTCCATCACGCGGATATCGACCTTCAGGCCGATCCTGGCCAGGTCTGCCTGGAGCATTTCGGCGCTTAGGCGCGGGTTGGGGTTGGTCGGGCCGCCGCCGTTGCGGGTGAACAGGGTCAGTACCGTGCCTTCCGGTACGCCGGCGTCCTTGAGCAGGGCGCGGGCCTTGTCCAGGTCGCGAGGCGGGTTGCGGTTGGCGGTGTTGTAGCCCATCAGGGTCGGCGGGTAAGGGTTGACGCCCACCAGCGCATTGCCTTTGCCGAACAGCTGCTCGACGTGGACCTGGCGGTCGAAGGCCATGTTGATGGCTTTGCGCACCCGCACGTCGCTCAGGTATTTGTGCTGGGTGTTGAGCGAGATATAGCCGGTGGTCAGGGCCTCCATCTCGGCCACTTTCAACCTGGGGTCGGTCTTGATGCTGGGGATGTCGTCAGGCTTGGGGTAGAGCGCCACCTGGCATTCGTTGGCCTTGAGCTTTTGCAGGCGCACGTTGTTGTCACTGGCGATGGCGAAGATCAGCGCATCGGCCGGCGGCTTGCCGCGAAAGTAGTCCGGGTTGGGCTTGTAGCGGACCTGGGCGTCCTTGTTGTAGCGCTGGAAGATGAACGGGCCGGTGCCGATCGGCTTGCTGTTGAGGTCGGCAGTCTTGCCGGCCTTGAGTAACTGGTCGCCGTACTCGGCCGAGTAGATCGAGGTGAAGGCCATGGCCAGGTCAGGCAGGAAGGGTGCTTCGGGGCGGGTGAGGGTGAAGACCACCGTATGATCGTCGGTTTTCTCGACGCTCTTGAGCAGCGTCTTGAAGCCCATGCTCTCGAAGTAGGGGAAGCCGACGCTGGTCTTGTTGTGCCACGGATGGTTCGGGTCCAGCTGGCGTCGGAAGCTCCAGAGCACATCGTCGGCATTCATTGCCCGGGAGGGGGTGAAGTAGTCGGTGGTGTGGAACTTCACCCCTTCGCGCAGATGGAAGGTATAGGTCAGCCCGTCCGGGCTGATGTCCCAGCGCTCGGCCAGGGCCGGCTGGATCTCGGTAGTGCCGGGCTTGAAGTCGACCAGGCGGTTGAAGATGGTTTCGGCCGAGGCGTCGGCAGTCACGGCCGTGGTGTACTGGACGATGTCGAAGCCTTCCGGACTTGCCTCGGTACACACCACCAGCGGCTTGGCCGAAAGCCCCGCCGCAGTGCTCAACAGGACGGCTGCCAGGGCAGCCCGTAGCGGTAGCAGTTTCATGAAACCTCCCGGCTATCAATTAAGCCAGCGTAGTCGCCATGGCCGGTTCGGTGAACCGGCCATGGCCTGCCTCAGAGAATGTTGAAGGGAATGGTGGTCACGATACGCAGCTCGTCCAGGCTGCCGTCGGCCTGGGCCTTGCTGGCCCGGTGGGCGGTGTAGGTGGCGCGGATGGTGGTGTCCTTGAGCGCACCGCTCTGCACCGCATAGCTGGTGCCAATACCCCACTCGTAGTGCGTCTCGCCATCTTGGCCTTGCACGTCGTAGCCGGTACCGCGGTAGTGGGTGCCATCGATGCCCCAGCCACGGGCGTTGTACAGGTTGAACTTGAGGCCCGGCACGCCGTATTGGGCCATGTTCAAGCCGTAGGCGATCTGCATGGATTTCTCGTTCGGGCCGTTGAAGTCCGAGAGCAGGGAGTTGGCCAGGAAGATGGCGTTGGTTTCATGCAGGTAGTCGAAGTACTCGTTGCCGTTCACTTGCTGGTAGGAAAAGGTCAGGCTGTGCGCCTGATGGGTCAGGCCCAGCGACAGGCTGTAGGTGTCGTTGTCGATCTCACCGAGTTCGCTGCGGCCTTCATCCTTGGTCTTGTAGTAGTTCAGGCCAGTGGTCAGGCTCAACACTGCGCTGTCGCCCAGTTCATGGTTGGCGCCGAAGTAGTACTGGTTCCAGAAGTCTTCGACCTTGGAGGCGTACAGGCTGGTTCTGAGGCTGCGCAGCGGCTGGTAGTTGAGGCCGATCATGCTGATGCGATCGGTTTCTGCGCCGTTGGCGGCGTACTCGGAGCGGAATTTGCTCAGGCTCTGTTCGGTTCGCGGTGAGACGCGGTCAAAGGTCCCGGCGTCGAACGACAAGTTGTCGAACTCTTCGCTGTGAATGCTCACACCCTGGAAACTCGACGGCAGGGCACGGTTGCCGATGTAGGCGATGACCGGTGTGTCCATCGACTGGCGCCCGGCGGTCAGGGTGGTGTTGGACACCCGCGCCTTGACGTTGGCCAGGCCCATCTTGCTCCATTGGCCGATGACATCGCCGTCGCTGTGGGTCAGGGTCCGGTTGTTGGGGCCGGCGACGGCAGCGCGCCCCTGTTCCAGGGCGATGGCGTTGTAGGCGGCTACTTCGGTGGCGAAACCGATGGTGCCTTCGGTAAAGCCCGAGCTGTAGTTGAGGATGGTGCCCTGGACCCAGTTGTCACGGCTGTGGGTGTCGTGGCGGGTGCCGTCGCTCTTGTAGTACTTCCACAGCGGCGCGCGGGTGGCGCGTTCGCGGGCGTACCAGTTACGGGTCGTACCGGACAGGCTCTGGCCTTCGATAAAGCCGCTGGCCTGGCTCTGGGCACTGGTGTTCTTGGCACTGACCGGGACGAAGTCCTGGCTGGCGGGCTCAGCCTGGGCCATGACGGACAGGCCTGTGAAGGACAAGGCAAAAACTGCAGAGATAGATCGTCTCAAGGTAAAGCTCCCTTTCTTTTCTTTTTTTTTGAACGCCTGGCCTTGTGGGTTCGGCGCTTTTGCGGTGGAACAGGGATTGCAAACGTTTGCCCGATCGCCATCGGGCAGATCCAGGCTGCACAGGGCCGCAGGCGTGGATCGCACGCCTTTGGCCCGGGCAGGGATTATTCGATGCTGACGCCGGAAAAGACGTTGCGCCCGAAGGGGCTTACCTTGAAGTCCTCGACCTTGGCACTGAGCGGTTGGTTGACCGTCGAATGCGCGATCGGGGTGATTGGCACTTGCTGCTTGAGGCGCTGCTGAGCCTGTCGATAGAGCACGGTGCGTTGCTCGCGGTCGGTGATGGTCTTGGCTTGTTTGACCAGCGCGTCGTATTGCGGGTCGCACCACATGGAGTAGTTGTTGCTGCCGATCGCGTCACAGCTGTACAGGGTGCCCAGCCAGTTGTCCGGGTCGCCGTTGTCGCCGGTCCAGCCGATCAGCGAGATGTCGTGTTCACCGTCCTTGGTGCGCTTGAGGTATTCGCCCCACTCGTAGCTGACAATCTTGACCTTCAGGCCGACCTTGCCCCAGTCGGCCTGAAGCATTTCGGCCATCAACTTGGCGTTGGGGTTGTAGGGGCGTTGTACAGGCATGGCCCACAGGGTGATTTCGGTACCTTCCTTGACCCCGGCTGCCCGGAGCAGTTCGCGGGCCTTGTCCGGGTTGTAGCCGGCGTCCTTGATGCTGTCGTCATACGACCACTGGGTGGGCGGCATGCTGCCGACAGCCAGTTGCCCGGCATGCTGGTACACCGCCTGGACGATGGCCGGCTTGTTCACTGCCATGTCCATGGCCTGGCGTACTTGTAACTGGTCGAAAGGTTTGTGCTGCACGTTGTAGGCGATGTAGCCCAGGTTGAAGCCGGGCTTTTCGATCACCTGGAGCTTCTGGTCGGCCTTGAGTGCCTCCAGGTCAGCCGGGCGTGGATTCACGGTTACCTGGCATTCGTTTTTGCGCAGCTTCTGGATGCGCACCGAGGGGTCGGTGTTGATCGAGAAAATCAGTTGGTCAAGCTTTACCTGGTCGGGGTTCCAGTAGTCCTTGTTGCCGCGATAGCGGATCTGCGAGTCCTTCTGGTAACGCTGGAACACGAAAGGCCCGGTGCCGATCGGCTTCTGATTGATGTCGCTGGGGCGGCCGGAGGTCATCAGATGCTCGGCGTACTCGGCCGAGAGGATGGAGGCAAAACTCATCGCCAGGTTCTGCACGAAGGCAGCATCGACGCTGTTGAGGGTGAATACCACGGTCATGGGGCCGGTC
The DNA here is from genome assembly GCF_035581345.1 of Pseudomonas sp. JQ170C. NCBI lineage: Bacteria > Pseudomonadati > Pseudomonadota > Gammaproteobacteria > Pseudomonadales > Pseudomonadaceae > Pseudomonas > Pseudomonas sp. JQ170C. Next base: position 1,108,461 of record NZ_CP141608.1, read on the forward strand.
TTCTCGACCCGGGCAATGTTCTTGTCCAGGCTCATGCCGACGAAGTAGGGGAACTCGGTGGGGTAGAGCTTGCGAAACGGGTGGTCGCGATCAAGCATCCGGTTGAAGGTGAACAGCACGTCGTCGGCGTTGAGTTCGCGAGTGGGCTTGAAGTCCTTGTTGCTGTGGAACTTCACGCCTTCGCGCAGCTGGAAGGTGTAGGTCAGCCCGTCGGGGGAGACGTCCCAGGTTTCGGCCAGGGCCGGTTTGACGGCGGTGGCGCCTCGCTCGAACTCCACCAGGCGGTTGTAGATGGGCTCGGCGGCATCGTTGTCGGTGGAGCTGGTGTATTGGGCGGTGTCGAAGCCTGCGGGGCTGCCTTCGGAGCAGAACACCAGGTTCTTGGCCTGGCTCAGGGGGGCCTGGGTGAGCAGACCCAGGCTCAGCAATGTTGCAAAAATCGGGGTATGGCGCATGACGATCCCTTATCTCTTGTTGTTTTTGAACGGTCCGGGGCGCACGGCCGCGCATATCGCACATACAGCGATGACTCGACGCCAGCGGCGTCGATAGGTTGCTGCAAGTGTGATTACGCGAGGGCGTACAGGAGGTTTCCGAAAAGCGGCATCGACGTTTCCGTGTCGATGCGTTCGCGGTTGACCTGCCAGGCCAGCATCAAGCCGCTGCGCACACCGGGGAGGGGCGCGCAGCGGCCGTCGATGGCTGCTACTTGGACACGCTGACGCCGTAGAAGGCGTTCAAGGCAAACGGACTGATCTTGAAGTCCTCTACGGTTTTGCGCATGGGCTGATACACCGTGGAGTGAGCAATCGGTGTGATCGGCACCTGGCTCTTGAGGCGCTGCTGGGCTTGCTTGTACAGCTCGGTGCGCTTGGCCTGGTCGGAGGTGGCCTTGGCCTGCTTGATCAGCTTGTCGTACTCGGGGTCGCACCATTTGGAGAAGTTGTTGCCGTTGATGGCATCACAGCCATACAGGGTTCCCAGCCAGTTGTCCGGGTCACCGTTGTCACCGCTCCAGCCGATCAGCATGGCGCCGTTCTCGCCACTCTTGGAACGCTTGATGTACTCGCCCCATTCGTAGCTGACGATCTTGGCCTTGATGCCGATCTTGGCCCAGTCGGACTGCAGCATTTCAGCCATCAGCTTGGCGTTGGGGTTGTAGGGGCGTTGCACCGGCATGGCCCACAGGGTGATCTCGGTGCCTTCCTTGACGCCCGCTTCCTTGAGCAGTTGCTTGGCTTTCTCCGGATCGTACTGGGTGTCCTTGATGGTGGTGTCGTACGACCATTGGGTCGGCGGCATGGCGTTGACGGCCAGCTGGCCGGCGCCCTGGTACACCGAGTCGATGATCTGCTGCTTGTTCACCGCCATGTCCAGCGCCTGGCGAACCTTGAGCTGGGCCATCGGGTTGGGCTCGTTGCTGCCTTTGATCTTGTCCATCACGTTGTAGGCGATGTAGCCCAGGTTGAAGCCGGGCTGGTCAGGCATCTTCAGGTTTGGATCTGCCTTGAGCGACTCGATGTCGGCCGGGCGGGGGAAGAGGGTGACCTGACACTCGTTCTTCTTGAGCTTTTGCATACGCACCGAGGCGTCGGTGGTGATGGCGAAGATCAGGTTGTCGATCTTCACGTCCTCGGGTTGCCAGTAGTCCTTGTTGCCCTTGAAGCGAATCTGCGCGTCTTTCTGGTACTTGCTGAACACGAACGGGCCGGTGCCGATCGGCTTCTGGTTGATATCGGCGGCCTTGCCCTGCTTGAGCAACTGATCGGCGTACTCGGCCGACTGGATCGAGGCGAAGCTCATGGCCATGTTCTGGATGAACGCGGCATCCACCTCGTTGAGGGTGAACTTGACGGTGTGATCGTCGAGCTTCTCCACCTTGGCGATGTTCTTGTCCATGCCCATGTCGGTGAAGTACGGGAACTCGGTGGGGTAGGCCTTGCGGAACGGCATGTCCTTGTCGAGCATTCGAGTGAAGGTGAACAGGACGTCGTCGGCGTTGAATTCGCGCGTCGGCTTGAAGAAGTCGGTGGTGTGGAACTTGACCCCTTCACGCAGGTGGAAGGTGTAGGTCAGGCCGTCATCGGAGATGTCCCAGCGGGTTGCCAGGCCCGGGATGACTGCGGTGCCGCCACGCTCGAACTGGCTCAGGCGGTTGAAGACTGTCTCGGCTGAGGCATCGAAGTCGGTTCCCGTGGTGTATTGGCCGGGATCGAATCCGGCCGGGCTGCCTTCTGAGCAAAACACCAGGTTAGTCGCCGCGAGGGCAGAAGGTGCGCCGGCAAGCAAGCCTGCGCCGACCAGGAACGGAATGACCGCGTGTTTGAGCATGGTGGCCTCATTTGTTGTCATTTTTGATTTTGAGGGGGCCTTGTGAGCCGTACTGCGGATACTTATGCAGGCCCTATACCCAATGCAACAGCCAAAGGGATGTGTGACAACAAAGAGTGGGACGGACGTACAGGAATGTCGCATCCGTGTAATTTTTACGGAGTTGATCGTTTGCGAGGTCGTATTTCAGATTGTTTCGAGGATGTTGCGCGCAGATGAAGTCACGCCAGGCACCAGGATGGTGCGCGTGTTGCCGGGTGCAGCAATCGCGGCAGCCGAAGCTGCCGCGATTGAGCGTAGACGTTGTTCAGGGCATTAGAACTTCGATGGTGCCGTCGGCGCTCAGGCTGACCTGGCTGGTGCCAGCTTCGATGTCCGGGCTTGGCGCTGCGCCTTCGGCATCCATGCTGGCTTTCATCATCATCGGGGCGCTGCGGGCATAGGGGTGCGGGTAGCCGCTGCTGTTGAGGTTCAGGTTGACCACTTTGTAGCCCTTGCCGCCCAGGGCCTCGGTGGCCAGTTGGGCGCGGGTCTTGAAGGCATTGACCGCATCCTTGAGCAGCTCGTCTTCACTGGACTTGCGCGTGGCTGGCGCGATGGAGAAGTCCATGCCGCCCATTTTCAGTTGTTGCAACAGCTCGCCGGTCAGCTTGGACAGGGCAGGGAAGTCGGCACTTTCCAGGCGCAGTTCGGCGCGCTCGCGCCAGCCGGTGATCTTCTGCCCCTTGTTGTCGTAGATCGGGTAGCTGTTGCGGCTGCCCTGGCTGATCTTCACTTCCTTCACTTCACGGGCCTGCTTCACCGCCTTGTTCATGGTCTCGGTGATTTCGTTGGCCAGCTTGCCCGGGTCGGTGTTCTGCGCTTCGCTGTACAGGGTCACGATCATCAGGTCGCGAGCCACTTCCTTGCTGACTTCGGCGCGCAGCGAGATCTGGTTGTACCGGGGCGCTTCCGCCAGTGCCGGGAGGCTTGCGAGCAGGCTGGTGGCCATCACGAGGGCGGCGCTACGACGAGGGTTAAGCATGTATGACTCCTTGAAAAAAGGCGTGGGCGCTGGGAGCTCCATTCCACGCATGGCCCATAAGACTGGCAAGAGTGTAGTGAGGTTCAAAAGGGCCATCATTGTTGTGTAAAAAAGTGTGGCGCTTTGCCGCATGTCAGCAGTCCCGCCTGCAGCTTCGGTATACTCGCCACGATTCGCCCTGGAGCACTCATCAGGAGAGCTCATGCTCGCCCCCGTACAAATGCTGTCTGCCACTCGCCAGAACCTCTGGCGCCTGACCTTCATCCGCATTCTGGTGCTGGCCGCCCAGGCCGGGTCGGTAGGTGTTGCCTACTGGACCGACCTGCTGCCGCTGCCGTGGTTGTCACTGGTCATCACCCTTGGCCTGTCGAGCCTGCTCTGTGCCTTCACGGCATTGCGCCTGCGCCTGTCGTTGCCGGTCACGGAACTCGAGTACGCCTTCCAGCTGGCCTGCGATCTCTTGATTCACAGCGCCTTGCTCTACTACTCGGGTGGCTCCACCAACCCCTTCGTCTCCTATTACCTGGTGCCGCTGGCAATTGCTGCCGTGACGCTGCCCTGGGTCTACTCGCTGATTCTCTCGGGTATCGCCCTGGCCGCCTACAGCTTGTTGCTGGTGCAGTTCTATCCACTGGAAACCTTCCCCATGGCGCGGGAAAAGATGCAGGTCTACGGCATGTGGCTGAGCATCGCCCTGGCCGCTGCAGTGATCACCTTCTTCGCGGCGAAGATGGCGGAGGAGCTGCGGCGCCAGGAGCAACTGCGTGCCGAGCGGCGTGAAGAGGGCCTGCGTGACCAGCAACTGCTGGCGGTGGCGACCCAGGCGGCCGGCGCCGCCCATGAGCTGGGTACGCCCCTGGCAACCATGAGCGTGCTGATCAAGGAAATGCGCCAGGATCACCACGACCCGCTGTTGCAGGAAGACCTGGCGGTGCTTCAGGACCAGGTCAAGCTGTGCAAGGAAACCCTGCAGAACCTGGTACGTGCCGCCGAAGCCAATCGGCGCATGGCGGTCGAGGACCAGGAAGTGACCGCCTGGCTCGATGAAGCCCTGAACCGTTGGCACCTGATGCGCCCTGAGGCCAGTTATCGCTTTCAGCGCCTGGGGCAGGGCAGTGTGCCGCGCCTGGCGCCACCGCCCGACCTTACCCAGGCCTTGCTGAACCTGTTGAACAATGCAGCCGATGCTTGCCCCGACGAGCTTGAAGTGCGCCTGGACTGGGATGCGCAAGATATGGTCATCAGCATTCGCGACCATGGTCCGGGTGTGCCGGTGGCCATTGCCGAGTCCATCGGCAAACCCTTCTTTACCACCAAGGGCAAGGGTTTCGGCCTTGGCCTGTTCTTGAGCAAGGCCAGCGTGACCCGTGCTGGCGGCTCGGTAAAACTCTATAGTCATGAAGAGGGCGGTACGCTCACCGAGCTGCGCCTGCCGCGTGACGCGCGAGGAGATGTGTGATGAGTGATGAAATCCAGGTTGAAGGCGAAGAGCTGCCGCACCTGTTGCTGGTAGATGACGATGCCACGTTTACCCGGGTCATGGCCCGGGCCATGAGCCGCCGTGGTTTTCGCGTGAGTACGGCCGGTTCCGCCGAAGAAGGTCTGGTGCTGGCCCAGCAGGATGTGCCGGACTACGCCACTCTGGACCTGAAGATGGATGGTGACTCGGGCCTGGTGTTGCTGCCCAAGCTGCTGGAACTCGATCCGGAAATGCGCGTGGTGATCCTGACCGGTTACTCGAGCATTGCCACCGCTGTCGAGGCCATCAAGCGCGGCGCCTGCAACTACCTGTGCAAACCGGCCGACGCCGATGATGTGCTGGCGGCATTGCTGTCCGAGCATGCCGACCTGGACAGCCTGGTGCCGGAAAACCCGATGTCGGTTGACCGCCTGCAGTGGGAACACATCCAGCGCGTGCTGACCGAGCACGAGGGCAATATCTCCGCCACTGCCCGGGCCCTGGGCATGCACCGGCGTACCTTGCAGCGCAAACTGCAGAAGCGGCCGGTTCGGCGCTGATCCCTGAAGTCGCGGGGCAAGCCCGCTCCTACAGTAGGAGTGGGCTTGCCCCGCGGTCGATTTATCCGGCGGCGCAGGCGTATCATTAGCCCCCTAACTACAGCCGCCCGGACCCGCCCTGCATGCTCGCCCTTTTTCTCCAGACGCTGAACATCACGGCCCCGGTCTTTGCCATGTTGTTCATGGGCGTGCTGCTCAAGCGCATCAATGCCATCAACGACGGCTTCATCCACACCGCCTCGGCCCTGGTCTTCAACGTCTGCATGCCGGCGTTGCTGTTCCTGGGGATCTACCACGCTGACCTGACCACGGCAGTCCAGCCCGGGCTGTTGGTCTACTTTGCCATTGCCACCCTGATCGGTTTCGGCCTGGCCTGGGGCCTGGCGATCTGGCGTTGCCCGCGCGACGACCGCGGGATCTATACCCAAGGCGCGTTCCGGGGTAACAACGGGGTGATCGGCCTGGCGCTGGCGGCGAGCATGTACGGCGATTACGGGATCTCGCTGGGGGCCATTCTCGCGGGCCTGGTGATCCTGCTCTACAACTCCTTGTCGGTGGTGGTGCTGGCGGTGTACAGCCCGAGCGCCAAGTCCGATCCGTGGAGCATCTGTAAAAGCATCCTGCGCAATCCGTTGATCATCAGCGTGCTGCTGGCGGCGGTGATGGCCTATGGGCAGGTGGCATTGCCGAACTGGTTGCTGACGTCTGCCGACTACCTGGCGCAGATGACCCTGCCGCTGGCGCTGATCTGTATCGGCGGCACCCTCTCACTGGCGTCGCTGCGCCAGAGCGGCGGGCTGGCGGTCAGCGTGAGCCTGTTGAAAATGGTCTGGTTGCCGATCCTGGCCACGCTTGGGGCGTGGCTGTGGGGTTTTCGCGGGGCAGAGCTGGGCATCTTGTTCCTGTACTTCGGCAGCCCCACCGCGGCGGCCAGCTATGTGATGGCCAGGTCGACCAACGGTAACCACGAGTTGGCGGCGGCTATTATCGTCATAACCACCCTGATGGCTGCCATTACCACCAATATCGGCATCTTTTTCTTGCAGTGGGGCGGTTGGATCTAGAATCTGTAAGAAAATAATTCCAACACGGTCTCCGACCTTCGAGGGCACTTCATGCAAGACGAGATCACCCCAGAGCGATTGCATCGCGGGTTGAAAAATCGCCATATCCAATTGATCGCGCTGGGTGGCGCTATCGGCACCGGCCTGTTTCTCGGCATCGCGCAGACCATCCAGCTGGCTGGCCCTTCGGTGTTGCTGGGGTATGCGATTGCCGGCCTGATCGCCTTTTTCATCATGCGCCAGCTTGGTGAGATGGTGGTCGAGGAGCCGGTGTCCGGCACCTTCAGCCACTTCGCCCATCGCTACTGGAGCGAGTTCGCCGGCTTCATGTCCGGCTGGAACTACTGGGTGCTCTACGTGCTGGTGGGGATGGCCGAGCTGACTGCCGTGGGGATCTACATCCAGTACTGGTGGCCGGACTTTCCGACCTGGGCGACGGCGGCGATCTTCTTTGCCGTGATCAATCTGATCAACCTGAGCCAGGTGAAAGTCTATGGCGAGATGGAGTTCTGGTTCGCGTTGATCAAGGTGGTGGCCATCGTCAGCATGATTGCCTTTGGTGGCTATCTGTTGATCAGCGGTAATGGCGGCCCGGATGCCAGCGTGGCGAACCTGTGGCAGTTTGGCGGGTTCTTCCCCAATGGCATCAGCGGCCTGATGATGGCCCTGGCCGTGATCATGTTTTCCTTTGGCGGCCTGGAGTTGGTGGGGATCACTGCAGCCGAGGCCGACAACCCCAAATACAGCATTCCGCGCGCCACCAACCAGGTGATCTACCGCATCCTGATTTTCTACATCGGCGCGTTGGCCGTGCTGCTGTCACTGTACCCCTGGCAGAAGGTGGTACAGGGCGGCAGCCCCTTCGTGATGATCTTCCATGCGCTGGACAGCAACCTGGTTGCGACGATTCTCAACCTGGTGGTGCTGACAGCGGCGCTGTCGGTCTACAACAGCTGCGTGTACTGCAACAGCCGCATGCTGTTCGGCCTGGCGGTGCAGGGCGATGCACCCAAGCGTCTGCTCAAGGTCAATGACCGTGGCGTGCCATTGGCGGCGCTGGGGATCTCGGCGCTGGCGACGGGATTGTGTGTGGTGATCAACTACCTGATGCCGGCTGAAGCCTTCGGCTTGCTGATGGCGCTGGTGGTGTCGTCGCTGGTGATCAACTGGGGAATCATCAGCATCACCCACCTCAAGTTCCGTCGCGCCAAGCAGGCCGCTGGCGAAACGACGTTCTACAAGAGCTGGGGCTACCCGCTGACCAACTATGTGTGCCTGGCCTTCCTGTCGCTGATTCTGGTGATCATGTACCTGACCCCGGGCATCCGTATTTCGGTGCTGTTGATCCCGGTGTGGCTGGCAGTGCTGGGTGTGGCGTTCTGGCTGAAGAAAAAAGGCGACAAGGCCGTCGTCGCTGCCGACTGACGGCCCGGGCCCGGAGGTGATCGGTCAGCCTTGCTGGTAACTGTCGATCACTTCCTGGGCAGCGCGAAAGGCATCGATGGCCGCCGGTACACCGGCGTACACCGCGCAATGCAGCAGCGCTTCACGAATCTCTTCGACGGTGCAGCCGTTGTTCAAGGCGCCGCGTACGTGGCCCTTGAGCTCTAGCGGGCATTTGAGCGCGGTCAGCGCGGCCAGGGTGATCAAGCTGCGGGTTTTCAGCGGCAGGCCTTCACGGCTCCAGACGCTGCCCCACGCGTGCTCGTTGACGAAGTCCTGCAGCGGCTGGGTGAAGTCGGTAGCGTTGCCCAGTGCGCGATCGACGAAGGCATCGCCCATGACCTGACGGCGGACCTGTTCGCCGGTTTTGTTGTTGTCGCCCATGTTGTTTTCCTTAGTGTTGGCGGCGCCAGGCGCGCAGGGTCGTGTACAGCAGACACGCCCCAAGCGCTGGCAGTGCATAGAACAGCATCAGTTTTTCCAGGCGGGTGGCCAACGGCATGCCTGTGGTGAAGGCCACCACATGCAGACCGTAGGCCAGGTACAAGCCGAGAAACACAAGACCTTCGGCGCGGGTGACCCGGTAGCCCGAGTAGAACACCGGCAGGCTCAAGGCCGCGACACCGAGCATCACCGGCAGGTCGAAATCCAGGGCATTGGGCGAAATGGACAAGGGCTCGGGTGCTATCAGGGCCGTCAGGCCAAGCACCGCGAGCAGGTTGAAGAGGTTGCTGCCGATCACGTTGCCCACGGCGATCTCCCGTTCACCCCGCAGGGCCGCGATCAGCGAGGTCGCCAGCTCCGGCAGCGAGGTGCAGACCGCGACGACTGTCAGGCCGATCACCCGTTCCGATAACCCAAGGTCGACCGCCACTTCAACGGCGGCTTCCAGCAGCAGATGCCCGGCAAGGCTCAGCAAGCCCAGCCCCGTCAGCATCATCAGCAGGCTGGCGACCCAGAACCCGCCACCCTGCTGCGGTCGTGGGCCGGGGGCCGGGTAGGTGCGGGCATAGTGACGCGACTGATGCCAGAGGATGGCCAGGTAGCCCACCAGGCCTGCCAGCAACAGTGCACCTTCCAGGCGGCCGAGCAGCTCGTTGAGGGCCAGCAGATAGACCAGCACGCTGGCGCCGATCATCAGGGGAATGTCCAGGCGCACCAGTTGACGCGAGACGCGCAACGGAATGATCAGCGCAGCCAGGCCCAGGGTGACCAGTATGTTGAAAATGTTGCTGCCGACCACGCTACCCACCGCCACATCCGGTGCGCCGGTGTAGGCGGCCTGCAGGCTGACCGTGAGCTGCGGTGCGCTGCTGCCGAAGGCCACCAGGCTCAAGCCGATGATCAGCGGGCGTACTTGCAGGCTGGCGGCCATGCGCAGGGCCGCGCGCACCAGCAGTTCGGCACCGGCGATCAACAGCAGCAGGCCGAAGCTCAGCTGCAGCAGGCTGAAGGTGGGTAAAGCGGCCAGGTCGAAAATGTTCGTACTCCGTTACAGGATCAGTCGCTGAGACTTTGTACCCGTACCCGCGCCGTTCCGCTACGGATCATGCCCAGTTTTTCTGCGGCGGCCTGAGACAGGTCAATCAACCGGCCACGGGTGTGCGGGCCGCGGTCATTGATGCGGACCACGACCGTGCGATCGTTTTTCAAATTGGTGACCTTGACCCGGGTGCCGAAGGGCAGGCTGCGGTGGGCAGCGGTCATGGCGTTTTTATTGAAGGGCTCGCCACTGGCGGTGCGTTTGCCGTGGTGTCGGGAGCCGTAATAGGAGGCGGTGCCGGTCTTGTCGTAACCGCGTGGATCGATATTGTGGCTGGCGCAGCCGGCCAGCAGGGTGAAGAGCGCGAGTGCGCTGAGGGGACGCCACATGTGTGCAGGTGCTCCAGAAGGGAGGGACATCGCGGGGCAGGCCTGCTCCTACAGGTAGGAGCGGGCCTGCCCCGCGATCAGCAATTACCCTTCGAGCTTGCTCTTGAGCAATTGGTTCACTTGCTGCGGGTTGGCCTTGCCTTTGGACGCCTTCATGGCCTGGCCGACGAAGAAGCCGAACATCTTGCCGCGCTTGGCCTCATCGGCGGCGCGGTACTGCTCGACCTGCTCGGCGTTGGCCGCCAGCACTTCGTCCAGGACCTTCTCGATCGCACCGCTGTCGGTGACCTGCTTGAGGCCCTCGGCTTCGATGATCTGGTCGGCATCGCCTTCACCGGCGGCCATCTTCTCGAACACGACCTTGGCAATCTTGCCGCTGATGGTGTTGTCGAGGATGCGCTTGAGCATGCCGCCCAGGTGTTCGGCGCTGACCGGCGCCTGGTCGATTTCAAGGCCCAGCTTGTTAAGCAGGCTGCCCAGCTCGACCATGACCCAGTTGGCGGCAAGCTTGGCATCGCCACACACGCTGACCACTTGCTCGAAGTAGTCGGCCTGCTCGCGGCTGGAGGCCAGCACGTTGGCATCGTAGGCCGAGAGGCCGAACTGGCTCTGGAAGCGCTCGCGCTTTTGCGGTGGCAGTTCCGGCAGGGTGGCGCGGATGGTGTCGAGGTAGGCACCCTCGATCACTACCGGCAGCAGGTCCGGGTCGGGGAAGTAACGGTAGTCGTTGGCCTCCTCCTTGCTGCGCATGGAGCGGGTTTCGTCTTTGTTCGGGTCGTACAGGCGGGTTTCCTGGATGACCTTGCCGCCGTCTTCGATCAGTTCGATCTGGCGCTGGATCTCGCTGTTGATCGCGCGCTCGATGAAGCGGAACGAGTTGACGTTCTTGATCTCGCAGCGGGTGCCGAACGCTTCCTGGCCCTTGGGGCGGATCGAGACGTTGCAGTCGCAGCGCAGCGAACCTTCGGCCATGTTGCCGTCGCAGATGCCCAGGTAGCGCACCAGGGCGTGGATGGCCTTGACGTAGGCCACGGCTTCCTTGGCGCTGCGCATCTCGGGCTCGGAGACGATTTCCAGCAGCGGGGTGCCGGCACGGTTCAGGTCGATGCCGGTCGAGCCGCTGAAGTCTTCGTGCAGGCTCTTGCCGGCGTCTTCTTCAAGGTGCGCACGGGTAATGCCGATGCGCTTGACGGTGCCGTCTTCCAGGGCGATGTCCAGGTGACCCTTGCCGACGATCGGCAGCTCCATCTGGCTGATCTGGTAGCCCTTGGGCAGGTCGGGGTAGAAGTAGTTCTTGCGCGCGAACACGTTGTGATGGCCGATCTCGGCGTCAATCGCCAGACCGAACATGCAGGCCATGCGCACCGCTTCCTGGTTGAGCACCGGCAGTACGCCGGGCATGCCCAGGTCGATCAGGCTGGCCTGGGTATTGGGCTCGGAGCCGAACGTGGTGGCGCTGCCGGAGAAAATCTTCGACTGGGTGGCGAGCTGGGTGTGAATCTCCAGCCCGATGACAACTTCCCATTGCATGTGGTGATCCCTCAGAAGCCGTTAGGTGCGCGAGTGTGCCAATCAGTGACTTGCTGATAGCGGTGCGCGACGTTGAGCAGGCGGCCTTCCTGGAAGTACGGGGCCAGCAGTTGCACACCAACCGGCAGGCCATCGACAAAACCGGCCGGCATCGACAGGCCGGGCAGGCCGGCGAGGTTGGCGGTGATGGTGTAGATGTCTTCCAGGTACTCGGCGACCGGATCGCTGTTCTTGGCGCCGATTTTCCAGGCCAGGTTTGGCGTGGTCGGGCCCAGGATCACGTCGACGTCTTCAAAGGCGGCCATGAAGTCGTTCTTGATCAGGCGGCGGATCTTCTGCGCCTTCAGGTAGTAGGCGTCGTAGTAGCCAGCCGAGAGGGCGTAGGTACCGACCATGATGCGGCGCTGCACTTCACTGCCGAAACCTTCGCCGCGGGAGCGTTTGTACAGGTCGGTCAGGTCAGCCGGGTTCTCGCAACGGTAGCCGAAGCGCACGCCGTCGAAACGTGACAGGTTGGAGGAGGCTTCGGCCGGGGCGATCACGTAGTACGCGGCGATGGCGTGCTGCATGTTCGGCAGGCTGATTTCCTTGATCACGGCACCCTGCTTTTCCAGCTCCTTGACGCTGGCCTGGATCAGCTCGGCGATGCGTGGGTCGAGCCCTGCGCCGAAGTACTCCTTCGGCAAGCCGATGCGCAGGCCTTGCAGCGAGCCGTTCAGGCTGGCGCTGTAGTCCGGGACCGGCTCGTCGATGCTGGTGGAGTCTTTGGCGTCGAAGCCGGCCATCGCTTGCAGCATCAGCGCGCAGTCTTCGGCAGTGCGGGCCATCGGGCCGCCCTGGTCGAGGCTGGAGGCGTAGGCGATCATGCCCCAGCGCGAAACACGACCGTACGTCGGTTTCAGGCCGGTGAGGTTGGTCAGGGCGGCAGGCTGGCGGATCGAACCGCCGGTGTCGGTGCCGGTGGCGGCAGGCAGCAGGCGCGCAGCTACTGCTGCTGCCGAGCCACCGGACGAACCGCCGGGAACGTGTTCGAGGTTCCACGGGTTCTTGACCGGACCGTAGTGGCTCGACTCGTTGGCCGAGCCCATGGCGAACTCGTCCATGTTGGTCTTGCCCAGGGTCACGGCGCCGGCTTCGGCCAGTTTGGCAACCACGGTGGCGTTGTAGGGCGCCTTGAAGTTGTCGAGCATCTTCGAGCCGCAGCTGGTGCGTACGCCCTCGGTGCAGAACAGGTCCTTGTGCGCCAGCGGGGCGCCGAGCAGGGCACCGGTTTCACCGGCAGCGCGACGGGCGTCGGCAGCACGGGCCTGGCTCAGGGCCAGTTCGTCGGTGACGCTGATGAAGCTGTTCAGTTGAGGGTCGAGCTGCTTGATTCGCGCCAGCAGGCTCTGGGTCAGCTCTTCGGAAGAGAATTTCTTGTCGGCGAGTCCGCGGGCGATCTCGGCCAGGGTCAGTTGATGCATGGCAGGCTCTATTCCCTTACTCGATGACTTTCGGAACCAGGTACAGGCCGTTTTCGGTCGCCGGGGCGATGGCCTGGTAGGATTCGCGCTGGTTACTTTCTGTTACCACATCGGCGCGCAGGCGCTGACTGGCTTCAAGGGGGTGGGCCAGTGGCTCGATGCCAGTGGTGTCGACCGCTTGCATCTGGTCGACCAGTCCCAGAATACTGTTCAGGGCATCGGTAGTGCGTGGCAAATCGCCGTCATTGAGGCCCAATCGGGCCAGATGAGCGATCTTTTCCACGTCGCAGCGTTCAAGCGCCATGGGGATCTCCTGGGGAAACAAAACGGAATTGGTCCGCGATGAGGAACATGCTGACAGATTTACGGTCATAAGGCCGCGATCGTGTGCTGGCTTGCTCGGAAAAACTGCCAATTTAACATATTGGCGCCTTGCCCAAAATCCCCGCCGTTGTTAGAGTTTGCCGCACTTTTTTACCCACGCGTTGCCTAGGGTCACTTTCCCATGTTCAAGAAACTGCGTGGCATGTTTTCCAGCGATCTTTCCATCGACCTGGGCACTGCCAACACCCTTATTTACGTGCGTGAGCGCGGTATCGTCCTGAATGAGCCATCGGTTGTGGCCATTCGTACTCACGGCAACCAGAAAAGTGTCGTCGCTGTCGGTACCGAAGCCAAGCGCATGTTGGGCCGTACACCTGGCAACATTGCTGCCATTCGTCCGATGAAGGACGGCGTGATCGCCGACTTCAGCGTCTGCGAAAAAATGCTGCAGTACTTCATCAACAAAGTTCACGAAAACAGCTTCCTGCAGCCTAGCCCTCGGGTGCTGATCTGCGTGCCGTGCAAATCGACCCAGGTCGAGCGTCGTGCCATTCGTGAATCGGCGCTGGGCGCCGGTGCCCGTGAAGTGTTCCTGATCGAAGAGCCAATGGCCGCCGCCATCGGTGCCGGCCTGCCGGTCGAGGAAGCTCGCGGCTCGATGGTCGTCGATATCGGTGGTGGTACCACTGAAATCGCACTGATCTCCCTGAACGGTGTGGTCTATGCCGAATCCGTACGTGTGGGCGGTGACCGTTTCGACGAAGCGATCGTGACCTACGTGCGCCGTAACTACGGCAGCCTGATCGGCGAATCCACCGCCGAGCGCATCAAGCAGGAAATCGGTACTGCCTATCCGGGCGGCGAAGTCCGTGAAGTCGATGTTCGCGGCCGTAACCTGGCCGAGGGCGTACCACGTGCCTTCACCCTGAACTCCAACGAAGTGCTCGAAGCCCTGCAAGAGTCGTTGGCAACCATCGTCCAGGCGGTCAAGAGCGCCCTGGAGCAGTCGCCGCCAGAGCTGGCCTCGGACATCGCCGAGCGTGGCCTGGTGCTGACCGGTGGTGGCGCGCTGCTGCGTGACCTGGACAAGCTGCTGGCCCAGGAAACCGGCCTGCCGGTCATCGTTGCCGAGGACCCGCTGACCTGCGTCGCCCGTGGTGGCGGTCGCGCCCTGGAAATGATGGACAAACACACCATGGACCTGCTCTCCAGCGAATAAGCTGGCTGCAGCAATCATGCCGCCCGGTTTACAGGTAGTGCCCACAGTGCTACCTGTATGTGCTGGGCTGACGTCCGTGTGGGCGTCATTTTCCGTCAATCCACAAGCAGGCCGGTGCATTGCCGTATGAATGACCTCTTGAATCGTCGTCCACGAGGAGCGGCCCATTAAACCGCTTTTCGCCAAGGGCCCTTCGCTGGGCGTACGCCTGCTGGTGCTGGTTGTGCTGTCGATCACCCTGATGGTGGTCGATGCGCGCTTCACCCTGCTCAAACCGGTGCGCAGCCAGATGGGGCTGGTGTTGATGGAGTCCTATCACATCACCGACTTGCCGCAGAGTCTGTGGCAGGGCATCGCCAGCCAATTCGGCAGCCGTACCGAGCTGATCGCCGAGAACGAAAAACTCAAGACCGAAGCCTTGCTGATGCAAGGGCGCGTGCAAAAGCTCGCGGCCTTGACCGAGCAGAACGTGCGCCTGCGCGAGCTGCTCAATTCCTCGGCATTGGTCAATGAGAAGGTCGAGGTCGCCGAGCTGATCGGTGTCGACCCCAACCCGTTCACCCACCGTATCCTGATCAACAAGGGCGAGCGCGATGGCGTAGTCCTGGGCCAGCCGGTGCTCGACGCCCGTGGCCTGATGGGGCAGGTGGTGGAGCTGATGCCCTACACCGCGCGCGTCCTGCTGCTGACCGATACCACCCACAGCATTCCTGTACAGGTCAATCGCAACGGTTTGCGGGCCATCGCCAGTGGTACCGGCAATCCAGAGCGCCTGGAACTGCGCCATGTCGCCGATACCGCCGACATCAAGGAAGGCGACCTGCTGGTCAGTTCTGGCCTGGGGCAGCGTTTCCCGGCCGGTTATCCGGTGGCCACGGTCAAGGAAGTGATCCACGACTCCGGTCAGCCGTTCGCCATTGTCCGGGCCATCCCCACCGCCGCACTCAATCGCAGTCGCTACTTGTTGCTGGTGTTCACCGATAGCCGCACCCCCGAGCAGCGCGCGAGCGATGCCGCGATGGCCCAGGAAGCCGCAGATCGACAAGGTCTGACCGGGACCGCCGAGGCGGTTGCGCCCGGCGCGGCACCAGCGGCACCCGCACCTGCGGTCGGTAGCGCGCCGGCAACGCCTGCCAACGCCGCACCCGCAGCAGCGCCTGCTACCGCGCCTGCAGCAACGCCGGCAGCGGCCAGCGGCACTGCTTCGCCCCCTTCCCGGGAGAGAAACTGATGGTAAGTACTCGCAGCCGAAACGGCTGGGTAGTCTGGCTGACCTTCCTCGTTGGCCTGCTGCTCAGCGTTTCGCCGTTGCCGCAGTTCATGGAGGTCTTCCGGCCGATGTGGCTGGCGCTGCTGCTGGCCTTCTGGACCCTGGCCCTGCCGCATAAGGTCGGCATGACCACCGCGTTTGTCCTGGGCCTTGCCGAGGACGTCTTGTACGGCACCTTGCTGGGGCAGAACGCCCTGGTGCTCACCTTGATCACGTTCTTGGTGCTGTCGTTGCAGCAGCGCCTGCGGATGTTCCCGATGTGGCAGCAAAGCCTGGTGATCCTGGTGATCTTCGGCCTGGCACAGCTGATACAGCTGTGGCTTAGCGCCCTGACCGGCAATCGCCTGCCGACCCTGGCGCTGATCTGGTCAGCGGTCATCAGCGCCTTGCTCTGGCCCTGGATCAGCTACGGCCTGCGCGGCCTGCGATTGCGCCTGAGCATCAACTGAGCCTGCTACCCGACGTTGACAGGGAGAAGTCACGATGACCCTGCTGTACCTGGCCTCTGGTTCACCGCGCCGCCGTGAGTTGCTGACCCAGATCGGCATTCCCTTTACCACGCTGAGCGCTTCGATCGACGAAAGCCCTTTGTCGGGCGAAGCCGCGCTTGCCTATGTCGAGCGTCTGGCGCGGGACAAGGCCGCAGCCGGAATGGCCACCTTGGCAGGCCCGTCCGCGGGCGCACCCTTTGCCGTACTGGGTGCCGACACTGCGGTGGTGCTGGACGGACGCATTCTGGGCAAACCCATGGACCGTGAAGACGCCCTGGCCATGCTGGCGGCGTTGTCTGGCCGCGAGCATCAAGTACTGACTGCCGTGGCGGTTGCCGACGGCGAGCGGTGCCTGAGCGTCTGCGTTGCCAGTCAGGTCAGGTTTCGTCACATTACCCCACAAGAAGCACAGGCCTACTGGGACAGCGGCGAGCCGCTGGACAAGGCAGGCAGCTATGCCATTCAAGGGCTCGGTGCGGTGTTCGTGCAGCGCATCGAAGGCAGTTATTCGGCGGTGGTCGGTTTACCCTTGAGTGAAACTGCCGAGCTGCTCAGCCAATTCGCCATCCCTTGCTGGCAACCGATGTCGGCCCGTTGAACGAGGACACACCGGACAGCTGCTAGCCAGTCGCCTGCGAGCGATCCATCATTACTGAAGTCCTTTGACGAGAGCCTGCCATGAGTGAAGAGATTCTGATCAATATCACACCGATGGAATCACGCGTGGCGGTGGTGGAGAACGGTGTTCTTCAGGAAGTGCATGTAGAGCGTACCCAGCGGCGCGGCATTGTCGGCAACATCTACAAGGGCAAGGTGGTTCGCGTGTTGCCCGGAATGCAGGCAGCATTCGTCGACATCGGCCTGGACCGCGCCGCCTTCATTCATGCTTCGGAAATTTCCCAGCGCGAAGGCTCGGCCGTAGAAAGCATCAGCGCCCTGGTTCACGAGGGCCAGAGCCTGGTGGTGCAGGTCACCAAGGATCCGATTGGCTCCAAAGGCGCGCGCCTGACCACGCAACTGTCGATTCCTTCGCGTTACCTGGTGTACATGCCGCGTACCAGCCACGTTGGCATTTCCCTGAAGATCGAAGACGAAGCCGAACGTGAACGCCTCAAGCAGGTGGTAACCGACTGCGTGGCCCAGGAAAACATCCAGGACGCCGGGGGCTTCATCCTGCGTACCGCGGCCGAAGGCGCCGGTGCCGACGAGATCCTGATGGATATCCGTTACCTGCGCAGGCTCTGGGACCAGATTGGCGCCCAGATCAAGACCGTCGGCGCACCGACCGAAATCTACGAAGACCTGGGCCTGGCACTGCGCACGCTGCGCGACCTGGTCAATCCGAAGATCGAGAAAATCCGCATCGACTCCCGGGAAACCTTCCAGAAGACCACGCAGTTCGTCGCCGAACTGATGCCGGAAATCGCCGATCGTCTGGAACACTACCCGGGCGAGCGGCCGATCTTCGATCTCTATGGCGTGGAAGACGAGATCCAGCGCGCGCTGGAGCGCAAGGTGCCGCTCAAGTCCGGAGGCTACCTGGTGGTCGATCCGGCCGAGGCGATGACCACCATCGACGTCAACACCGGCGCGTTCGTCGGGCACCGCAACCTCGAAGAGACCATCTTCAAGACCAACCTGGAAGCGGCCACCGCCATCGCCCGGCAGCTTCGCCTGCGCAACATCGGCGGGATCATCATCATCGACTTCATCGACATGGAAGATGAGGAGCACCAGCGTCAGGTGCTGCGCACCCTGGAAAAGCAGCTGGAGCGCGACCACGCCAAGACCAATATCATCGGCATCACCGAATTGGGCCTGGTGCAGATGACCCGCAAGCGTACCCGTGAAAGCCTGGAGCAGGTGTTGTGTGAGCCGTGCCTGTGCTGCCAGGGCCGGGGCAAGCTGAAAACCCCCGAGACAGTCTGTTACGAGATTTTCCGCGAAATTCTTCGCGAAGCGCGTGCCTATCAGGCTGAAGGCTATAGAGTACTGGCCAATCAAAAGGTAGTGGATCGCCTGCTGGATGAAGAGTCGGGGAACGTGGCCGAGCTTGAAACCTTCATCGGACGAACCATTCGCTTTCAAGTCGAGTCCATGTATTCCCAGGAGCAATATGATGTGGTGCTGCTCTGACGCAGTCTGATTGCACCTGCCCGAAAGGCCGGGTGGCAAAGCGCCCGGTTGCGGCCATAGTTAAGGCACGACTTGGAGGGCCATTGCCATGGAGCGTCTGATGCGCGTCCTAGGCGCCATGACCCGCTGGGGCCTGGGGATCTGTGCCTTGCTGGCTGTGCTGGTGGCGCTGTATGTCAGCCTTGGCCGACAGCTGGTCCCACTGGTAGCCGAATACCGCGCTGAAGTTGAAGACAAGGCCGAGCAGGCCTTGGGCTTGCCCGTGCACATTGGCAGCCTGGAAGGGCGCTGGAGTGGCTTGGCACCGGTGCTGCTGGTCAATGACATCCAGGTCGGCGAGGGTAAAACGGCCTTGCGCCTGGACGGCGTCAAAGTGGTTCCCGACCTGTGGGCCAGCCTGACCGAGCGTCAGGTGCGACTGGCCAATCTCGAAGTCGGTGGCTTGCACCTGAGCCTGCGCGAAGATGAAAACGGCGCCTGGGCGCTCGATGGCTTGCCGAAAACCGATGACCAGCCCCTGGACCCTGAGCAACTGCTGCAGCGCATGCAGGTGGTGTCGAAGGTCACGATAGTCGACAGCCAGGTCACCCTCGAGCCGTTTCAGCGCGATCCCATGACCCTCACCTATGTCAGCGTTGGCCTGCAGATCGGCAGTGTTCGCCAGCGGCTGGACGCACGCCTGACTTTGCCTGACGGCCAGCCTGTGGCAATGAGCCTGCGCAGCCGTATACGTGCGGCGCACTGGCGCGACGGAGAAGTCGAAGCCTACCTCAGCCTGCCCCAGAGCGATTGGGCACGCTGGGTTCCGCCGCGGTTGCTGGGGCAGTGGCAGGCCAAGGAACTCAAGGCCGGCGGCGAGTTCTGGCTGAACTGGGGCAAGGGGCAACTGCAAAACGCCACGGTACGTCTCAATGCTCCGCAGCTTCAGGGCGCCTACACCGGCCGTGAGGTCGCCAAGGTGGAGAACCTGGCGCTCAATGGCTGGTTCCAGCGCCAGGCGCAGGGCTTTGATGTGAAGCTCGATTCCCTGGCCATGAGCCTGGGCAAGACGCGCTGGGAGTCGCACCTGCAACTGAATCAGGTCGCCGCCAGCGAGGCCGGTGAAGAAACCTGGAAGATCCAAGCCGATCGCCTGAACCTGACCCCGCTTACACCGCTTATCGAGTCCCTGGCACCGCTGCCTGAGCAGGCCATGGCCGTGGTTAAGGGGCTGAAGGTCACCGGGAGCCTGCGCAATGTGCTGGTAGATGTTCGTCCCAAGGCTGCCGGCGATCAGCGTTTGAGCTTTGCCGCCAATCTGGAACGCGTCGGGTTCAACGCCTACCACGGCGCCCCGGCAGCGGGGAACGTCAGTGGCAGCATCAGCGGTGACCTGGGGCACGGCGAATTGCGCTTGGATACTGACGCGTTCATGCTGCATCTGTATCCGATCTTCGCCAAACCCTGGCAATACCAGAAAGCCAACGCGCGTCTGACCTGGCGCCTGGACCAGGAAGGCTTCACCTTGGTCGCACCCTACCTGAAAGTGCTGGGCGAAGAGGGCAAGATTGCCGGCGACTTCCTCATTCGCCTTCTGTTTGAAGAAGGGCGCGAAGATTACATGGACTTGCGCGTCGGCCTGGTCGAGGGCGATGGGCGATACACCGCCAAGTACCTCCCGGAGGTGTTGAGCCCGGCCCTGGATGAATGGTTGCGCACCGCCATCCTCAAGGGTGCGGTCGATGAAGGATATTTCCAGTATCAAGGCTCGCTCAATCATGGTGCCGCGGAGCAGGCACGCAGCATCAGCCTGTTCTTCAAGGTGCACGATGCCGCCCTGGACTTCCAGCCCGGATGGCCGCAGATCCAGAAGGTCGATGGCAACGTGTTTATCGACGACGATGGCGTGAGAATCAATGCGCAACGGGGCCAGTTGCTCGATACCCAGGTCAGTGACGTTCAGGTCAATATTCCGCATGTCGCCAGCGGCCAGCACAGCCACTTGTACCTGGATGGTGCGTTCGACGGCGGTCTGGGGGATGGCCTCAAGATTCTCCAGGAGGCGCCGATTGGCACTGCGGCGATGTTTGCAGGCTGGGAGGGGCAGGGCGGCCTCAAGGGCAAGCTCAAGCTGGACATTCCCCTGGCCAAGGGTGAGCACCCCAAGGTGGTCGTGGATTTCGATACCAACGATGCCCGCCTGAAAATTGCAGCCCCGGTACTTGAGTTGAACAAGCTCAAGGGCGCTTTCCGCTTTGATTACGACAAGGGGCTCAGCGGTCAGAACATCAGTGCCCGGGTGTTCGACAAGCCAATGACTGCGCAGATTTTTGCCGAAGGCAAGCCAGGCGAGATACAGAGCCGCATAGAAGCCAAGGGGCAGGTTGCACTCAAGGCATTGACCGACTGGCTGAAGGTCACGCAGACCTTGCCGCTCGCCGGTGATCTGCCTTACCAGCTGCAGTTGAAGCTGGGTAGCCGCGACAACGAACTGAAGGTGGATTCCAGCCTCAAGGGCCTGGCAATCAACCTGCCTGCGCCTATTGGCAAGGCGGCGGATGAAACCCGCGACAGTCAATTCACCATGACCCTGCAAGGGGCAGAGCGTCGTTTTGGCGCCAGCTATGCCAATGTAGCCAACATGCTATACGCCGCACCCATGGACAAACTCGACCAGGGGCGCGGCGAACTGCTGTTCGGTGGCGGCAACCCACAGTTGCCTTCCGGGCAGGGAGTGAGCGTGCGAGGGCGTCTGGCCGAGCTCGATCTCAAGCCTTGGCAGCAACAACTGGACGGCTTGGCCGGCAATGATCCGAGCGGCAATGCCCGTCAGTTGTTGCGCGGTGCAGACCTGAGCATCGGCAAGCTGCAAGGTGGCGGGCTGACCCTGAACCAGGCCGTGGTACGGCTGGACCGCAACAGCAACAACTGGGCGCTGCGCCTGGACAGTAAAGAAGTTATCGGCAACGCACGCATTCCCGACGCCAAGGGCGCGCCGATGGTGGTCAACCTGCAAACCATCCATTTGCCGCCCGCCGATCCGGCTGAAGTCACCTCGCCCAATGCCCCGGACCCGATGGCCGATATCGACCCTCGCAAGGTGCCCTCCATCGACCTGACCATCGACAAGCTGTTTCGCGGTGATGACCTGCTGGGCAGTGTCGCGCTCAAGGTGCGTTCCACCGCCAAGGGCATTGCGCTGAACGATCTGGACCTGAGCCTCAAAGGCCTGATCATTGATGGCAATGCGGGCTGGGAAGGCGCCCCGGGTGCCAGCAGCAGTTGGTACAAGGGCCGTCTGGAAGGTAAAAATCTGGCCGACGTGCTCAAGGCCTGGAACTTCGCCCCGACCGTTACCAGTCGCGATTTTCGTCTGGATGTCGACGGCCGCTGGCCGGGTTCGCCCGCCTGGGTAGGGCTGGGTCGATTCTCCGGCAGTCTCGATGCAGCACTGCGCAAGGGGCAATTCGTCGAGGTCGAGGGCGGTGCCCAGGCGCTGCGGGTGTTTGGCCTGCTCAACTTCAACTCCATCGGCCGGCGCTTGCGTCTGGACTTCTCCGACCTGCTCGACAAGGGCTTCAGCTATGACCGGGTCAAGGGGCTGCTCGTGGCCAGCGAAGGGGTGTATGTCACCCGCGAGCCGATTACGGTGACCGGCCCTTCGAGCAACCTTGAGCTTGATGGCACGCTCGACATGGTCCGCGACCGCGTCGATGCCAATCTGCAGGTAACGCTGCCGGTTACCAATAACCTGCCGCTGGCCGCCCTGATTGTCGGCGCGCCGGCAGTCGGTGGTGCCTTGTTCCTCGTTGACCGCCTGCTCGGCGACCGGGTGGCCCGCTATGCCAGCGTGCACTATCGCATAGAAGGTCCGTGGAAAGAGCCTAAAATCAGCTTTGTAAAACCTTTTGAAAAGTGATGGAGCGCGCATGAAGTCAGCGGTGATCCAGATGGTCAGCCAGAGCGACGTCCTGGCCAACCTGGCGCAGGCCAGGCACTTGCTTGAGCAAGCAGCGGAGGGCGGTGCGCGGCTGGCGGTATTGCCGGAAAACTTCGCGGCCATGGGGCGGCGTGACAGCGCCGCCATCGGTCGTGCCGAAGCGCTGGGGGAGGGGCCGATACTGCCGTGGTTGAAACAGGCTGCCCGCGACCTCAAGTTATGGGTGGTGGCCGGCACACTGCCGTTGCCGCCTGTCGGCCAGCCAGACGCCAAGTCCCATGCCTGTTCACTGTTGATCGACGAACATGGCGACACCGTGGCCCGTTACGACAAGCTGCATTTGTTCGATGTGGATGTGGCCGACAACCGCGGCCGCTATCGGGAGTCTGATGATTATGCCCATGGCAGTCAGGTGGTGGTGGCTGATACACCCGTGGGGCGCCTGGGCTTGAGCGTGTGCTACGACCTGCGCTTCCCTGAGCTGTACAGCGCCTTGCGCCAGGCAGGAGCCGAGCTGATCAGCGCCCCTGCGGCATTTACCGCAGTGACCGGGGCGGCGCACTGGGAAGTGTTGATACGTGCCCGGGCCATCGAAACCCAATGCTATGTGCTGGCCGCCGCCCAGGGCGGAACCCACCCGGGACCACGGGAAACTTATGGTCATGCCGCTATCGTCGACCCTTGGGGGCGGATCGTCGCCGAACAGGCCAGCGGCGAAGCGGTGCTGCTGAGCGAGCGCGACAGCAGCGAACAGGCGTCCATTCGGGCGCGGATGCCGGTGGTCTTGCACCGGCGCTTTTTCTCGCAGGACGCTTTGCGGCCTGCGCACACCTCGGAGTGACTATGAGCGAGATGTTATCCACTGTCAGCGAGCACCTGCTGGCGCCAGGGGGATTGACCCTCGACAGCCTGCAGTCGGTACTGGGCGAGTTGGCCGGGCCGGGCATCGATGCGGCCGACCTGTATTTCCAGGGGCAGATTTCCGAGTCCTGGGCCCTTGAAGACGGGATCGTCAAAGAAGGCAGTTTCAACCTCGATCAGGGGGTGGGCGTACGGGCCCAGTCGGGCGAGAAAACCGGTTTTGCCTACAGCAACGCCATCAACCTCGAAGCGCTGACCTCGGCAGCCCGTGCGGCGCGCTCGATCTCCCGTGCCGGTCAAAACGGCAGCGTCCAGGCATTCAAGAGCCAGGATGTCACGCAACTCTATGGCACCGATAACCCGCTCGAAGTGATCAGCCGCGCCGAAAAGGTCGAGCTGCTCAAGCGTGTCGACGTGGCCACCCGGGCGCTGGACCCGCGTATCCAGCAAGTCACGGTGAGCATGGCCGGGGTGTGGGAACGCATCCTGATTGCCGCCGCCGATGGCAGCCTGGCTGCCGATGTGCGTCCGCTGGTGCGTTTCAACGTCAGCGTGATCGTCGAGCAGAATGGCCGCCGTGAGCGCGGCGGCCATGGTGGTGGCGGTCGTACCGACTACCGCTATTTCACCGATGAGCGGGTCATGGGCTTTGCCCGTGAAGCGCTGCGCCAGGCGCTGGTCAACCTCGAAGCGATCCCGGCACCGGCGGGAACCCTGCCAGTGGTCCTGGGTTCCGGCTGGTCAGGCGTGCTGCTGCACGAGGCGGTTGGCCACGGTCTTGAAGGTGACTTCAACCGCAAGGGCAGCTCGGCCTACAGTGGCCACATGGGCGAGAAGGTGGCCTCCAGCCTGTGCACCATCGTTGATGACGGCACCCTGGAAGGTCGCCGCGGTTCGTTGAGTGTGGATGACGAGGGCACCCCCACTGAATGCACCACACTGATCGAGAACGGCATTCTCAAGGGTTACATGCAAGACAAGCTCAATGCCCGTCTGATGGGCATGGCGGTCACTGGCAATGGGCGTCGTGAGTCTTATGCGCACCTGCCGATGCCACGCATGACCAACACCTACATGCGTGCGGGCGAGAGCGATCCGGCGGAAATCATCGCCTCGGTGAAAAAAGGCATCTACTGCGCCAACCTCGGGGGTGGCCAGGTGGATATCACCAGCGGCAAGTTCGTGTTCTCCACCAGCGAGGCCTATCTGATCGAAGACGGCAAGATTACTGCTCCCGTCAAGGGTGCGACCCTGATCGGTAACGGTCCGGAAGCCATGAGTCGGGTGTCGATGGTCGGTAATGACCTGTCTCTGGACAGTGGTGTGGGCACTTGCGGCAAGGACGGTCAGTCGGTACCGGTTGGCGTTGGCCAGCCGACCCTGAAGATCGATGCGATCACCGTGGGTGGCACGGGCGCATGAAAATGACACCGGGCGGGCAGGGCGCCTGCCCGGTTGCGAAGGTCAGCGCAGACCGCGTTGGGTCTCGTCGAGCTCGCGGATGTATTTGAAGATCTTGCGGCTGGCGGTAGGCGTCTTGTTGGTCTTCAGCTCGTGCTGGGCCTGCCGGATCAGCGAGCGCAGCTGCTGGCGATCAGCTTCGGCGTACTCCTGGACAAACTTCTCCAGGACTTCGTCGGTACCGTCGATCAGCCGGTCGCGCCAGCGTTCCAGATTGTGGAAACGCTCGTTGTACTGGCGGGAGGAAGCGTCGAGCTGGTCAAGGAGCGCCGTGATGGCGTCGATGTCCTGGTCACGCATCAGCTTGCCGATGAACGACCGGTGACGACGTTTGGCCTCGTTTGCCGTGTGCTTTTTGTGCTCTTCAAGCGCCGCACGCAGTTCGTCGGTCAAAGGCAGTTTGGCCAGGGTATCGGGCTTGAGCGTGGTAAGGCGCTCGCCCATATCGACCAGCGCCTGCATCTCGCGCTTGATCTGGGTTTTGCTTTTTTCGCCATCAAAGGCGGTGTCGTAAGAATCAACCATGGGGGCAGTCCGCTGAGAATCGCCGCCATGATAACCAGTCGGGGGCCGCTTGTCCGGCCCGGTCGTAGCAAGACCTTCGCCGAACGCAGAATTTGAGTGGAGAAAACCATGAGTGCAGACCAGAGCGTAGGTCCACAGGCCCTGCCGGCATTGCAGGAACAGGTCGAACAGATCATTGCCGAAGCCAGACGCCAGGGCGCCAGCGCCTGTGAAGTGGCGGTGTCGCTGGAGCAGGGGCTGTCGACGTCGGTTCGCCAGCGCGAAGTGGAAACCGTGGAGTTCAACCGCGACCAGGGGTTCGGCATCACCTTGTATGTGGGCCAGCGCAAAGGCTCGGCCAGTACCTCGGCCAGTGGTGCCGAGGCGATTCGTGAAACGGTCGCAGCAGCCTTGGCAATCGCCAAGCACACTTCTGAAGACGAATGCGCAGGGCTTGCCGACCCGGCCCTGATGGCGCGCGACCTGCAGGATTTCGACCTGTATCACGCCTGGGATATTACCCCCGAGCAAGCAATCGAGAAGGCCCTGGACTGTGAGGCGGCAGCCTTCGAGGCCGATGCCCGGATCAAGAACGCCGATGGCACCACCCTCAACACCCACCAGGGTTGCCGGGTATACGGCAACAGCCACGGGTTTATCGGCGGCTATGCGTCGACTCGCCACAGCCTGAGCTGCGTGATGATTGCCGAGGCCGACGGCCAGATGCAGCGCGACTACTGGTACGACGTCAATCGCCAGGGCGAGTTGCTGGCCGACCCGCGCAGCATTGGCCAGCGCGCTGCACAGCGGGCGGCCAGTCGCCTGGGTGCTCGCCCGGTCCCCACCTGCGAGGTGCCCGTGCTGTTTTCGGCCGAACTTGCCGGCGGCCTGTTCGGCAGTTTCCTGTCGGCGATCTCGGGCGGCAACCTGTATCGCAAGTCGTCGTTCCTCGATGGCGCGATGGGGCAGCGGCTGTTCCCAAGCTGGTTGACCCTCGACGAGCGCCCACATCTGCAGCGAGCTTTGGGCAGTGCCGCGTTCGACGGCGATGGCCTGGCGACCTATGCCAAACCGTTCGTCGAAAAAGGCGAGCTGGTGTCCTATGTGCTGGGGACCTATTCGGGCCGCAAGCTGGGCCTGCCAAGTACCGCCAACGCCGGTGGTGTGCATAACTTGTACGTAACCCACGGCGTGGAGGATCAAGCTGCACTGATTCGGCGCATGGGCCGTGGCCTGCTCGTGACCGAGCTGATGGGGCATGGATTGAATATGGTGACCGGTGATTACTCTCGCGGCGCGGCGGGGTATTGGGTGGAGAACGGCGAGATCCAGTTCGCAGTCCAGGAAGTGACGATCGCCGGCAATATGAAGGATATGTTCCAGCAGATTGTCGCGATCGGTAATGATCTTGAAACCCGTAGCAACATCCACACAGGCTCCGTCCTGATCGAACGGATGACCGTAGCGGGTAGTTGACCCAGGCGTGGGCTTGCCCCTGGATGCGATGGAGCTGAGAAATTCTATCGCGGGGCAAGCCCGCTCCTACGGTAAAAATGAATGTGAAGCCCGACCTCTGTGTCGGGCTTTTTGTTTTTCTTCTTCGTCAAACTTGAATTGATTCTGATTATCACTTAATAATGAATATCATTATCTAGGCGATGATGTTCATGAAACCCGTCCTTCACGAATTGCCCTACCTCGAAAACTGGCGCTGGCTCAGTCGCCGTATCCGTTGCGCGATGGAGCCGGACGAACCGCGCTTGATCGAACATTACCTGGCCGAGGGTCGCTATCTGGTGTGTTGCACCGAGACCTCTGCCTGGACCGTCGCCTTGACCTCTTTCCGCCTGCTCCTGGATACCGCCTGCGATCGCATGCTGCCCTGGCATTGGCGCTGCCTTTGCCTGGACCAGGCCTGGAAGCCGCTGTTGCAGTTGCGCAAGCTCGACGGCGGCGAGCATGGCCAGCACTGGCAGCCTTACGCCCTGCAATTGGCGAACTGCACGCTGCTGCCTTCTGTTTCTTTCGCTGAACTGATGCAAGGACTTGATGATGAGTAATACCCGTATCGAGCGTGACAGCATGGGTGAACTGCAGGTGCCGGCCGCGGCCCTGTACGGGGCCCAGACCCAGCGCGCGGTGAACAACTTCCCGATCAGCCAGCAGCGCATGCCCACCCAGTTCATTCGCGCCCTGCTGCTGGCCAAGGCTGCCGCGGCCAAGGCCAACATCGAACTCAAGCAACTGGAAGAAGGGCAGGGCACGGCCATCGTCAAGGCGGTGGAGCAACTGTTGGCTGGCGATTTCATCCAGCACTTCCCGGTGGATATCTACCAGACAGGTTCGGGTACCAGCTCGAACATGAACGCCAACGAAGTGATCGCGACGCTGGCTACCCGCATCCTGGGTGACAAGGTCAACCCGAACGACCACGTCAACTGCGGCCAGAGCAGTAACGACATTATCCCGACCACCATCCATGTCAGCGCTGCGCTGGCCCTGCACGAACAATTGCTGCCGGCACTCAAGCACCTGGTCCAGGTGATCGAGCATAAAGCCGAGGCTGTGCATCCGTTCATCAAGACCGGCCGTACCCACCTGATGGATGCCATGCCGGTGCGCATGAGCCAGGTACTGGGCGGTTGGGCAGCGCAGATCAAGGGCGCTGTCGGTCACATCGAGGCCACCCTGCCGGCGCTGCAGTCGCTGGCCCAGGGCGGCACTGCA
Organism: Pseudomonas sp. JQ170C; assembly: GCF_035581345.1. Classification (NCBI taxonomy): domain Bacteria; kingdom Pseudomonadati; phylum Pseudomonadota; class Gammaproteobacteria; order Pseudomonadales; family Pseudomonadaceae; genus Pseudomonas; species Pseudomonas sp. JQ170C. The sequence continues at coordinate 1,136,119 of NZ_CP141608.1, forward strand.
GTGGGCACCGGCATCAACGCACACCCAGCGTTCGCCGCGCAGTTCAGCCAGCAGCTCAGTGACCTGACCAAGGTGCCATTCACGCCTGGGCAGAATCTGTTCGCCCTGATTGGCTCGCAAGATACTGCCGTGGCCCTGTCTGGCCAGCTCAAGACCACTGCCGTGGCGTTGATGAAGATTGCCAACGACCTGCGCTGGATGAACTCGGGGCCGCTGGCGGGGCTGGGCGAGATCGAGCTGGAAGGCTTGCAGCCTGGCTCCTCGATCATGCCGGGCAAGGTCAATCCGGTGATTCCCGAGGCTACCGCCATGGTCGCCGCCCAAGTCATCGGCAACGACGCGACTATCGCCGTGGCCGGCCAGTCGGGCAACTTCGAGCTCAACGTGATGCTGCCGATCATTGCCCAGAACCTGCTCAGCAGCATCGAGTTGATGGCCAACGTCAGCCGCCTGCTGGCCGACAAGGCGATTGCCAGCTTCAAGGTCAATGAGCCCAAGCTCAAGGAAGCCCTGGCGCGCAACCCGATCCTGGTGACGGCCCTGAACCCGATCATTGGCTACCAGAAGGCTGCCGAGATTGCCAAGACTGCCTACAAGCAGGGTCGGCCGATCATCGAGGTAGCCCTGGAGCACACCGACCTGCCGCGCAGCCAGCTGGAAGTGCTGCTCGACCCGGAAAAACTCACTGCTGGCGGTATCTGATATCGCGCTGGAGGTTTGTCATGCAGCACTGGAAGCGCACCACCGAAATCGCCAATCGCCTGTTCGATCAGGGGGATCTGGTTGATGCCCGCGAGTTGTATCTGCAGGCGCTGGCATTGGCCCAGGTGTTGTTCGAGCGCTGGCATGACGCCGATGAAGCGGTGGCCGTGTGCGTCATCGCGCATCACAACCTGGCGGATCTGCACTTGCGCCTGAACCAGCCTCAGGAAAGCGCGGAGTACCTCTGCGCGATCCATCAGCGGCTGTTGCAGGCCATGCAGGACCAGCGCCTGGCACCGGCGCTGCGCGAAGCGGCGCTGCGTCACAGCAGCAAGACCTACACCGAGTTGTTGAATTTCATCAGCGAGTACGGCCAGTACCCGCGAACCGAGCGCCTGCTTCATAGCCCTGGCCCGCAGACGGTGGTCATCGCCGGTCAGGAAAGCGCCGGGTCGTCAGCACATCATTACGGAATCCATTGAACATGCCTTATACCCTGCCTGCCTTGCCTTACGCCTACGATGCGCTGGAACCGCACATCGACACCCAGACCATGCAGATCCACCACAGCAAGCACCATCAGACCTACATCAACAACCTCAACGCCGCGGTCGAAGGCACCGAGTGGGCCGAATGGCCGGTGGAGGATCTGGTGGCAGCGGTCAAGCAACTGCCGCAACAGCTGCAGGCCGCGGTGATCAATCAGGGGGGCGGCCACGCCAACCATTCTCTGTTCTGGACGGTCATGTCGCCAAAAGGCGGTGGACTGCCCCAGGGCAAGGTTGCCAAGGCTATTGATGAGCAACTGGGCGGCTTCGACGCCTTCAAGGACGCTTTTACCAAGGCGGCCCTGACCCGTTTCGGCAGCGGTTGGGCCTGGCTGAGCGTGACGCCTGAAAAGACGTTGGTTGTGGAGAGCAGCGGTAACCAGGACAGTCCGCTGATGAATGGCAACCTGCCGATCCTGGGGTTGGACGTGTGGGAGCATGCCTACTACCTGCTCTACCAGAATCGTCGCCCTGAATATATCAACGCCTTCTACAACGTGATCGACTGGTCCGAGGTAGAGCGCCGTTATGTAGCCGCCCTGGTGTGAGTCGTCCCGGTATGCCTACGGATGTGATGTCCATCAGCGGCGTGCGCCTGTTTCGCCTGGCCCTGGGCACAGTGTTGTTGCTCGCTGGCTGTGCCTTGCTGGTGGCCCAGGGATTCGCCTGGCTTGACCTTGAGCCACGCATGATGCGCGCGCTCGAGGGCGGTGCCCTGTGCGCGCTGGGTACCGCGCTGGGCGCGGTGCCGGTGCTGGTTATCCGCAGCATGCCGGTCGCCCTGGCCGATACCTTGTTGGGTTTCGGTGCTGGCGTAATGCTGGCAGCCACGGCGTTTTCCCTGGTCATTCCCGGCCTGGATGCAGCCCAGGCCATCGGCTTGAACAAGTGGGGGGCGGGCGGGTTGATCAGTTTTGGCCTGCTGTTCGGGGCCTTCTGCCTGTACCTGGTCGATCTCAAGGTGTCTGGCGGCTCGCCCGAAGCCTTGGTGGGCAACCCTCAGCAACCGGTGATCGCTGCACGGATCTGGGTATTTGTCATTGCCATCATTGCCCACAACATTCCCGAAGGCATGGCTATTGGCGTGTCGGCGGGCGGCGGTATGCCAGATGCCGACAGTTTGGCTATGGGCATTGCACTGCAGGATGTGCCTGAAGGCCTGGTCATCGCCCTGGTACTCGCCGGGGCGGGGATGGGGCGGTTCAAGGCCTTTCTGATCGGTGCGGCGTCCGGGTTGGTCGAGCCGGTGGCGGCATTGTTGTGCGCCTGGCTGGTGACAGTCGCCGAGCTGTTGCTGCCGTTGGGCCTGGCGTGTGCGGCGGGGGCCATGTTGCTGGTGGTCACTCAGGAGATCATTCCTGAATCACGCAGCAATGGCCATCATCGTCTGGCGAGCCTGGGGCTTTGCATAGGCTTCTGCTTGATGATGGTGATGGATACGGCGCTGTCCTGAACGAAAACGAGGGCGATTACTCGCCCTCGTCAAAGTAGTTGTTGATCAGCTCGACCAGTGCATTGAGTGCTGCGTCCTCGTCTTCACCTTCGGTGTGCAGATGCACCTGGGTGCCTTTTCCGGCCGCCAACATCATCACGGCCATGATGCTTTTGCCGTCGATCAGTTTATCGGGCGCACGACCTACACGTACCGTGCAGGGGAAGCGTCCAGCCACGCCAACGAATTTTGCAGCAGCCCGGGCATGCAGCCCCAGCTTGTTGATGATGGTGATCTCACGAGCAGGCATCGCGGCGGTGGTCCTGTGGGCTAGAGGTCGCGGTGGCGAACCTGGACGTTCTTCAAGGATTGTTGCAACAACTGGCCCAGGCGCTCGGTCAGGTAAACCGAGCGGTGGTGTCCACCGGTGCAGCCAATGGCAATGGTGACATAGGCGCGGTTGCTGGCAGCAAAGCGCGGTAGCCATTTGAGCAGGTAGCTGGAGATGTCCTGGAACATTTCCTCGACATCGGGCTGGGCCGCGAGGTAGTCGATGACCGGTTGCTCCAGGCCTGAGTGCTCGCGCAACTCCGGCTTCCAGTAGGGGTTGGGCAGGCAGCGCACATCGAACACCAGGTCGGCATCAATCGGCATGCCGCGCTTGAAGCCGAAGGATTCGACGAGGAATGCAGTACCAGGTTCCGGCTGGTTGAGCAGGCGCAACTTGATCGAGTCACGTAGCTGATACAGGTTCAGGCTGGTGGTGTCGATTTTGAGGTCGGCGAGGTCGGCGATAGGGCCGAGCAGTTCGGTCTCGTCCTTGATGGCCTCGGCCAGAGAGCGATTCGCGTTTGTCAGAGGGTGGCGTCGACGGGTTTCCGAGAAGCGCTTGAGCAGTGTGTCTTCGTCGGCATCCAGGTAGAGGACATCACACTGGATATGACGACCGCGCGCCTCTTCCAGCAATTCCGGGAAGCGCGACAGATGGCTGGGCAGGTTGCGGGCGTCGATGGATACGGCCACTTTGGGCTGCATCAATTCGGTGTTGATCAGAGCGTTTTCGGCCAGTTGGGGTAACAACCCCGCGGGCAGGTTGTCGATGCAGTAGTAGCCGTTGTCCTCAAGGACAGCGAGGGCAGTACTCTTGCCGGAGCCAGACCGGCCGCTGACGATGATCAAGCGCATATATCAATGCTCGTTCTGTGCGTCCAGTACGACCTGGTACAGGGCTTCGCTGCTGTTGGCGGCGCGCAGTCTGTCACGTACGTCCTTGCGGTCGAGCATGCTTGCGATCTGGCGCAGCAGTTCCAGGTGCGCATCGGTAGCCGCTTCCGGAACCAGCAGGACAAACAGCAAATCGACTGGGGCGCCATCAATGGCGTCGTAGTCGATCGGTGCTTCCAGGTGTATCAGGGCGCTGATAGGCGATGAGCAGCCTTTGAGGCGGCAGTGTGGAATAGCGATGCCATTGCCAAATCCGGTAGACCCGAGTTTCTCCCGGGCAAACAGGCTTTCAAAAACGTCCTGCATCTCCAGGTCGGCAACTTCCCGGTCGATCAGGGTGGCGATTTCCTGGAGGACGCGCTTTTTACTGCCGCCCGGCACGTTCACGAGGGAACGGCCGGGGGTCAGGATGGTTTCAAGTCGGATCATGGATGAGGGGGATCAGCGGGCCGCTGCACCTTGCAGCAGGCTTTGCTGTTTTTCCTTGTGTTTTTTCAGTTGGCGGTCGAGCTTGTCAGTCAAGGCATCGATCGCTGCATACATGTCTGTGTGTTCGGCATTTGCTACAACTTCGCCGCCGGGAATAAACAGCGTTGCTTCAATTTTCTGCTGCAGCTTCTCGACCTTCATGATTACCGTCACATTGGTAATCTTGTCGAAGTGCCCCTCCAGTCGCTTCAGTTTCTGTTCGACATACTCACGCAGGGGCTGAGTGACTTCTACATGCTGTCCACTGATATTGACTTGCATACAGCTTCTCCTTTGTTGCCGGTGCATAAGAGGCAGGTGTTGCGCCTGCCACTGAACTGCGATGGCACACTTCAGGGGCCGTTACATCAATCGCTTGCGCTCGCTCGACGGTGCAATGCCGAGGGACTCGCGGTACTTGGCGACGGTGCGACGGGCTACCTGGATGCCTTGTGCCTCCAGTAAACCAGCGATCTTGCTGTCACTCAATGGCTTTTTCTGATTTTCAGCTGCAACCAGTTTTTTGATGATCGCGCGGATGGCTGTGGACGAGCATTCGCCGCCTTCTGAGGTGCTCACGTGGCTGGAGAAAAAGTACTTCAGCTCGTAGATGCCCCGTGGCGTATGCATGTATTTCTGGGTGGTCACCCGGGAAATCGTCGACTCGTGCATGCCCACCGCTTCGGCGATGTCGTGCAGCACCAGCGGCTTCATCGCTTCGTCGCCGTGGTCGAGGAAGCCCCGTTGATGTTCGACGATCTGGGTGGCGACCTTCATCAGGGTTTCGTTGCGGCTCTGCAGGCTCTTGATGAACCAGCGGGCCTCCTGCAACTGATTGCGCATGAAGGTGTTGTCGGCGCTGGTGTCGGCGCGACGGACGAAGCCTGCGTATTGCGGGTTGACCCGCAGGCGTGGCACGGCTTCCTGGTTAAGCTCGACCAGCCAGCGTTCGTTGTCCTTGCGTACGATCACGTCCGGGACAACATATTCGGGCTCGCTGGACTCGATCTGTGAGCCGGGGCGCGGGTTGAGCCTCTGGACCAGTTCGATCACCTGGCGCAGCTCGTCTTCCTTGAGCTTCATGCGGCGCATCAGTTGGCTGTAGTCGCGGCTGCCGAGCAGGTCGATATAGTCGCTGACCAGGCGCTGCGCCTCGGCCATCCACGGCGTGCTGGCGGGCAGCTGGCGCAGTTGCAGCAGCAGGCACTCGCTCAGGTTGCGTGCGCCGATGCCGGCGGGCTCGAATTGCTGGATACGATGCAGTACGGCCTCGACTTCATCGAGTTCGATATCCAGCTCGGGGTCGAAGGATTCGCAGACTTCTTCAAGTGTCTCGTCCAGGTAGCCCTGGTTGTTGATGCAGTCGATCAGCGTCACGGCGATCAGCCGGTCGGTGTCGGACATCGGCGCCAGGTTCAGCTGCCAGAGCAGGTGGCTCTGCAGGCTTTCACCGGCCGAGGTGCGGGTGGTGAAGTCCCACTCGTCATCGTCATTGCTGGGCAGGCTGCTGGCGCTGGTCTGGTAGATGTCTTCCCAGGCCGTGTCGACCGGCAGTTCGTTGGGAATGCGCTCGCTCCACTCGCCTTCTTCCAGGTTGTCCACGGTTTGCGTGGTTTCCTGGAAGCTGGTGTCCTGGGTTTCGGCGACAGGCTTGCTTTCGGCGTTATCGGCCATCGGGTCGCTGTTGTCGAAATCGTCGCCTTCTTCCTGGCGTTCGAGCATCGGGTTCGATTCCAGCGCTTCCTGGATCTCCTGTTGGAGGTCAAGGGTAGAAAGCTGGAGCAGACGGATGGCCTGTTGCAACTGCGGGGTCATCGTCAGTTGCTGGCCCATTCTTAGGACGAGCGATGGTTTCATGGCAGGGGCTAAACACCTTATTTGCCGGCGCACATGCGCCATCCACTACAAGGGCACCGAAGCGCCAACTTTAAGCAAATTATATGCCTGAAGTTGGAACGTTTGCCTAGGGTGCGGTAACAAATATGCCGCATTTCGCTGGATCAGCGGCCCATGGCAAACGCCTTGCTGCTTCGAACTTACAAGCGGAACTCGTGGCCCAGGTAGACCTCTTTAACCAGATCGTTGGCCAGGATGGTCTCTGCATCGCCTTCGGCAATCAGTTGGCCATCGTTGACGATGTAGGCGGTTTCGCAGATATCCAAGGTTTCACGGACGTTGTGGTCAGTGATCAGCACGCCAATGCCTTTGGCCTTGAGGTGATGGATGATCTGCTTGATGTCGCCGACCGAAATCGGGTCGACACCGGCAAAGGGTTCGTCGAGCAGGATGAACTTCGGGGCTGTGGCCAGTGCCCGGGCGATTTCCACCCGGCGCCGCTCACCCCCGGAAAGGCTCATGCCGAGGTTGTCGCGAATGTGGCTGATGTGGAACTCCTGCAGCAGGCTTTCCAGCTCTTTGCGGCGTCCGGCGGCATCGAGTTCCTTGCGGGTTTCGAGAATCGCCATGATGTTGTCGGCGACCGACAACTTGCGAAAGATCGATGCTTCCTGGGGCAGGTAGCCAATGCCGGCCCGGGCGCGCCCGTGCATCGGTTGGTGGCTGACATCCAGGTCGTCGATCAGGACGCGTCCCTGGTCGGCCTGGACCAGTCCGACGATCATGTAGAAGCAGGTGGTCTTGCCGGCGCCGTTAGGACCGAGCAGGCCGACGATCTGGCCGCTGTCGATGGACAGGCTGACGTCACGTACCACTTGCCGGCTCTTGTAGCTCTTGGCCAGGTGCTGGGCTTTGAGGGTTGCCATTTACTCGGCCTTCTTCTTCGGCTGGATCACCATGTCGATGCGTTGGCGCGGCGTGGTCACATTGCTGCCACGGCCGGCGGTCGCTACCTGGGACTTGGTGTTGTAGACGATCTTCTCGCCTTCGGTGGTGTTGCCTTCGTTTTCCACCTTGGCGCGATCGGTCAGTACAACCAGTTCTTTTTGCGACTGATACTGGATGGTGACGGCCCAGCCTTTCATCTTGTCCGGCTTGTCGGCGCTCTGCTGCTGCTCGAAGTAGGCGAGGTTGCCCACCGAAGTCACGACGTCGATGTCGCCGGAGTCGGCGCGGGTGATGGTCACGGTGTTGCCTTTGATCATCATCGAGCCCTGGGTGATGATGACGTCTCCGGTATAGGTGGCGACGCCTTTCTTGTCGTCCAGGTGTGCATTGTCGGCCTGGATGCGAATTGGCTGGTCACGGTCGGTCGGCAGGGCCCAGGCGCTCGCGCTTCCCAGTGCTGCGCTCAGGCTGAGCAAAAAGGGGAGGGTTTTAACGAGCCTCATACTGTCCTCTTACGTTGGACAGCAGGTCCATCCTGCCGTCTTTCAAATACGCTTTCATTCCGTTACCCGTAGTCACGCCATCGGCGCCGTCGATTCTAACGGCTTGCTCGGTTTGCGCATATTGCTTCTGCGGGAACACGGTCATGCGCGTGGTGGTAATAATGGTCGTGCGATTCTTTTCATCGGTGCGGGCAATCCGTACCGAGTCGATCAGTTCTACTTCGCTGCCGTCCGGGTTCACTTCGCCTTTCTCACTCTGGACGTGCCAGGGGAAGGTGGTGCCACGGTACATCTGCAGGTCTGGCTTGGTCAGCAAGGTCACTTCGCTGACCTTGAGGTGTTCGACCTTGTCGGCCGTCATTTCATACTGCAGCTTGCCGTCAGGCAGGAACTGCACGCTGTGGGCGTTGGTTGCGTAGTAGTCGATGGCGTTTTCATCGACAGTGGCCACCGGTTTGTCGAGAAAACTCTCGGGGCCGATGTTCCAGTAGCCGACTGCGACCAGCAATGCGGCAATCACACTGAACAGCGCAATGGTGCGGATTTTCTTGAACATTTGTCGCTCTACAGGTAATGGGCGTTGGCGGCGTCAAGGTTGCCCTGGGCTTGCAGGATCAGCTCGCAGAACTCGCGGGCAGCGCCTTCACCACCGCGGGCAAGGGTGACGCCGTGGGCGTGTTCGCGAACGAACGCTGCGGCGTTGGCTACTGCCATGCCCAGGCCGACTCGACGGATCACCGGCAGGTCAGGCAGGTCGTCACCCAGATAGGCCACTTGCTCATAGCTTAGGTTGAGCTGGCCGAGAAGCTCGTCCAAAACCACCAATTTATCTTCCCGTCCCTGATACAGGTGAGGGATGCCGAGGTTCTTGGCGCGTCGCTCGACCACCGGGGTCTTGCGTCCGCTGATGATTGCCGTGGTCACACCCGACGCCATGAGCATTTTGATGCCCTGGCCGTCGAGGGTGTTGAAGGTCTTGAATTCACTGCCGTCCTCGAGGAAATACAGGCGGCCATCGGTCAGTACGCCGTCAACGTCGAAAACAGCCAGCTTGATGGCTTTGCCGCGGTGCATCAGGTCGTCAGTCATTCACATCACTCCGGCGCGCAGCAGGTCATGCATGTTGAGCGCGCCGACAGGGCGTTCGTCGTTGTCGACAACCACCAGGGCGTTGATCTTGTGGTCTTCCATGATCTTCAGGGCTTCGGCGGCGAGCATTTCTGCGCGAGCCGTCTTGCCGTGGACGGTCATGACCTCGTCGATCAAGGTCTTGTGCACGTCGATGTTGCGATCGAGGCTGCGGCGAAGGTCGCCGTCGGTAAAGATACCGGCAAGCCGCCCGTCGGCTTCCACGATGACGGTCATGCCCAAACCTTTGCGAGACATTTCAAGTAGCGCGTCCTTGAGCAGGATGCCGCGCTGTACTCTGGGCAGCTCATCGCCCGCGTGCATGACGTTCTCGACCTTGAGCAGCAAGCGGCGACCCAGGGCACCACCGGGGTGCGAAAACGCGAAGTCTTCGGCGGTGAATCCACGGGCTTCCAGCAGGGCGATCGCCAGTGCGTCACCCAGTACGAGTGCTGCGGTGGTCGAAGATGTGGGTGCAAGGTTCAGGGGGCAGGCTTCCTGCTCGACACGGGCGTCCAGATTCACTTCGGCAGCCTTGGCCAAGGCGGAATCAGGGTTGCCGGTCATGCTGATGAGCTGGATGCCCAGGCGCTTGATCAGTGGCAGCAGAGTGACGATTTCGGCGGTGGAGCCCGAGTTGGACAGCGCCAGGATCACGTCGTCGCGGGTGATCATGCCCATATCGCCGTGGCTTGCCTCGGCCGGGTGGACGAAAAACGATGGCGTGCCGGTGCTGGCAAGCGTGGCGGCGATTTTTCTGCCGACATGGCCTGACTTGCCCATTCCAACAACGACGACCCGTCCTTTGCAGGCCTGGATCAGCTCGCAGGCTTTGACGAAATCGGCGTCGATGTGGGCCAGCAGGCCCTCTACCGCCTTTACTTCAAGGCGAATAGTGCGCTGCGCGGATTGAATCAGCTCGCTGGATTGGCTCATGGCGGAAAACGATTGCCTGATGAAAGGCGCCGATTATAGCGACAATGCGCAAAACCCTCACCTTGTGATTGTCAAACAGACCTCGATCTAGCTTAACCATAGCTGAACGAGCGCTGCGGCGGCCTTGGGGCGCTGCTATCAGCGGTGCTATAGTTCGCCGCCTGTTCGGCCCGCTTGGGGCGTGCGTGCCTCCATGAAGGAGGCGCGCGTCTGAGTGAGAAGGCTGCATCGCAAGGAGTCTAGATGAGCGTTGATAACGCCTACGCGGTCGAGTTGAAGGGCGTGTCCTTCAAGCGCGGTTCGCGCAGCATCTTCAATAATGTCGATATACGCATTCCGCGGGGCAAGGTCACCGGGATCATGGGGCCTTCGGGGTGTGGCAAGACCACATTGTTGCGCCTGATGGGGGCCCAATTGCGGCCTGCCAGTGGCGAGGTCTGGGTCGGCGGGCAGAACCTGCCCACGTTATCGCGTGGCGACCTGTTCGACGCGCGCAAGCAAATGGGCGTGTTGTTCCAGAGTGGCGCGCTGTTCACTGATCTCGATGTGTTCGAGAACGTGGCGTTCCCGTTGCGGGTGCATACCCAGCTGTCCGACGAAATGATCCGCGACATTGTGCTGATGAAGCTGCAGGCCGTTGGTCTGCGCGGTGCCATCGAGTTGATGCCGGACGAGCTCTCGGGCGGCATGAAACGTCGTGTCGCGCTGGCCCGGGCCATTGCCCTGGACCCGCAGATCCTCATGTACGACGAGCCTTTCGTGGGGCAGGACCCTATTGCCATGGGGGTTCTGGTGCGCCTGATCCGCCTGCTCAATGATGCCCTGGGCATCACCAGCATTGTGGTGTCCCACGATCTGGCCGAGACCGCCAGTATTGCCGACTACATTTATGTCGTCGGCGATGGGCAGGTCCTGGGCCAGGGCACGCCGGACGAGCTGATGGGCTCCGATAACCCGCGCATTCGCCAGTTCATGAAAGGCGACCCGGATGGCCCTGTGCCCTTTCACTTTCCTGCGCCTGATTACCGCGCCGATCTTCTGGGGAAGCGTTGATGCGCAGAAAATCCTTGCTCGAACGTATTCGTCGATTCGGCCGTTCGGCCATCGACGTGCTGGCCGTACTCGGCCGTTCCTGCCTGTTCCTGGTGCATGCGCTGGTAGGGCGCGGCGGGATCGGCGGCGGCTTTCAATTGCTGGTCAAGCAACTCTATTCGGTCGGCGTGCTGTCGCTGGCGATCATTGTCGTCTCCGGGGTATTTATCGGGATGGTGCTGGCCCTGCAGGGTTTCAGCATCCTGGCCAAGTACGGTTCGGAGCAGGCGGTAGGGCAGATGGTTGCCCTGACCCTGCTGCGCGAGCTTGGGCCGGTAGTCACGGCGTTGCTGTTCGCTGGCCGTGCAGGTTCGGCACTGACCGCCGAAATCGGCAACATGAAGTCGACCGAACAACTTTCCAGCCTGGAAATGATCGGCGTCGACCCACTCAAGTACATCGTTGCCCCACGCCTGTGGGCCGGTTTCATCTCGCTGCCGTTGCTGGCGCTGATTTTCAGCGTGGTCGGTATCTGGGGTGGTTCCTGGGTGGCGGTTGACTGGCTGGGCGTCTATGACGGCTCGTTCTGGGCCAACATGCAAAACAGCGTGTCGTTCACCGATGACGTACTCAACGGTGTGATCAAAAGCCTGGTTTTTGCCTTTGTCGTCACCTGGATTGCCGTATTCCAGGGCTATGACTGTGAGCCCACTTCAGAAGGGATCAGTCGTGCCACTACCAAGACCGTGGTCTATGCCTCATTGGCAGTCCTGGGTCTGGACTTTATTCTGACCGCCTTGATGTTTGGAGATTTCTGATGCAAAACCGCACCCTGGAAATCGGTGTTGGCCTGTTCCTTCTGGCCGGGATCCTGGCGCTGCTGTTGTTGGCATTGCGCGTCAGCGGCCTGTCTGCCAGTCCGAGCAGCGACACCTATAAAGTTTCTGCCAACTTCGACAATATCGCCGGTTTGACGGTCAGAGCTAAAGTGACCATGGCCGGTGTGACTATCGGCAAGGTCACGGCCATCGATCTGGACCGTGATACCTACACCGGTCGGGTGACGATGCAACTGGAAAAGGCCGTGAACAATCTGCCGACCGATTCCACTGCATCCATCCTCACCGCAGGTTTGCTCGGTGAAAAATACATCGGTATCAGCGTGGGCGGAGATGATGCGGTGCTCAAGGATGGTTCAGTCATTCATGACACGCAGTCGGCGCTGGTACTGGAGGATCTGATCGGCAAGTTCCTGCTCAATACCGTTGGCAAAGAAGCTAAATAAGGAGTTTCCATGATCTCTATCCTGCGACGCGGCCTTCTGGTCCTGCTGGCAGCGCTGCCATTGATGGCGGTGGCTGCGCAGTCGCCCAAAGAAGTGATACAGGGTACGACTACCCAATTGCTGGCTGACCTGAAGGCCAACAAGGAGCAATACAAGTCCAATCCAAGCGCGTTTTACGATGCGCTCAATGCCAACCTGGGGCCTGTGGTCGATGCCGACGGCATTTCTCGCAGCATCATGACGGTCAAGTACTCGCGAAAAGCGACCCCGGAGCAGATGCAGCGCTTCCAGGAGAACTTCAAGCGCAGCCTGATGCAGTTCTATGGCAATGCCTTGCTGGAGTACAACAATCAGGGCATCACCGTGGGCGCGGAGAAATTGGACGGTAACGACCGTGCCAGCGTCGACATGACAGTCAAGGGCAACAACGGTGCCATTTATCCGGTTTCCTACACGCTGACCAAGCTCGACGGCGAATGGAAAGTGCGTAACGTGATCGTCAACGGCATCAACATCGGCAAGCTGTTCCGTGACCAGTTCGCCGATGCCATGCAGCGCAACGGCAATAACCTGGACAAGACCATCGACGGCTGGGCCGGCGAAGTGGCGAAGGCCAAGGAAACTGCCGAGCAAGAAACCGAGAAGCAAGCGCAATGACCGATAGCACCATCACCCTGAGCGAGGACGGTGTTCTGGGCCTTGCCGGCGTACTGGACTACCGTACGGGCCCGGCGCTGCGCAAGCAGGGCAAGGCGCTGATCGCGTCCAGCAAAGGTGCGGCGCTGGTGCTCGATTGCTCAAAGGTCGAGAAATCCAGCAGTGTCGGGCTGTCCCTGTTGCTGGCGTTCATGCGCGATGCAAAGGCGGCCGGCAAGGCTGTCGAGGTGCGTGCGATGCCTCAGGATATGCGCGAAATCGCCGAGGTTTATGACCTCGATGAAGTACTGGCGGGGCAGTGACTGCCCGCTGATGATGGCCCCTCTGTCAGAGTCCTCGATTACGGGGTTCGCAGGCGAGGGGCTTTTTTGTATCATGGCCGACCCGCGCGCACTGGGCGCCGATTGAGGTTGAGCATGCAGGCCGTAGAAGTTAAGAACTTCCTTGAAGAAAAGTTGCCGGGAACCCGGGTCGAAGTTGAAGGCGAAGGCTGCAACTTCCAGTTGAACGTGATCAGCGACGAATTGGCGGCCTTGAGCCCGGTCAAGCGTCAGCAGCAGATCTATGCTCATCTTAATCCGTGGATCACTGATGGCAGCATCCATGCGGTAACCATGAAATTTTTCAGCAGCGCAGCCTGGGCTGAGCGCAACTGAGCCTAAATTGGCGGCGAGACAGAAATGGACAAACTGATTATTACTGGCGGCGTTCGTCTTGATGGCGAAATCCGCATTTCCGGTGCCAAGAACGCGGCGCTGCCGATTCTCTCGGCAACTCTGCTCTGCGATGGTCCGGTAACGGTCGGCAACCTGCCGCACCTGCACGACATCACCACCATGATCGAGTTGTTCGGTCGCATGGGCATCGAGCCTGTGATCGACGAAAAACTCTCGGTGGAAATCGACCCACGTACCATCAAGACCCTGGTCGCGCCGTACGAACTGGTGAAAACCATGCGCGCCTCGATCCTGGTGCTGGGCCCGATGGTTGCCCGCTTTGGCGAGGCTGAAGTTGCCCTGCCTGGCGGTTGCGCCATTGGCTCGCGTCCGGTCGACCTGCACATCCGTGGCCTGGAAGCCATGGGCGCGAAGATCGAAGTCGAAGGCGGCTACATCAAGGCCAAAGCCCCTGAAGGCGGCCTGCGCGGCGCGCACTTCTTCTTCGATACCGTCAGCGTGACCGGTACCGAGAACATCATGATGGCTGCAGCCCTGGCCAAGGGCCGCAGCGTGCTGCAAAACGCCGCGCGCGAGCCGGAAGTGGTCGACCTGGCCAACTTCCTGATCGCCATGGGTGCCAAGATCCAGGGTGCCGGTACCGACACCATCACCATTGACGGTGTAGAACGCCTGGGTTCTGCAACCTACCGCGTCATGCCTGACCGTATCGAGACCGGTACCTACCTGGTTGCGGCAGCCGTCACCGGTGGCCGGGTCAAGGTCAAGGACACCGATCCGACCATCCTTGAAGCGGTACTTGAAAAACTCAAGGAAGCCGGCGCCGAAGTCACCACCGGTGAAGACTGGATCGAGCTCGACATGCACGGCAAGCGGCCAAAAGCCGTGAACCTGCGTACCGCTCCGTACCCGGCGTTCCCGACCGACATGCAGGCGCAGTTCATCTCGCTCAACGCCATTGCCGAAGGCACGGGCGCTGTGATCGAGACGATCTTCGAGAACCGTTTCATGCACGTCTACGAAATGCACCGCATGGGCGCGCTGATCCAGGTCGAAGGCAATACTGCCATCGTCACCGGCACCAAGACCCTGAAGGGTGCACCAGTCATGGCCACCGACCTGCGGGCCTCGGCCAGCCTGGTACTGTCGGCTCTGGTAGCCGAAGGCGATACCCTGATCGATCGCATCTACCACATCGACCGTGGTTACGAGTGCATCGAGGAAAAACTGCAGATGCTGGGCGCCAAGATCCGTCGCGTACCGGGCTAGTCTGTGATCGGCGCAGGGACGCGCCAGCCAATTGCTGCACCGAATTGAACGCGGTCGGGCCCCAAGGTCCGGCCGGCTGTAGCCGCATAAGGACCGACGTTTCCCATGTTGACCATCGCGCTATCCAAGGGTCGGATTCTCGACGATACCCTGCCGCTGCTGGCTGAAGCCGGTATCGTGCCGACCGAGAACCCGGACAAGAGCCGCAAACTGATCATCCCGACAACTCAGGACGATGTGCGCCTGCTGATCGTTCGGGCTACCGATGTGCCGACCTATGTCGAGCATGGCGCCGCCGATCTGGGTGTGGCTGGCAAGGACGTGTTGATGGAGTACGGCGGCCAGGGCCTGTATGAGCCCCTGGACCTGCAGATTGCCCAGTGCAAGCTGATGACCGCCGGTGCCATCGGCGCTCCCGAACCCAAGGGCCGCCTGCGCGTCGCGACCAAGTTCGTC
Organism: Pseudomonas sp. JQ170C; assembly: GCF_035581345.1. NCBI lineage: Bacteria > Pseudomonadati > Pseudomonadota > Gammaproteobacteria > Pseudomonadales > Pseudomonadaceae > Pseudomonas > Pseudomonas sp. JQ170C. Next base: position 1,151,220 of record NZ_CP141608.1, read on the forward strand.
AACGTTGCCAAGCGCTACTATGCCGAGCAGGGTCGTCAGGTCGACATCATCAAGCTCTACGGCTCGATGGAGCTGGCGCCGCTGATTGGCCTGGCCGACAAGATCATCGACGTTGTCGACACCGGTAATACCCTGCGTGCCAACGGCCTGGAACCCCAGGAACTGATTGCCACCATCAGCTCCCGGCTGGTGGTCAACAAGGCTTCGATGAAGATGCAGCACGCCCGCATCCAGAGCCTGATCGACACCCTGCGCCAGGCTGTCGAATCGCGACACCGCGGCTGACTTCTGCGCGCGACCTTCGCTGTCGCGCCCGTCTATCCGCGTCATAGCCAATTTTCTCAGGTGCCCGCGCGGATCGACTGGTAGCTTAGGGTGCCTGAGCATTCGCCATTAATTGAGGCCCTCGCTATGACCGCGTCCACTGCAATTGCCCGACTCAATGCTGCCGACCCGGATTTCGCCCGACATCTGGATCATCTGCTGAGCTGGGAAAGCGTGTCTGACGACGCGGTCAACCAGCGCGTGCTGGACATCATCAAGGCCGTGCGCGAGCGCGGTGATGCTGCATTGGTGGAGTTCACCCAGCGTTTCGACGGTGTTGACGCCAAGTCCATCGACGACCTGATCCTGGGCCGCGAGCGCCTGGAGCTGGCGTTGACTCGCATCACCCCCGCCCAGCGTGAAGCCCTTGAAAAAGCCGCTGATCGCGTACGCAGCTACCACGAGCGTCAGAAGCAAGACTCCTGGAGCTATACCGAAGCCGACGGCACGGTGCTGGGCCAGAAAGTCACCCCGCTGGACCGTGCAGGCCTGTACGTGCCCGGGGGCAAGGCCTCCTACCCGTCCTCGGTGCTGATGAACGCCATTCCGGCCAAGGTGGCCGGCGTGGGTGAAGTCGTGATGGTAGTGCCAACCCCGCGTGGCGAGATCAACGAACTGGTACTCGCTGCAGCGTGCATCGCCGGGGTCGACCGCGTGTTCACCATTGGTGGCGCCCAGGCCGTGGCCGCCCTGGCTTATGGCACCGAGAGCGTGCCGCAGGTCGACAAAGTGGTCGGGCCAGGCAACATCTACGTCGCCACTGCCAAACGCCATGTGTTTGGCCAGGTGGGTATCGACATGATTGCCGGCCCTTCGGAAATCCTCGTGGTGTGTGACGGCCAGACCGACCCGGACTGGATCGCCATGGACCTGTTCTCCCAGGCCGAGCACGACGAGGATGCACAGGCAATCCTGGTCAGCCCGGATGCCGCGTTCCTCGACAAGGTTGCCGCCAGCATCGACAAACTGCTGCCGACCATGGAGCGTGCCGAAATCATCAAGACCTCGATCAACGGCCGTGGCGCGCTGATCCAGGTGCGCGACATGCAGCAGGCAATGGATGTGGCCAACCGTATCGCACCGGAACACCTGGAGCTTTCGGTGGCCGACCCGCAAGCCTGGCTGCCGCAGATCCGCCACGCCGGCGCGATCTTCATGGGCCGCCACACCAGCGAAGCGCTGGGTGACTACTGCGCCGGTCCAAACCACGTGCTGCCCACCTCGGGTACCGCACGCTTCTCGTCGCCGCTGGGGGTCTATGACTTCCAGAAGCGCTCCTCGATCATCTTCTGCTCCGAGCTGGGGGCTTCCGAACTGGGGCACACCGCGTCGGTCCTGGCGCGTGGCGAATCGCTGACCGCCCACGCTCGCAGCGCCGAATACCGCATCCTTGCCGACAAGAAGGGGAACTGAACATGAGTAAATTCTGGAGCCCCTTCGTCAAGGACCTGGTGCCTTACGTGCCGGGCGAGCAGCCCAAGCTGGCCAAACTGGTCAAGCTCAACACCAACGAGAACCCCTATGGCCCGTCGCCCAAGGCGCTGGAAGCCATGCGCGGCGAGCTGAACGATAATTTGCGCCTGTACCCGGACCCAAACAGCGACCTGCTCAAGCAGGCGGTGGCGGACTACTACGGGGTCCAGGGCAATCAGGTATTCCTGGGCAACGGCTCGGACGAGGTGCTGGCGCACATTTTCCACGGCCTGTTCCAGCACGGTGCGCCGCTGTTGTTCCCGGACATCAGCTACAGCTTCTATCCGGTGTACTGCGGCCTGTATGGCATCCCCTTCGAGCAGGTGGCGCTGGACGAGCAGTTCCAGATCCGCGTCGAAGACTATGCCAAGCCCAACGGCGGCGTCATCTTCCCCAACCCCAACGCGCCGACCGGTTGCCTCTTGGCGCTGGAGGCCATCGAGCAGTTGCTCAAGGCCAACCCTGAGTCGGTCGTCGTTGTCGATGAGGCCTATATCGACTTCGGTGGGCAGACCGCGATCAGCCTGGTGGATCGCTACGACAACTTGCTGGTGACCCAGACCCTGTCCAAGTCGCGTTCGCTGGCCGGGCTTCGGGTTGGTCTGGCAGTCGGCCATCCGGACCTGATCGAAGCGCTGGAGCGGATCAAGAACAGCTTCAACTCCTATCCGCTGGATCGCATGGCGATTGTCGGTGCGGCGGCGGCCTTCCAGGATCGCGCCTACTTTGACGATACCTGCCGTAAAGTGATCGACAGTCGCGAGCATCTGGTAGGCGAACTCAGCGCCCGAGGATTTGAAGTGCTGCCATCGGCCGCCAACTTCATCTTTGCCCGTCATCCGCAACAGGACGCCAGTGAACTGGCGGCGAAGTTGCGTGAACAAGGCGTGATCGTGCGCCACTTCAAACAGGCGCGTATTGCCCAGTTCCTGCGTATCACCATTGGTACGCCGGAGCAGAATCAGGCGTTGCTCGACGCGTTGAACTGACTGATCGCGGGGCAGGCCCGCTCCCACAAATGTTGTAGGAGCGGGCCTGCCCCGCGATTGTTTTCTCGATGAATTCATCCGATGATTGGATGTCATGACATTACTCACCAAACGCTCCCTGGTCGAACAAGCCGTCGACCAACTGCGCGAACGCATCGCCAACGGCGCCTGGGTTGTTGGTCAGCGTCTGCCCACCGAACCTGAGCTGGCCACCGAGCTGGGAATCAGCCGCAACACTGTGCGCGAAGCCATGCGAGTGCTGGTCTTCAGCGGCCTGGTCGAGGTTCGGCAGGGGGACGGCAGCTACCTGCGCACGGCGGTCGATCCGCTGCAGGCGCTGCAGGCGCTCTCGCGCTGCGACCTGGCACAGGCCCGGGAAGCCCGGCATATCCTTGAAGCCGAGGCCATCGGTCTTGCCGCCCTGCGCCGTACAGACGACGACCTCAAAGGCCTGCGTGAAGCGCTCGACCACAGCAGCGCGCACTATCACGACGACCTGGAGCGCTACATCAGCTGCGACCTGGTGTTTCACCAGCGCATGGTGGATGCCGCGCACAACCCGGCCTTGAGCGAGCTGTATCGCTATTTCTCCGGGGTCGTGGCGGCCACCTTGCACCACAACCTTTCCCACGCGCCGCGCTGTCAGTCGGTCTTTGACCTGCATGGGCAGATTCTCGACGCCATCGAACAACGCGATTCGGACAGGGCCAAGGCCCTGAGCCGAACCCTGATCAACGAATCCTGACCTTGCGAGACTGCCATGGCCCATGACACTTCCCGAAATGCTCCACCGGCCAAGGGGCCGGAGCTTGAAGAGCTGCTGATCGACGCCGAGGCCGACGACGAACAGGTACAGCGCCAACCCGTGCTGCTCAAGCGTCCCTGGCTGTTGCTGGTGGGTTTGGTGCTGGTGGCGCTGAACCTGCGCCCGGCGCTGTCGAGCATGGCGCCGCTGCTCAACCAGGTCTCCGAAAGCCTTGGTCTGAGTGCTTCCGCGGCCGGCTTGCTGACCACTGTGCCCGTGCTGTGCCTGGGCCTGTTCGCGCCTTTGGCGCCGGTCCTGGCGCGTCGTTTTGGCAGTGAGCGGGTGATCCTCGGCATTCTCCTGGTGCTGGCGCTCGGCATTGCTGTACGCAGCGCCTTTGGCAGTACCGGGCTGTTTCTCGGCACCATCATGGCCGGGGCCAGCATCGGCGTGGTGGGCGTATTGCTGCCTGGCATCGTCAAGCGTGATTTCCCCAAACACGCCGGTACCCTCACGGGTGTCTACACCATGGCCTTGTGCCTGGGCGCGGCCCTTGCCGCTGGCGCTACCGTGCCGCTGAGCCAGCACCTGGGCGATAGCTGGTCCCTGGGCTTGGGTTTCTGGTTGATTCCGGCGCTGCTGGCTGCCTTGGTCTGGCTGCCCCAGGCGCGTGAAGGGCACGGCGCGCATCATGTCGCCTATCGGGTGCGTGGCCTGTTGCGCGATCCGCTGGCCTGGCAGGTGACGTTGTACATGGGCCTGCAGTCGTCGCTGGCCTACATTGTGTTTGGCTGGCTGCCATCGATCCTGATCGGCCGTGGCCTGACCCCGACCCAGGCTGGCCTGGTGCTGTCAGGCTCGGTGATCGTGCAGTTGATCAGCTCCCTGGCCGCCCCTTGGCTGGCGACCCGCGGCAAGGATCAGCGGCTGGCAATCGTGGGTGTCATGGTGATGGTGCTCGCCGGCCTGTTTGGTTGCCTGTATGCGCCGCTGGATGGCCTGTGGGGCTGGGCAATCATCCTCGGCCTGGGGCAGGGTGGCAGCTTCGCCCTGGCCTTGACCCTGATCGTACTGCGCTCCAGGGACGCCCATGTCGCGGCCAATCTGTCGAGCATGGCGCAGGGGGTGGGTTACACCTTGGCATCGTTGGGGCCGTTCGCGGTCGGCCTGGTGCATGACCTGACCGGTGGCTGGGAGGCGGTGGGCTGGATCTTTGGCGTAGTGGGTATTGGCGCAATAGCCTTTGGCCTCAAGGCCGGGCGCAGCCTGCATGTACAAGTCACCAGCGAACGCGCGTAGGAGCGGGCTTGCCCCGCGATAGCGATCTGACAGTTACATCGCATCGCGGGGCAAGCCCGCTCCTACCAAGTGCTATTGTTCGGGTTTGTTTCCCTGGTAATGGACCCGCCCCATGAGTGAAGCCAACAGCGCTCTGATCACGCGTTTCTACCAGGCCTTCCAGCGCCTCGACGCCGAAGCTATGGTGGCCTGCTACAGCGATGACATCGTCTTCAGTGACCCAGCCTTCGGAACCTTGCGGGGCAAGGATGCCGGCGACATGTGGCGCATGCTCACCCAGCGCGCCAAGGACTTCTCCCTGACCTTCGACACCGTGCGCGCCGACGAGCGAAGCGGCAGCGCCCACTGGGTGGCGACATACCTGTTCAGCCAGACCGGCCGGGTGGTGATCAACGATATTCAGGCGCGGTTTGTTATTCGTGACGCAAGGATCTGCGAACACCATGACAGCTTTGACCTGTGGCGCTGGTCGCGACAGGCGCTGGGTACCAAAGGATTGTTGCTGGGCTGGACACCGCTGGTGCAAGGCAAGGTGCGCCAGCAGGCGTTGAAAGGTTTGCGTGCGTTTCAGGCCGGGCGTTGAACGGGTAAGCTGTCGGCTTTGCCGTTCATTAGTCAGCACCGTGACCCAAGCCACTGCCGATACACCTGCCAAACCCTGGTACCTCTACCTGGTACGGGCCGCCAATGGCTCGCTCTACTGTGGTATCAGCGATGATCCGCAGCGACGCTTCATCGCTCATCAAAAGGGGCAGGGGGCGCGCTACTTCAGTACCAGCCCGGCCGTGGCGCTGGTGTACATCGAAGCGTGGCCCAGCAAGGCCGAAGCCTTGCGCCAGGAACGTCTGGTGAAGAAGTTGCGCAAAGCCGCCAAGGAGGCCCTGGTGGCCTCCTATGCCGCGATCAGTCCTTGCGACGCTTGAGCTGATCGGTCAGCTGTGTCGGCAAGCCCTTGATGATCAGCGTGCCGGCCTCTTCGTCGTATTCGATCTTCGAGCCCAGCAAGTGCGCTTCAAAGCTGATCGACAGCCCCTCGGCACGGCCGGTGAAGCGACGGAACTGGTTCAGGGTGCGTTTGTCGGCCGGGATTTCCGGCGACAGGCCGTAGTCCTTGTTGCGGATGTGCTCGTAGAAGGCCCGTGGGCGATCTTCGTCGATCAGTCCCGAGAGCTCTTCAAGGGTCACCGGCTCACCGGCCTTGGTCTGGCTGGTGGCGTAATCGACCAGCGTCTGGGTTTTCTCCCGGGCAGCTTCTTCGGGCAGGTCTTCGCTTTCGACGAAGTCGCTGAACGCCCTGAGCAGGGTGCGGGTTTCGCCCGGGCCGTCGACGCCTTCCTGGCAGCCGATGAAGTCACGGAAGTACTCCGAGACTTTCTTGCCGTTCTTGCCCTTGATGAACGAGATGTACTGCTTGGAGGCCTTGTTGTTCTGCCACTCGGACAGGTTGATGCGCGCCGCCAGGTGCAGTTGGCCCAGGTCCAGGTGACGGGACGGCGTGACGTCCAGTTCGGCGTTTACCGCCACCCCTTCGCTGTGGTGCAGCAGGGCGATGGCCAGATACTCGGTCATGCCTTGCTGGTAGTGGGCGAACAGGACATGGCCGCCGACTGACAGATTGGATTCTTCCATCAGTTTTTGCAGGTGCTCGACGGCGACCCGGCTGAAGGCAGTGAAGGTGCTGCCGGCGTCCAGGTACTCCTTGAGCCAGCCGCTGAACGGGTGGGCGCCCGATTCTGCGTGGAAGAAGCCCCAGGCTTTGCCTTGCTTGGCGTTGTAGCTGTCGTTGAGGTCGGCCAGAAGGTTTTCGATGGCGCTGGACTCGGCCAGTTCCGAGTCGCGTGCGTGCAGCACAGCGGGGCTGCCATCGGGCTTCTTGTCGATCAGGTGGACGATGCAATGACGGATCGGCATGGGATTCTCGGTTGAAAATGGGCGGTGCTGGCCGCGTTGCAAAGTCGCCAAGTGTACCTCAGCCCAGGGGTGATTCTGCGGCCAGATGTTGGCGGAAATGTCGGTTGTTCGTTTTTTGTTCAACTTTTTGCGTTTTTTGGCGCAAACCCCCGAAAAACCTGCACATTTACCCTGTCAGAGGCGGATATTTATCTATTCCTGTGGTAGTTTTGCCCGGTCTTGCGCCCCGTGTGTGGCGCATTGCTGGCAGACCGCTTGCGTCACGTCGAACCAAACGCCGTTTTGCGTATCTACATACGCGATTGACGTGGCTGTAACACCGGACCGCCGGCTCCCCCGCAGGTCTGGCTCGATGACTGACGTAGCACTCTGCATACTCACTGAATTTGATAGGGAAGGAACACCACCATGGCATTGACCAAAGACCAACTGATCGCCGACATCGCCGAAGCTATCGACGCGCCGAAAACCACCGCGCGTAACGCTCTGGAGCAACTGGGTCAGATCGTTGCTGATCAACTGGAAAATGGCAGCGAGATCACTCTGCCAGGTATTGGCAAACTGAAAATCACCGAGCGTCCTGCCCGTACCGGCCGCAACCCTTCGACTGGCGCTGCCATCGAAATCGCTGCCAAGAAAGTCGTCAAGTTCGTGCCAGCCAAAGTGCTGACCGACGCTGTAAACAAGTAATTGTAAACAGCTTGAAAAAAACCGCGTCCGGGTTGCCCGGACGCGGTTTTTTTTATGCCTGTAGGAGCGGGCTTGCCCCGCGATTGCAGTATTCCTGTCACACCGCAATCGCGGGGCAAGCCCGCTCCCACGACAAGCCCCACAACAAGCCCGTCACTACAACAGGCTTGCTCCTACCGGGTTGTCCAGCGGCTTTGGCGCCATGCCTGGCGAGAGGCTTCATCCTGGAAGGTCCAGGCCACCATGCGGCTCTGCTTCTGCCCCTGGCCCATCTCGACGATACGCACCATCTGCGCACCGGCCTTCTTCAGGGCGGCCTGGATACCGGGCAAGTTGGATGCCTTGGACACCAGTGAGGTGAACCACAGCACCTGCTGGCCCAGGGTTGCGCTCTCGGCCACCAGCTGGCTGACGAAGCGGATCTCGCCGCCTTCGCACCACAGTTCGTTGTTCTGCCCGCCAAAGTTCAGAACCGGCAGCTTGCGCTTGGGGTCGGCCTTGCCCAGGGCGCGCCACTTGCGCTGGCTGCCACGGGTGGCTTCTTCGCGGGAGGCGTGGAAGGGCGGGTTGCACAGCGTCAGGTCATAACGCTCGTCATCCTTGAGCAGGCCTAGCAGGATGTGCTTGCGATTGCCTTGCTGGCGCAGGCTGATGGCTTTATCGAGGCCGTTGGCCTGGACGATGGCCTTGGCGGCGGCCAGGGCCGTGGGGTCGATGTCAGAGCCCAGGAAGCGCCAGCGGTAGTCGCTGTGGCCCAGCAGCGGGTAGATGCAGTTGGCGCCGACACCGATATCCAGCGCCCGCACCTGGGCGCCTCGGGGAATTTCGCCGCCGTTCTCTTCGGCCAGCAGGTCGGCCAGTACATGGATGTAGTCGGCGCGGCCTGGAATGGGTGGGCACAGGTAGTCGGCCGGAATGTCCCAGTGCTGGATGCCGTACTGGGCCTTGAGCAAGGCACGGTTGAATACTCGTACGGCTTCGGGGTTGGCAAAGTCGATGCTGGGCTTGCCATGGGGGTTGGTGATCATGAACTGGCCCAGTTCGGGACTGCTCTTGATCAGATCGGGGAAGTTGTAGCGGCCCTGGTGGCGGTTGCGTGCATGCAGGGTCGGTTTGTCGGGTGTGGTCATCGTGGTGTCCGGTGGAAAGCATCGCGGGTCAAGTCCGCTCCTACACCGGTAGGAGCGGGCTTGACCCGCGATGGCATCACTGAGATCAGCGATCGTTACAGCGCAGCGATCCGCGCATGCTGCTCGGTGAAGTTGGCCAGGGCCTGTTCGGCCTCAGCCAGCTTGGCGCGTTCCTTGTCGATCACCGCAGGCGGGGCCTTGTCGACGAAAGCGGCGTTGGACAGCTTGCCGCCCACACGCTGGACTTCGCCCTGCAGGCGCTGAATTTCCTTGTTCAGGCGTGCAAGTTCGGCGTCCTTGTCGATCAGGCCGGCCATCGGCACCAGCACTTGCAGATCGCCTACCAGTGCGGTGGCGCTCAGCGGTGCTTCGTCCTGCTCGCCCAGCACGGTGAAGGATTCAATCTTCGCCAGCTTCTTGAGCAGCGCTTCGTTTTCCTGCAGGCGACGCTGGTCTTCGGCACTGGCGTTCTTGAGGAACAGTTGCAGTGGCTTGCCCGGGCCGATGTTCATTTCGCCGCGAATGTTGCGCACGCCGAGCATCAGTTCCTTGAGCCATTCGATATCGCCTTCGGCCGCGGCGTCGATGCGGCTTTCATTGGCCACTGGCCAAGGCTGCAGCATGATCGTCTTGCCTTCGGCACCGGCCAGCGGCGCCAGGCGCTGCCAGATTTCTTCGGTGATGAACGGCATGAACGGATGCGCCAGGCGCAGGGCCACTTCCAGCACGCGTACCAGGGTGCGGCGGGTGCCGCGGGCGCGTTCGACCGGGGCGTTCTCGTCCCACAGTACCGGCTTGGACAGCTCCAGGTACCAGTCGCAGTACTGGTTCCAGATGAACTCGTAGAGCGCCTGGGCCGCGAGGTCGAAGCGGAACTGCTCCAGCTGGCGGGTCACTTCGGCTTCGGTGCGTTGCAGCTGGGAGATGATCCAGCGATCAGCCAGCGACAGCTCGTAGGCTTCACCGTTCTGGCCGCAGTCTTCGCCTTTGTCCAGCACGTAGCGGGCGGCGTTCCAGATCTTGTTGCAGAAGTTGCGGTAGCCCTCGACACGGCCCATGTCGAACTTGATGTCGCGACCGGTGGAGGCCAGCGAGCAGAAGGTAAAGCGCAGGGCGTCGGTACCGTAGCTGGCAATGCCTTCGGGGAACTCGGCCTTGGTCTGCTTGGCAATCTTCTCGGCAAGCTTGGGCTGCATCAGGCCGCTGGTGCGTTTTTCCAGCAGCTCGTCCAGGGTGATGCCATCGACGATGTCCAGCGGGTCAAGGACGTTGCCCTTGGACTTGGACATCTTCTGGCCCAGGCCGTCGCGGACCAGGCCGTGAACGTACACGGTCTTGAACGGAACCTGCGGGGTGCCGTCCTCGTTCTTCACCAGGTGCATGGTCAGCATGATCATCCGGGCGACCCAGAAGAAAATGATGTCGAAACCGGTAACCAGCACGTCGGTGGAGTGGAAGGTCTTGAGGAATTCGGTCTGCTGCGGCCAGCCCAGGGTCGAGAAGGTCCACAGGCCCGAGCTGAACCAGGTGTCGAGGACGTCGTTGTCCTGGTTCAGGACCACGTCGGCACCGAGGTTGTGCTTGGCGCGGACTTCTTCTTCGCTACGGCCTACATAGACCTTGCCCGACTCGTCGTACCAGGCCGGAATGCGGTGGCCCCACCACAGCTGGCGGCTGATGCACCAGTCCTGGATATCGCGCATCCAGGAGAAGTACATGTTCTCGTACTGTTTGGGCACGAACTGGATGCGACCGTCTTCAACGGCGGCGATGGCAGGCTCGGCCAGCGGCTTGGTCGACACGTACCACTGGTCGGTCAGCCATGGCTCGATGACGGTGCCAGAACGGTCGCCCTTCGGTACTTTCAGGGCGTGATCGTCGACGCTGACCAGAAGGCCGGCGGCGTCGAAGTCGGCAACGATCTGCTTGCGCGCGACGAAGCGGTCCAGGCCAGCGTATTGGGCGGGCAGGGTGGCGTCGATGCTTTCGTTGAGGGTGCCGTCGAGGTTGAACACCTGGGCTGCCGGCAGCACGAAGGCGTTCTTGTCGAAGATGTTCAGCAGCGGCAGGTTGTGACGCTTGCCGACTTCATAGTCGTTGAAGTCGTGGGCCGGGGTGATCTTCACGCAGCCGGTGCCGAACTCGGGGTCGCAGTAGTCGTCGCCGATGATCGGGATGCGGCGGCCAACCAGCGGCAGCTCGACGAACTTGCCGATCAGCGCCTTGTAGCGCTCGTCCTCGGGGTTCACGGCCACGGCGGCGTCGCCGAGCATGGTTTCCGGACGGGTGGTGGCGACGATCAGGTAGTCCTTGCCGTCGGCGGTCTTGGCGCCGTCAGCCAGCGGGTAGCGCAGGTTCCACAGGTGACCTTTTTCGTCGTGGTTTTCCACTTCGAGGTCGGAGATCGCCGTGTGCAGCTTGGTGTCCCAGTTGACCAGGCGCTTGCCGCGGTAGATCAGGCCGTCTTCGTGCAGGCGCACAAAGGCTTCCTTGACCGCTTCGGACAGGCCGTCGTCCATGGTGAAACGCTCGCGGCTCCAGTCGACCGACGAGCCCAGGCGGCGGATCTGGCGGCTGATGTTGCCACCGGATTGATCCTTCCACTCCCAGACCTTCTCCAGGAATTTCTCGCGACCCAGGTCGTGGCGATTCTGGCCTTTGGCTTCGAGTTGACGCTCGACCAGCATCTGGGTGGCGATACCGGCGTGGTCGGTACCTGGCTGCCACAGGGTGTTGCGACCCTGCATACGGCGGAAACGGATCAGGGCGTCCATGATCGCGTTATTGAAGCCATGACCCATGTGCAGGCTGCCGGTGACGTTCGGCGGCGGGATCATGATCGTGTAGGAATCGCCTGCGCCTTGCGGGGCGAAGTAATTCTCGGACTCCCAGGTGTTGTACCAGGAAGTTTCAATAGCGTGCGGCTGGTAGGTCTTATCCATGCGCGGCGGGACCCTTAGGCATTTATTCAGGAAAGCCGGTAAGTATAACGGGGATAAGGGCCGGGGCGTAGAGCGAGGTGATGGCAGGAGGTAAAAACATCGCGGGGCAAGCCCGCTCCTGTCGAGCAGGAGCGGGCTTGCCCCGCTAATCACTCTGGAAGCTGGCCGAGCAGCCGCTCCAGTCTGGCATCAAGCCTGCGCTTGATTTCGTTCTCGATATGCGGGGTAAAGTCGTTGATCACGTCCTGCATGATCAACTGCGCAGCGGCGCGCAACTCGGTGTCCAGGTGCAACAGGGTTTCCTGGCGTCGGGCTTGTGGATCGTCAGCCACTACCGGAGCAGGCGCCGGAGCAGGGACTGGCGGCACGATGGCCTCTTCGAGCAACAGCGGGATTTGCTCCTCGACCGTGTCGGTCAGCAGCGGTGGCTCAAGGGATTCGTCGCCCAGTAGCTGGCGAATCGACTCGAGGTCGTCCAGCAGGTGTGCAGATTGGGGCAAGGCAGTGGGTTTATCCATCGTCTCAGAGTCGCTGTAAGCGGTGATTCTGCAGAGCATAGCCCTGTTCGCGGTAGAAACGGTAACTCTCTCGGGCAGCCAGACGAATCGTCGGCTCCTCGACCACGATCTCGGCAATGCGGGCAAAGCGCGCGGCGAACGGCGGTACCTTCAGGTCCAGGTTGATCAACAGGTCCTGATGGCTGCCGGCGTCATCGCCAAGGCCCAGGGCCACACTGCCTTGCGGGTCATCCTCGGCCGGGCTGTGGGGCACGAAGGCCTCGCCCTTGAAGGCCCACAGGCGCGCGTCCAGCTCATCGCGCTGGGCGGCATCGCTGCAGTGCAGGTAAACCCTGTGCCCAAGGCGCCAGGCCTTGTCGCAGAGCTTGCAGGCAAAATCCAGGCGCGCCGAGGGCGCGTCGCTGGGCAGAATATAGAAATCGACTTTGCTCATGGTCAGCCTGCCGGGCGGTTACGTCCGAAGACGCAACTGCCCGGCTGTCACTCAGGCGTTGGCGCGATCGAGCAGGTACTGGGTCAGCATCGGGACCGGACGGCCAGTGGCGCCCTTGTCCTTGCCGCCGCTGATCCAGGCCGTGCCGGCGATGTCCAGGTGAGCCCAGTTGTAGGCCTTGGCAAAGCGCGACAGGAAGCAGCCCGCGGTGATGGTGCCGGCCTTTGGCCCGCCGATGTTGGCGATGTCGGCGAACGGGCTGTCGAGCTGCTCCTGGTATTCGTCGAACAGCGGCAGCTGCCAGGCGCGGTCGTCGGCACGCTTGCCGGCGTCGAGCAGTTGGCCGACCAGCTCATCGTTGTTGCCCATCAGGCCCGAGGTGTGGCTGCCCAGGGCGACGATGCAGGCACCGGTCAGGGTGGCGATGTCGATCACAGCCTGAGGCTTGAAACGCTCGGCGTAGGTCAGGGTGTCGCACAGCACCAGGCGGCCTTCGGCGTCAGTGTTGAGGATTTCGACGGTCTGGCCGCTCATGGTGGTGACGATGTCGCCCGGACGGGTAGCGCCGCCGCTCGGCATGTTCTCGGCGCAGGCCAGCAGGCACACCAGGTTGATCGGCAGTTGCAGTTCGAGCACGGCGCGCAGGGTGCCGAAGACGCTGGCGGCACCGCCCATGTCGTACTTCATTTCATCCATGCCGGCGCCTGGCTTGAGGCTGATGCCGCCGGTGTCGAAGGTGATGCCTTTGCCCACCAGCACGAACGGCTTCTCGGATTTCTTGCCGCCCTGGTGGCTCATCACGATCAGGCGTGGTGGCTGGTCGCTGCCCTGGCCAACGGCGTAGAACGCGCCCATGCCCAGTTCCTTGATTTTCTTCTCGTCCAGCACTTCGACCTTCAGGCCCTTGTAGGCCTTGCCCAGGCCCTTGGCCTGCTCGGCTAGGTAGCTTGGGTGGCAGACGTTCGGCGGCAGATTGCCCAGGTCGCGGGTGAAGCGCATGCCGGCGGCAATGGCGCGGGCGTGCTTGAGGGCGCGTTCGACTTCGCCGGCACCGGCCTTGTCGGCCAGCAGGGTGATTTTCTTCAGGGCGCGGGGTTCGGCTTTCTGGCTCTTGAACTGGTCGAAGACATACTCACCGTCGAGCAGGCTTTCGGCCAGCAGGCGGGTCTTGCCATAGAAGGCGTCACGGCCAGTGACGGCGACGTCATCCAGGGCCAGCACCGCGTCGCTGCCATTCAGGCCCTTGAGCACGGCCAGCACGCTGGACACCACTTTGCGCCAGCTGCGATCACCCAGCTCGGCCTCTTTGCCGACACCGACCAGCAGCACGCGCTCGGCCTTGAGGTTCGCCAGGCCTTGCAGCAGCAGGGTCTGGCCAACCTTGCCGGTCAGGTCGCCGCGCTCGAGCACGGCGCTCAGGGCACCGGCGCTGGCTTCATCGACAGCTTTGGCGGTGGCGCCGAGCTTGCGGCCTTCACCGACAGTCAGCACCAGCGTTGCGGTTTTCAAGGATGCAGCGGCTACGCTCTTTACAACCAGTTCCATGTCAGGGTCCCCGAATGATCTGTCTATGCGCGCTGTCTGTGCAGGCGCAGTAAGCGAGCTGGCCGCGTGGTCGCGTGCCAGTGATAAAGCTGCCAGTTTGAGCCTGCATGGACTGCCCTGACAACCCCGATATGAAGCATTGCAAGCCGCCAAGTGACAGGCACGGTCAATCACAGGATAATGCGCCAACTTTTGTCCAGGTTCGCATGAGCGAGCCGGTAACTATCTTGGCAGTTATGTATTCCTTGTTCGGCTGTCCGAGCCTGACAACCCAGGAGTGTCTGGTTTGATCGTCTTCCGTTATCTGTCCCGTGAGGTCCTGGTGACCCTGAGTGCCGTCAGCGCTGTGCTGCTGGTCATCATCATGAGCGGGCGCTTCATCAAGTACCTTGCCCAGGCGGCCCAGGGCATCCTCGATCCGGGTGTGCTGTTTCTGATCATGGGGTATCGCCTGCCGGGCTTCCTTCAATTGATCCTGCCGCTGGGGCTGTTCCTCGGGATTCTCCTGGCCTACGGCCGGCTTTATCTGGAAAGCGAGATGACCGTGCTCTCGGCGACCGGCATGAGTCAGCAGCGCTTGCTGCGCATGACCATGGCGCCAGCGGCACTGGTGGCCTTGCTGGTGGCCTGGCTGAGCCTGGGCCTGGCGCCTCAGGGCGTGACCCAGGTGGCCCAGATCATCAACCAGCAGGATGCCTTGACCGAATTCGACACCCTGGTGCCGGGGCGCTTCCAGACTTTGCGCGACGGCTCGCGGGTGACCTACACCGAGCAATTGTCCGAAGACCGCGGCAACCTGGCCGGCGTGTTCATTTCCGAAAAGCGCTTCTCCGAAGACAAGACCAAGGAGCGTGCGCCCTCGGTACTGGTCGCCGAGAAGGGCCGGCAAGAGATCGGTGCCGACGGCAATCGCTACCTGATCCTGGAGAACGGCTACCGCTACGACGGCAACCCCGGTCAGGCCGATTACCGCGCGATCAAGTACGACACCTATGGCGTACTGCTGCCCAAGCCTGAGGTCAGCGAAGACATCACCGACCGCGAGGCGATCCCGACTTCCGAACTGATCGGCCACGACGGCCTGCGCGAGCGTGCCGAGCTGCAATGGCGCCTGTCGCTGCCGCTGCTGGTGTTCATCGTGACCCTGATGGCGGTGCCGCTGTCGCGGGTCAACCCGCGCCAGGGCCGCTTCCTCAAGCTGCTGCCGGCGATTCTTCTTTATATGGCGTACCTGACAATGCTGATTGCCGTGCGCGGCGCCCTGGAGAAAGGCAAGCTGCCGATCGGCCTGGGTATCTGGTGGGTCCACGGACTGTTCTTGCTCATCGGCCTGGGGCTGATGTACTGGGAGCCGATGCGCCTCAAGCGTGCCGCCCGCCGTGCGGAGGTGGCCCATGGTTAAGCTCGACCGCTACATCGGCAAGAGCGTCCTGGTGGCCATTCTTGCCGTGCTCGGGATCATCCTGGGCCTGGCGTCGCTGTTCGCGTTCATCGACGAAATGGGCGACATCAGCGACAGCTACACCCTCATGGATGCCGGCAACTTTGTCTTGCTGACAGCACCACGCCGGCTCTACGACATGCTGCCGATGGCGGCGTTGATCGGCTGCCTGATCGGCCTGGGCAGCCTGGCCAGCAGCAGCGAGCTGACCATCATGCGCGCCGCCGGTGTGTCCATCGGGCGTATTGTCTGGGCGGTCATGAAGCCGATGCTGGTGCTGATGCTGGCCGGTATCCTGATCGGCGAATACGTGGCACCGGTGACCGAGAACAAGGCCCAGGCCGATCGTTCGCTGGCCCAGGGCAGTGGTGAGGCGCAGAGCTCCAAGCGTGGCATGTGGCACCGCCAGGGCGAGGAGTTCGTTCACATCAACTCCGTGCAACCCAATGGCCTGCTGTATGGCGTCACCCGTTATCGCTTTGACAACGAGCGTCACCTGGTCACCTCCAGCTTTGCCCGCCGAGCGCAGTACCAGGACGATCACTGGCAACTGAGCGACGTGACCACCACCCACTTCCGTGGCGATCACACCGAGGTGGTCAAGGCACCTGCCGAGCGCTGGGATGTCACCGTCACTCCGCAACTGCTCAACACCGTGGTGCTGGCGCCGGAGTCGCTGTCGATTACGGGCCTGTGGGATTACATCCACTACCTGTCCGACCAGGGCCTGAACAATGCCCGCTACTGGCTGGCGTTCTGGACCAAGGTGCTGCAGTCGATGGTGACCGCGGCGCTGGTGCTGATGGCCATCTCGTTCATCTTCGGTCCATTGCGTTCGGTCACCCTGGGGCAGCGTGTGTTCACCGGTGTGCTGGTGGGCTTCGTGTTCCGCATCGCCCAGGACCTGCTGGGGCCATCGAGCCAGGTGTTTGGCTTCCCGCCGCTACTGGCGGTGGTGATCCCGGCGGCAATCTGCGCCGGGGCCGGATGGTGGATGTTGAGACGCGCTGGATAGCATGAAAAAAGCCGACCCAAGGGTCGGCTTTTTTGTGTGTGTAGGAGCGGGCTTGCCCCGCGATAGCGATATGTCAGGAAGATCGCTATCGCGGGACAAGCCCGCTCCTACAGGAGTTATTTGGTGCGCTTGGGCACGCGTACCAATTGGGTGTCGGAGTAGATGTCATGCCAGCTGCGCTGGCGCTTGTCGAACAACGACCAGATGAATCCCAGCCCCAGGCACAGCCAGGAGGCGATCGAGACCACAAAGCGCAGCAGGGCCTGCCACAGGCTGATGGCGCTGCCATCGGCGTTCTGCACGCGAATGCCCCACACCTGCATGCCCAGGGTCTGGCCACCGTGGGTCCAGAACTTGGCGAAGAAGCCGAACAGGACGAACACCAGCACCGTGGACAGCAATGGGTCGCCATCCAGGGCACCGGCGTCGGTCATGGCGCGCATGCGCGTCTCGCCGATGATTGCCATCTGGATCATCTTGTAGATGCCGGCGGTCACGATCAGCAGTGCAGTACACAGCAGGAAGTCATAGAACATGGCCGCCAGGCGCCGACCGAGGCCAACGGCGGGGAAGTCACCCTGGGGCTGTAACAACGGCTTGGGCATACGCGGGGCCCTCCTTGCGCAAAACGCCCATTCTACGGAATTGCGCGCACAAAAAAGCCCCTGCTGTTGCCAGCAGGGGCTTTTTATATCGGGAATCAGGCTTCCGCGATAACTTCGTCAGCCTGCATGCCTTTTTGGCCCTGCACGGCGATGAAGGTGACTTTCTGGCCTTCTTTCAGGCTCTTGAAGCCGTTACCCTGGATAGCGCGGAAGTGTACGAACAGATCCGGACCGCTTTCTGGAGTGATGAAACCAAAACCTTTCTCGTCGTTAAACCACTTGACGGTACCGCTCTGACGTTGGGACATTGTCTTATTTCCTTTGAAACTTAGAATTAGTAACAGCTTCTTCCAAATGAAAGAGTACTGGGCTGGGTTGCAGGAAAGTAAGAGACGTCGAACGGGTTGTAGCAATCTCAGCGCTACTGCCCAGGTCACGAACCATAGCGACCCATGCAAACACAGTGCAGTGACTCTACGCTAACTCTGTCGGCAAAAACAAGCCCTCAAAGCGGCTACCGCTCTACCTTTTAGCGTCCGTTCGGTCGATTTTTTTCGGCTCATTCCAGAGCGCAGCGCGATGCTTTTCGGAAGTTATAAAACGCGTTCAAATTTGAAAATCCGAACGCGTGATGACACAAAGTTTCAACTAACGATTCAGCCGCGGTAGTAGCGCTGTGCAACGAATGGCATCTTGCTGACTTTCATTGCAACACGCTTGCCGCGAACGATCGCCCATACCGGGGTATCCACTGCGGTATATGCGCTGTCTACATATCCCATTGCAACGGGGCCGACCAATGTCGGGCCAAAACCACCGCTGCATACCTTGCCGATAACAGTACCGGCTTCATCGACAATCTCTGCCTCTTCACGCACGGGAGTGCGTTCCTGCGGCAACAAACCGACGCGTTTACGTGCAACGCCACTTTGCTGCTGGGCGAAGATCTGCTCGGCACCCGGGAAACCACCGGCGCGGGCGCCATCGGCGCGACGGACCTTGGAGATGGCCCACAGCAGGCTCGCTTCGATCGGGGTGGTCTGCTCGTTCATGTCGTGGCCGTACAGGCACAGACCGGCTTCCAGGCGCAGGGAGTCGCGAGCCCCCAGGCCAATGGCTGCCACTTCCGGTTCGTCCAGCAGGCGACGGGCCAGTGCTTCGGCCTGGTCGGCCGGTACCGAAATCTCGAAACCGTCTTCACCGGTGTAGCCAGAGCGGCTGACAAAGCAGTTAGCGCCCAGCAGTTGCACGGGCTGGAACTGCATGAAGGTCATTTTCGCAACTGCGGGCGCCAGGCGCTCCAGCACCTTGACCGCTGCCGGGCCTTGCAGGGCCAGCAGGGCGCGCTCCTGGAACAGCGGCTGGATCTGGCAGTGCTTGCCGATGTGCTTGCGCAGGTGCGCCAGGTCCTGGTCCTTGCAGGCGGCGTTGACCACCAGGAACAGCTCGTCGTTGCCCAGGTTGGCGACCATCAGGTCATCGAGGATACCGCCGTGTTCGTTGGTGAACATTGCGTAGCGCTGCATGCCCGTGGGCAGGTCGATGATGTCCACCGGGACCAGGGTTTCCAGGGCCTTGGCGGCGCCGGCGCCCAGCAGGCGGATCTGGCCCATGTGCGAGACATCGAACAACCCGGCCTGTTCACGGGTATGCAGGTGTTCTTTCATGACCCCAAGCGGGTACTGGACCGGCATGTCGTAGCCGGCGAACGGCACCATGCGCGCACCCAGTTCAAGGTGCAGGGCGTGCAGCGGGGTCTTTTGCAGTGTTTCGGTGGACATTGATGACTCCTTGGTGCGTGAGAGGGTGTCAGCATTCGATGATGTTGACGGCCAGACCGCCGCGGGCGGTCTCCTTGTATTTGCTTTTCATGTCGGCGCCGGTCTGGCGCATGGTGCGAATGACCTTGTCCAGCGAGACGAAGTGCTGACCGTCTCCCCGTAGCGCCATGCGCACCGCATTGATGGCCTTGACCGAGCCCATGGCGTTGCGCTCGATGCAGGGCACCTGGACCAGCCCGCCGATCGGATCGCAGGTCAGGCCCAGGTTGTGTTCCATGCCGATCTCGGCGGCGTTCTCGACCTGCTGCACCGTGCCGCCCATGACCTCGCACAGGGCGCCGGCGGCCATCGAGCAGGCAACGCCCACTTCGCCCTGGCAGCCGACTTCGGCACCGGAGATCGAGGCGTTTTCTTTGTAGAGGATGCCGATGGCCGCAGCGGTGAGCAGAAAGCGCACCACGCCATCTTCATTGGCTCCGGTGATAAAGCGCATGTAGTAGTGCAATACGGCCGGGACGATACCGGCGGCGCCGTTGGTGGGTGCGGTGACCACGCGCCCGCCGAAGGCGTTTTCTTCGTTCACCGCCAGGGCGTACAGGTTCACCCAGTCCAGCACCGAGAGCGCATCGCGCAGGCTGGCCTCCGGGTTGCTGCACAGCTGGCGATACAACGCTGCCGCCCGTCGCTTGACCTTGAGCCCGCCCGGCAGGATGCCCTCGTTGCGACAACCGGCGGCGACGCAGTCCTGCATCACTTGCCAGATGCGCAACAGGCCGCTGCGGGTTTCGCTTTCGGGACGCCAGGCCGCTTCGTTGGCCAGCATCACCTGGCTGATCGACAGGTTCTGTGCGGCGCAATGGCCGAGCAGTTCCTTGGCGGTCTTGAAGGGGTAGGGCAGTACGGTGCTGTCTTCGACGATGCGGTCGGCGCCGGCGGCGTCTTCGTCGACGACAAAACCACCGCCCACCGAGTAGTACTCGCGGCTACGAATCTGCAAGCCCGCGGCGTCAAAGGCGCGAAAGATCATGCCGTTGGGGTGGTAGGCCAGGGGTTTGCGAATCATCGCCAGGTGCTGCTTCTCGATGAACTCGATGTCGTGCTCACCCAGCAGCTTGAGCCTTCCACTGCTGCGGATGGCTTGCAGGCGGGCGGGGATGCTTTCGGTATCGACGCTGTCGGGGTGTTCGCCTTCAAGCCCGAGCAGCACGGCCTTGTCGCTGCCGTGGCCCTTGCCGGTGGCGCCCAGCGAACCGTAGAGCTCGGCTTTGACGCTGACCGTGGCCTTGAGCAGGTCGTCGCGGCGCAGCCCTTCAGCAAAGCGCGCAGCGGCACGCATGGGGCCGACGGTATGGGAACTGGAGGGGCCGATGCCGATCTTGAACAGGTCGAAGACGCTCAGTGACATGGTCGTACCCTCGTGTTGGGTGGGGAGCATCGCGGGTCAAGCCCGCTCCTACGGGGTAGGAGCGGGCTTGACCCGCGATCAGGACTCAGACGTCCTGGTAGCTCTCGATCGACGGGCAGGCGCAGATCAGGTTGCGGTCGCCGAAGACGTTGTCGACACGACCGACCGGTGGCCAGTACTTACCTTCAACCAGCGTGGCCAGCGGGTACACCGCTTGCTCGCGGCTGTACGGGTGGCTCCACTCACCGGCGATTTCAGCGGCGGTGTGCGGTGCGTTCTTCAGCGGGTTGTCGTCCTTGTCCAGGCTGCCGTTTTCCACTGCACGAATTTCTTCGCGGATGCGGATCATCGCTTCGCAGAAGCGGTCCAGTTCTTCCTTGGACTCACTTTCGGTCGGTTCGATCATCAGCGTACCGGCCACCGGGAACGACATGGTCGGGGCGTGGAAACCGAAGTCGATCAGGCGCTTGGCCACGTCGTCGACGCTGATGCCGCTGCTGTCCTTGAGCGGGCGCAGGTCGAGGATGCACTCGTGTGCGACCAGACCGTTGCTGCCGGTGTACAACACAGGATAGTGCTCTTCCAGGCGGCGGGCGATGTAGTTGGCGTTGAGGATCGCCATCTGCGAGGCGCGCTTGAGGCCGGCACCGCCCATCATGCGGATGTACATCCAGGTGATCGGCAGGATGCTGGCGCTGCCGAAAGGCGCTGCGCAGACGGCGCCCTGCTTGTTCTCCATGTGCGCGTGGCCCGGCAGGAACGGCGCCAGGTGCGACTTGACGCCGATCGGGCCGACGCCCGGGCCGCCACCGCCGTGGGGAATGCAAAAGGTCTTGTGCAGGTTCAGGTGCGAGACGTCGCCGCCGAACTTGCCAGGGGCGCACAGGCCGACCATGGCGTTCATGTTGGCGCCGTCGATGTACACCTGGCCGCCGTTGTCGTGGATGATCGCGCAGATCTCGCCGATGGCTTCTTCAAACACGCCGTGGGTCGAGGGGTAAGTGATCATCAGCGCGGCGAGGTGTTCGCGGTGCTCGATGGCCTTGGCACGCAGGTCGTCGATATCGACGTTGCCACGGGCGTCACAGGCGGTCACCACCACACGCATGCCGGCCATGTGGGCGGTGGCCGGGTTGGTGCCGTGGGCCGAGGACGGGATCAGGCAGATGTCGCGGCGGGCATCGCCACGGCTCTGGTGGTAGGCGCGGATGGCCAGCAGGCCCGCGTACTCACCCTGGGAGCCGGCGTTGGGCTGCAGCGACACGGCGTCGTAGCCGGTGGCGGCGCAGAGCATGGCTTCCAGCTCGCTGGTCAGTTGCTGGTAGCCCTGGCTTTGCTCGGCAGGTGCGAACGGGTGCAGGTTGCCGAACTCGGCCCAGGTCACCGGGATCATTTCGCTGGCGGCGTTGAGCTTCATGGTGCACGAACCCAGCGGGATCATGGTGCGGTCCAGGGCCAGGTCCTTGTCGGCCAGCTTGCGCAGGTAGCGCATCAGTTCGGTTTCGCTGTGGTAGCGGTTGAACACCGGGTGCTCAAGGATCGCCGACTGACGCAGCAGGGCGGCAGGCAACTGGGCCTGGACGCTGTTGGCGAGGGCGGCGAAGTCCGGTACGGCCTTGCCTTCGGCGAACAGTTGCCACAGGGCTTCGACATCGGCCTGGGTGCTGGTTTCATCCAGCGACAGGCCCAGGCGCCGGGCGTCGACCTGGCGCAGGTTCAAGCGCCGGGCGCGGGCTTTGTCGTGCAGGGTGGCGGTCGCGTCACCGGTGGCCAGGGTGAGGGTGTCGAAAAACGCCTGGACTTCGACCGTGAGGCCCAGTTGCTCAAGGCCGGCCTTGAGGATCGCGGTCAGTGCGTGGGTACGCTGGGCGATTTGCTTCAAGCCCTGTGGGCCGTGGTACACGGCGTACATGCTGGCGATGTTGGCCAGCAGCACCTGGGCGGTGCAGATGTTGCTGGTGGCCTTCTCGCGGCGGATGTGTTGCTCGCGGGTCTGCATGGCCAGGCGCAGGGCCGTCTTGCCGAAGCGGTCGATGGATACGCCGACCAGGCGGCCCGGCATGTCGCGCTTGAACGCGTCGCGGGTGGAGAAGTAAGCCGCGTGCGGGCCACCGAAGCCCAGCGGTACACCGAAGCGCTGGGCGCTGCCGATGGCCACGTCTGCACCGAATTCACCCGGCGGGGTCAGCAGGGTCAGGGCCAGCAGGTCGGCGGCGACCGCCACCAGGGCGTTGGCGGCGTGGAAGCGCTCGACCAGCGCGCGGTAGTCGAAGACTTCACCGTTGCTGGCCGGGTACTGCAGCAGCGCGCCGAAGAATGCACTGACATCGTCCAGCTCGCGCTCGTCACCCACGACCACTTCGATACCCAGTGGCTCGGCACGGGTACGCAGCACGTCCAGGGTTTGCGGGTGGCAATGCACCGAGGCGAAGAAGGCGTGGCTGCCCTTGTTCTTGCTCAGGCGTTTGCAGAAGGTCATGGCTTCGGCAGCGGCGGTGGCTTCGTCGAGCAGCGAGGCGTTGGCGATCGGCAGGCCGGTGAGGTCGCTGATCAGGGTCTGGAAGTTGAGCAGCGCTTCCAGGCGGCCCTGGGAGATCTCAGGCTGGTACGGGGTGTAGGCGGTGTACCAGGCCGGGTTTTCCAGCAGGTTACGCAGGATCGGCGCCGGGGTATGGCAGTTGTAGTAACCCTGGCCGATGAAGCTCTTGAACAGTTGGTTGTTGGCGGCGATGGCCTTGAGCGAGGCCAGGGCATCGGCTTCGCTTTGGCCGGCGCCGAGCTCCAGTACGCTGGTGCCCTTGATGCTGTCAGGGATGACGGCGGCGCTCATGGCTTCCAGGGAGTCGAAGCCCAGGGTGGCGAGCATGTGCTGCTCGTCGGCCTGGCGCGGGCCGATGTGACGGGCAATGAATTCGTTGGCAGTGCCGAGGTTGATGGTCATGGCGAGTCCTCAGGCGTCAGCGTTGGCTTTGATCAGGCGGTCGTAGGCGTCCTGGTCGAGCAGTTGCTCGACGGCGCCGGCATCGGCCGGGATGAAGCGGAAGAACCAGCCTTCACCCAGTGGGTCTTCGTTGACCAGCTCAGGGTTGGCCTCGAGCTGTTCGTTGACGGCCACCACTTCACCGCTCAGGGGCATGTACACGCCGCTGGCAGCCTTTACCGATTCAACGGTGGAGGCTTCGGCGCCCTGGTCGTAGCTTTGCAGCTCCGGCAGTTGCACGTAGACCACATCACCCAGGGCATTCTGGGCGAAGGCGGTAATCCCGACGGTGACGCTGCCGTCAGCTTCAGTACGCAGCCATTCGTGATCTTCGGTAAAACGCAACTCGCTCATGGAAACTCCTCAAGGGCCGCTGGGGACGGCAGTAGGCATGGCTCAGGATCGGCACTGAGCACTGGAATGAGTAATCCATTAGCAATATTGCGGCCATTTATAAAATATCTATATAAATCAGATACTTATGAAGTATTTGAATTGCATGAAAATACTGGCTGTAACGAAATCGCTACAGCCTGAAGTGATAAAAAAAGCTTAAAAGGATCAAACCCTTGCACTACGGCGCTGAAACCTGACTGTATTGAAATCGTTACGCTGTATCGTTTTCAGTACGGTTGAAGTGCGTATTCAGGATTTGGCAGGGATGCCGTATTTGCGCAGGCGATGGGCGATGGCGGTGTGGGAGGTTTGCAGGCGGCTGGCGAGCTGGCGGGTGGACGGGTAACGGGTGTAGAGCTTTTCCAGCAGGCTGCGTTCGTAGTCTTCCATGGCCTGCTCAAGGCTATCGACTTCGCCGTCGTGCTCACGGGCTACCGAAGTACCGGCGATGTCCAGGTCGCCGATGTCCACGAGGTTGCCTTCACAGATGGCGGCCGCACGGAAAATCACGTTCTGCAGCTGGCGCACATTGCCCGGCCAGCGGTTGCCGAGCAGGGCCGGGTAGGTGCCCGCTGTCAGGCGGCACGGCGGCCGCTGGATCTGGGTGCAGGCCTGCTGCATGAAGTAGCCGGCCAGCAGGAGGATGTCCTGGCCGCGCTCGCGCAAGGGCGGCACTTGCAGGTTGAGCACGTTGAGGCGGTAGAACAGGTCTTCGCGGAAGGTGCCCTCGGCGACCATTTTTTCCAGGTCGCGGTGAGTGGCGCTGAGGATACGAACGTTGACCTTGACCTCGCGATCACCGCCCACCCGGCGAAAGCTGCCGTCGTTGAGAAAGCGCAGCAGCTTGGCTTGCAGGTAGGGCGACATCTCGCCGATCTCGTCGAGAAACACCGTGCCCTGGTTGGCCAGTTCCATCAGCCCTGGCTTGCCGCCACGCTGGGCGCCGGTAAAGGCACCGGGGGCATAGCCGAACAGCTCGCTTTCGGCGAGGTTTTCCGGCAGCGCCGCGCAGTTCAGTGCCAGGAACGGGGCACTGTGACGGCTACTGATGGCGTGGCAGGCGCGGGCCACCAGTTCCTTGCCGGTGCCGGTCTCGCCATGAATCAGCAACGGCGCATCCAGGGCTGCGACGCGCAGGGCGCGGGCCTTGAGGGTGCGGATCGGTGGTGAGTCGCCGAGCAAGGCATCGAAACCTTCGGCGTGATCGTGGTGCAGGGCCGAGAGCCGCTCGCCGATGCGGTTGGGCTGGTACAGCGTCAGCAGGCCACCGGCGTTGGTGATGGGGGTGGCGTCGAGCAACAGCGTCTGGCCATTGAGCACCACTTCGCGCATGGGCAGGCGGAACCCTTGCTCGATCAACGCTTCGAGCAGGCCAGGGTCGTCGAACAGATCGACCACCGAGCGATCGGAGGGCTCCTGGCCGCACAAGGCCACCAGCGCCGGGTTGGCCAGCAGCACGTGACCGGCGCTGTCCAGTGCCAGCACCGGGTCACTCATGGCGGCGAGCAGGGCGTCGAGCTGCAGGTGACGGCGCTGGCCAGGGAGGATGTCCACGACCCGTACAGACTGCACGCCATGCACGTTCAACAAGGCGTCGTGCAACTCTTCAAGCACATGGGGGCTGAGGGTCGGGGCGTCGATGTAGACGTTGGGTGGCACCATCTCCACAGCGTCCAGGTTGAGATTGCGGGCACCGAGCAGCGCCAGCACTTCCTGAGTGATACCGACACGGTCGATGAAGCTGACGTGGATGCGCATGGGGAGGGGTCAAGGCTTACGAAGGCGGGCAGTATGCTGTGCAGACGAATCGCGGGGCAAGCCCGCTCCGGTAGGAGTGGGCTTGCCCCGCGAAGAATGCGCAAACTTACTCGAAATGCTCCGGCTTGATCGGGTCGCCGGATTTCATGTTCAGCTGTACGCGGATGTCCTCGAACATGGCGTCGTAGTGCTTGTGCACCGAGCCAATGCTGCTGTAGGCCTTCGGGATACCGTACTGCTCGGCAATCTTGGTCACGTTGCTGGCGAAGTTGTACGCCTCTTCCTTGGGCAGGAAGAACGATTCACTCATGTCCTTGCCCTGGATCGAGCCGTGCATTTTGAACTGCATGCCCTTGCCTTTCTTGGGGTCGGCGGCAACTTCGTAGTCGATGCTCAGGTCGTAGCTGACGTCGTCCTTGGTCAGCGCATGACGCTCGATATGCAGGTGACCGGGGGTGAACTGGGCCATGGCGGGCTCCTCTGGAAGGTTGAAACGGGCGGACCTTCAGTCCGCCCAACTGCATCAACGGTAGCTTATTCCAGGCTTGGCCGTGGTGACACGGGTACCGGCAGTACCTTTGACGATTTCTTCGATGTCGGCCAGCGAGCCAATGACCGCGACCTTGCCAGTATTGCGGGCAAATTCGCAGGCGGCCTGGACTTTCGGGCCCATGGAACCGGCGGCAAAGCCCAGGCGCTCCAGCTCGTCAGGGTGAGCTTCGGCAACGGCTTTCTGAGTAGGTTTGCCCCAGTCGATATAGGCCGCATTCACGTCGGTGGCGATCACCAGCAGATCGGACTTGAGCTCCTGGGCCAGCAAGGACGAGCACAGGTCTTTGTCGATCACCGCTTCGACGCCGCTGAGCTTCTTGCCGCTCTCGTCGTACATGGTCGGGATGCCGCCGCCACCTGCACAGATGACCACGGTTTTCTTTTCCAGCAGCCAGGTGATCGGACGGATTTCAAAGATGCGCTTTGGACGCGGGCTGGCGACCACACGGCGGTACTTGTCACCGTCGGGTTTGACCACCCAGCCTTTTTCCTTGGCCAGGCGCTCGGCGTCATCCTTGCTGTAGACCGGACCGATGAACTTGGTCGGGTCCTTGAAGGCCGGGTCATTGCCATCGACTTCAACCTGGGTCAGCAGGGTGGCGAATGGCACTTCAAAGGCCAGCAGGTTACCCAGCTCCTGTTCGATGATGTAGCCGATCATGCCTTCGGTTTCAGCTCCGAGCACGTCCAGCGGGTAGGCTTCGTCAGGCTTGTAGGATTGTGCTTGCAGCGACAGCAGGCCGACTTGCGGGCCGTTGCCGTGGGCAATGACCAGTTCATTGCCTGGGTGGATCTTGGCGATCTGCTCGGCGGCGATGCGGATATTGGCGCGCTGATTGTCCGCAGTCATGGGTTCGCCACGGCGCAGCAGGGCGTTACCGCCCAATGCAACAACGATACGCATGATGGATTCCTTCTAGCAAAGAGGGTGCAGGGGCGGGCTTGCTGTGGGAACGGGCTGGCTGTGGGAGCGGGCTTGCCCCGCGATAGCGATCCCACAGTCACACCGCATCGCGGGGCAAGCCCGCTCCTACCGGTTACAGGTCAGCGAGGGTCGAAACCAGGATCGCCTTGATGGTGTGCATGCGGTTTTCCGCTTGCTCGAAGGCGATGCAGGCCGGGGACTCGAACACGTCGTCGGTGACTTCGATGCCGTTGGCCAGGTTCGGGTACTGCTCGGCGATCTGCTTGCCGACCTTGGTGTCGGAGTTGTGGAACGCAGGCAGGCAGTGCATGAACTTGGTGCGTGGGTTGCCGGTGGCTTTCATCAGCTCGGCGTTGACCTGGTAGGGCAGCAGTTGCTGGATACGTTCGGCCCAGGCTTCAACCGGCTCGCCCATCGATACCCAGACGTCGGTGTGGATGAAGTCGACGCCCTTGACCGCCGCTTTCGGGTCTTCGGTCAGGGTGATGCGTGCGCCGCTTTCTTCCGCGTATTTCTTGCAGCGTGCCACCAGGTCGTCATGAGGCCACAGGGCTTTAGGCGCGCAGATGCGCACGTCCATGCCCAGCTTGGAGCCGACCAGCAGCAGCGAGTTGCCCATGTTGTTGCGGGCGTCGCCCAGGTAGACGTAGCTGATCTCGTGGATCGGCTTGTCGGCGTGCTCACGCATGGTCAGCACGTCGGCAATCATCTGGGTCGGGTGGTATTCGTCGGTCAGGCCGTTGAACACTGGAACGCCTGCGAACTTGGCCAGCTCTTCGACGATTTCCTGTTTGAAGCCACGGTATTCGATGGCGTCATACATGCGCCCCAGGACCCGTGCGGTGTCCTTCATGCTTTCTTTGTGGCCGATCTGCGAGGAGTTAGGGTCGATGTAGGTGACGTTGGCGCCCTGATCGTAGGCAGCCACTTCAAAGGCACAACGGGTGCGGGTCGAGGTTTTCTCGAAAATCAGCGCAATGTTGTTGCCTTTGAGGTGCTGCTGCTCGGTGCCGGTGTACTTGGCACGTTTCAGGTCGCGGGACAGGTCCAGCAGGTAGCGCAGCTCGCGAGGGGTGTGGTGTTCCAGGCTCAGCAGGCTACGGTTGTGAATGTTGAACGCCATGGTGATTCTCCTTGAATTCGGTGATCGGCCCGGCCGGCACCGGGTAGGTGCGGCCGGGTTGATGGTCGTTTAGTAGTCGATAGGGTCACGAACGATTGGGCAGGTCATGCAGTGACCGCCGCCACGGCCCCGGCCCAGTTCGCCGGCGCTGATGGTGATGACCTCGATACCGGCCTTGCGCAGCAGGGTGTTGGTGTAGGTGTTGCGGTCATAACCGATGACCACACCAGGCTCCACGGCCACGACGTTGTTGCCGTCATCCCACTGCTCGCGCTCAGCGGCGAAGCTGTTGCCGCCGGTTTCGACGACGCGCAGTTTTTTCAGGTTGAGAGACTCGGCCACCACCTCGATGAAGGTTTTGTTCTCGCGACGCACGTCCATGCCATACGGCTTGCTGCTGTCTGGACGGATGACGAACGGCACGATTTCCTTGACCACTTCAGGGAAGACAGTGACCAGGTCGCGGTCGCAGAAGCTGAACACGGTGTCCAGGTGCATCGCTGCACGGGACTTCGGCAGGCCGGCGACGACGACTTTCTCGACAGCGCCTTTGGCGAACAGCGATTGCGCCAGTTGGCCGATGGCCTGACGCGAGGTGCGCTCACCCATACCGATCAGTACCACGCCATTGCCGATCGGCATGACGTCGCCGCCTTCGAGGGTGGCCTTGCCGTGCTCTACATCCGGGTCGCCGTACCAGACTTCAAAGTCGGCACCGGTGAACTCGGGGTGGAACTTGTAGATGGCGGTGGTCAGCAGGGTTTCCTGACGTCGCGCCGGCCAGTACATCGGGTTCAGCGTTACGCCGCCGTAGATCCAGCAAGTGGTGTCGCGAGTGAACTGGGTGTTGGGCAGTGGGTCCAGCAGGAAGCTGGAGTGGCCCAGGTAGTCGCGGTACATCTTGATCACGCCGGAGCCTTCGCTTTCCGGCAGGTCTTCACCGGCCACACCGCCGATCAGGAACTCGGCCAGGTGACGTGGCTCCAGGCCTTCGAGCCAGCTGCGGACTTCGTTGGTCAGGCCGATACCGACGGTATCGGGGGTGATCTTGCGGTCCAGGATCCATTTCAGTGCTTCAGGCTGCGCGACGATGTCGGTCAGCAGATTGTGCATCTCCAGCACTTCGATGCCGCGTTCACGCATTTTGGTGACGAAATCGAAGTGGTCACGCTTGGCCTGATTGACCCAGATGACGTCGTCGAACAGCAGCTCGTCGCAGTTGCTCGGCGTCAGGCGCTGGTGCGCCAGGCCAGGGGAACAGACCATTACTTTGCGCAGTTTGCCGGCTTCGGAATGTACGCCGTACTTAACTTTTTCCGTGGACATGATGCATTTCCTCCAAGTTTCGAATACGGGGGGTTACAGGGTCAGGAAGCCGTCGTAGAGGCCATAGGCGGCCACGAGGGCGCCAATGACCACGGCGGCGAAGAGCAGTTTCTCCACGTGGGTAAAGATGGGTTGGCCGACCTCGCGCTTGGCCTTGGCGAACAGGATCACGCCAGGGGCATAGAGCAGGGCCGAGAGCAGCAGGTATTTGACGCCACCGGCGTACAGCAGCCAGATCGCGTAGACCAGGGCGATGCCGCCGATGATCAGGTCTTTCTTGCGTTCGGCCAGGGCTTGTTCATAGGTTTCGCTACGCCATGCCAGCAGGAAGGCATAGGCCGCCGACCACAGGTAAGGCACCAGGATCATCGAGGTGGCGAGGTAGATCAGCGACAGGTAGGTACTGGCCGAGAACAGGGTGATGACCAGGAAGATCTGCACCATGGCGTTGGTCAGCCACAGGGCGTTGGCCGGTACGTGGTTGGCGTTCTCGCGGCGCAGGAACTCCGGCATGGTGTGGTCTTTGGCGGCGGCGAACATGATCTCGGCGCACAACAGTACCCACGACAGCAGGGCACCGAGCAGCGAGATGATCAGGCCGACGCTGATCAGCACTGCACCCCAGTGGCCGACCACGTGCTCAAGCACGGCTGCCATCGAAGGGTTCTGCAGTTTGGCCAGTTCAGGCTGAGTCATGATGCCCAGCGACAGCACGTTCACCAGTACCAGGAACAGCAGCACGGTGATAAAGCCGATCACGGTGGCCTTGCCCACGTCCGAGCGTTTTTCTGCCCGGGCCGAGAAGATGCTCGCGCCTTCGATACCGATGAACACCCAGACGGTGACCAGCATCATGTTGCGCACCTGGTTCATCACGCTGCCCAGGTCCGGGTTCATGCTGCCCCAGATGTCGGCGGTGAAGATGTCCAGTTTGAAGGCGAACAGGGCGATCAGGATGAACAGTGCCAGTGGCACGACCTTGGCCACGGTGGTGACCAGGTTGATGAAGGCCGCTTCCTTGATGCCGCGCAGTACCAGGAAGTGCACTGCCCACAGCAGCACCGAAGCGCCGATGATGGCGGCCGGGGTGTTGCCCTCGCCAAAGATCGGGAAGAAGTACCCCAGGGTGCTGAACAACAGGACGAAGTAGCCCACGTTGCCCAGCCAGGCACTGATCCAGTAGCCCCAGGCCGAAGAGAAGCCCATGTAGTCGCCGAAGCCGGCCTTGGCGTAGGCATATACCCCGCCATCAAGGTCCGGCTTTCGGTTGGCCAGGGTCTGGAAGACAAATGCCAGGGTCAGCATACCGATCGCGGTAATCCCCCAACCGATCAGTACTGCGCCAACATCCGCGCTGGCAGCCATGTTTTGTGGCAGCGAGAAGATACCGCCGCCGATCATCGAGCCGACGACTAGTGCAACCAGCGCACCAAGTCGTAGTTTTCCGGGAGCGTCTGACATTGAATAACTCCATACCAGGAGAAGAGATGACGCTAGAGTAAATCCAGCGGCGAAGTCATAAGCTGATTCAGGTCAGTTCATGAGGACATTCCATTGCAAGTCATTAACTGAAAGAGCCTCCCGGAGAATGCCGTCGGCGAAATCACAGGCCTTGTACACTGGCACCTCCATGGTGATTTAGAGCATTCGCTCTGACAGGCTGCGAGATTTGAAGCTAGTCCGTTTCACAGGTTTAGCAAATTTTTAGCGAGAATTTTTCTTATTACCTTGAAGCGGCGGAGATAGTGCACAAAACTCACCAAATAGTTCGTCCGGCATAGACGCCATAGTTATGAGGGCTATAGTCTTAAAGGCCAATTACATATAAACGCGAACGTACCTGCTTTATTTAACTCAGGGTGCCGCCCTGAGGTTACAAAGACGAGACAGAAAGGGGATTTGCATGTCCGAACCAGGACACAAACTGCGCCTTGGCGCGTTGATCGCGCTGGTGGTCGGCTCGATGATCGGCGGCGGGATTTTTTCCCTGCCGCAGAACATGGCTGCCCGCGCTGACGTTGGCGCAGTACTGATCGGTTGGGGGATCACGGCGGTGGGCATGCTGGCCCTGGCATTCGTGTTCCAGACCCTGGCAAACCGCAAGCCGGAGCTCGACTCGGGGGTTTACGCCTACGCCAAGGCCGGCTTTGGCGAGTACATGGGATTTTCCTCAGCCTGGGGCTACTGGATCAGCGCCTGGCTGGGCAACGTGGGTTACTTCGTGCTGCTGTTCAGCACCCTGGGTTTTTACTTTCCGGTGTTTGGCGAGGGCAACACGCCCATCGCCATCGCCTGTGCTTCGTTGCTGCTGTGGGCGGTGCACTTCCTGGTACTGCGTGGCATCAAGGAAGCGACCTTCATCAACCAGGTGACCACCGTGGCCAAGATCGTGCCGCTGGTGATGTTCATCGTGATTGCCGCCGTGGCCTTTCGCGCCGATATCTTCACCCGTGACATCTGGGGCCTGAGCAACCCGAAATTCGGCAGCGTGCTCGATCAGGTGCGCAACATGATGCTGGTGACGGTGTTCGTGTTCATCGGCATCGAAGGGGCGAGCGTGTATTCGGGGCGTGCGCAGAAGCGTTCGGATGTGGGCAAGGCCACGGTGATCGGCTTTATCGGCGTGCTGGCCTTGCTGGTGATGGTCAACGTGCTGTCGCTGGGGGTCATGACCCAGCCGGAGCTGGCGGCGTTGCAGAACCCGTCGCTGGCGTCGGTGCTGGAGCACATCGTCGGGCCCTGGGGGGCGTTGCTGATCAGCATCGGCCTGGCGATTTCGTTGCTGGGGGCATTGCTGTCGTGGGCGTTGTTGTGTGCCGAGATCCTGTTCGCCACGGCCCGCGACCAGACCATGCCGCGCTTCCTGGCCCATGAAAATGCCAACCACGTGCCTTCCAATGCACTGTGGCTGACCAACATCATGATTCAGCTGTTCTTGCTGATCACGCTGTTTTCGGCGGGCACCTACACCAGCCTTATTTACCTGGCTTCCTCGATGATCCTGGTGCCGTACTTGTGGTCGGCGGCGTATGCCGTGCTGCTGGCGGTGCGGGGAGAGTCGTATGAAGGGAGCCCTGGCGCGCGGCGCAAAGACCTGATGATTGCCGGTATCGCCCTGGTGTATGCGGTCTGGCTGCTCTATGCCGGGGGCTTGAAGTACTTGCTGTTGTCGGCGCTGCTGTATGCGCCGGGCGTGATCCTGTTTGCCCGGGCCAAGCATGAGCAGGGGCAGTCACTGTTCACCCACTGGGAGAAGGTGATTTTTGCCGGGGTGCTGGTGGGTGCGGTCGTGGCGGCGTATTCACTCTATAGCGGAATGCTCACCCTGTAGGACCGGGCTTATTGTAGGAGCGGGCTTGCCCCGCGATAGCGGTGTGTCAGGCCGTTAGCCGTCGCGGGGCAAGCCCGCTCCTACAAGTGCTTCCGGGCGCGACCAGATCCACAGATTGCCCAGGGCCATGCCGCCAATGGCCAGGAACACCGGCCAGCCGTGATCCAGGAACACCAGCATCACGGTGGCGCACAGCACCATGCTCACGGTAGCGCTGAGCTTGGCACGTCGCTGGATAACCTTGCCGTTGCGCCAGTTGTACAGGATCGGGCCGAACAGCCGGTGGTTTTCCAGCCAGGCGCTCAGGCGCGGTGAGCTGCGGGTGGCGGCCCAGGCGGCAAGCAGGATGAACTCGGTGGTGGGCAGGCCGGGCACGACGATGGCGACCAGGCCGATGGCCAGGCTGACGTAGGCCAGAATGCCGAACAGCAGGCGAGAGAGTTTGGAGGCGGCAGGGCGGGTCATGGGCTTTTCTGTTGCACGGGCAAGGCCCGGTTACCGCGAGGGTAACCGGGTACGGCGCATCAGGCCAATTCGGCTTTAGGCGCAGTCGCGTAGGCGTGTTTGAGCAGCTCGGTGAAACGCTCGAAGGCAGCCACGGCGCCTTGTTCGGCCTTGGCTTCTTCTTCCGGGCTCAGCTCCAGGCCGTCGAGAATGCGGGTGAATTGCTTCCAGCCCTCGGCACGGCCACCGGCCGGTTCGCCCAGGTGACGAGCGCCGAAGGTATCGGACAGGCCCAGCCCAACGGCACGCTTGATCAGGAACGCGGCGCCGAGCTTGGAGCCTTCGGAGACGAAGATCCAGCCCATGGCTTCACCCAGGCTCGGGTTCTGCAATGCACCCGGGAAGGCGTCAGGAATGGCGGTGTCCAGGTCAGCCAGGTCCAGGGCGGCTTGTTCGGCGCGGCAGCGCTCGGCCAGGTCCGGGACGATGGCGATCAGCGCAGGGTCGGTGTACAGCGCCTTGAGCTCGTTCTGGAACAGGTACTGGGCAACCACGAAGCGGGCGAAGCTTTCGCGGGTCTCGAACGGGGCGTGGGATTTGACCAGTGCATCCAGCTCGGTGTGCGGGGCATGGGTCAGCTGGTTCAGGCGTTGCGAACGCAGGCTGGCGCGTTCGGTGGTGGTTGCGGCGGTCATGGTGATTCCTTGCGAAGTGGGCGTGCCTAGTGACTAGACGAAACAGAAGACGCGCGACAGTAAAAAAACCTCACCGTCGCGATCGGACAATCCAGCTGGCCTCTCGCGGTGCAAGCCCGCTCCCACAGTAGGAGCGGGCTTGCCCCGCGATGCATCTATTAAATGTCCCAGACCAGGTTGATG
The DNA here is from genome assembly GCF_035581345.1 of Pseudomonas sp. JQ170C. NCBI lineage: Bacteria > Pseudomonadati > Pseudomonadota > Gammaproteobacteria > Pseudomonadales > Pseudomonadaceae > Pseudomonas > Pseudomonas sp. JQ170C. The sequence goes on from NZ_CP141608.1 coordinate 1,185,179, forward strand.
GCGAAGTTGCGCCCCGGCATGGTCAGGCGATCCAGGTTGGCCGGCGAGGTCACCGCCGCTTCACCCAGGCCGTCGTAGCCGCGCACGTCATCCCACTGCCAGTACTTCTTGTCGGTCAAGTTGTACAGGCCGGCGTTGACGGTGATGTCGTCGGTGACCTTGTAGAAACCGGCCAGGTCGAGCACGCCGTAGCCTGGGGTGCGGAACTGCTTGCTGGTGCCGTCGGGGGCGAAGAAGGTGGTGTCGTCGACACGGTCCTTGCGCTTGACCAGGGTCCAGCTCAGCAATGCACCGTACTGCTCTTGCTCATAGCCCAGGCCCATCACGGCGGTTAGCGGGTTGACGCTGTTGAGCGGCTGGCCGGTGTCGTCGTTACGGCCACGGGCGTAGGCGATCGAGCCCTGGGTGTAGAGGCCCTGCGCGGCACCGAAGTGGTCCAGGTTCAGGCGGCCCTTGAACTCGGCGCCCTTGATGGTGGCGTGCTTGATGTTGTTGGCCTCGAACGTCTGGCCCAGGTTGCTGCCCTGCACGGCGTCTTCGTTGATGAAGTCGCGGTACTTGTTATAGAACACCGCCACGTCGAAGTTGCCGGCGTCGAAGTTGCCGCGCAGGCCGGTCTCGTAGCTCTTGCTCTTTTCCGGCTCCAGGTCGGAGTTGCCGCGCACGCTGTAACCCAGGCCCGGGTTCTCGAAGCGGCCATAGAGCGACTTGGCGGTAGGGGTGCGGAAGCCTTCGGCGTACTGGCCGTACCAGGTGTAGTTGTCGTCGAAGGCGTAGGTCACGCCGAACTTGGGCGATACCCGGTTCCAGGTTTTCTCGTCATCGTCGACCGGGTCAGTGCTCGAGGCACCGATGCCGCGCAGGAACTCGTCGGTCATGTGTGGCTTGAGCTGGGTGTAGTCGTAGCGCACACCCGGCAGGAAGGTCCACTGGTTCCAGCGGATCTCGTCCTGGGCAAACAGGCTGTAGGTGTTGACGGTCGGGTCCGGGAAGTCGCTGACCAGTGCCTGGCTGTCGCTGACGCTGATCTGGCCGATGGCGCGGCACGATCCGCCGACGTTCAGGCAGGTGCCGGTACCGCTGCGCGAGCCGGTGACCTTTTCGTTCTTCAGGGTGGTGCCGTAGGTCAGCAAGTGTTCGGTTTCACCGACGCTGAAGGCTTTGTCCAGCTGGGCGTCGAAGACCCACTGGCGGTCTTTGTAGGTGGTCTTGCGATCACGGGCCACCTGGCGGCCGGAGGCAAAGTAGAGCTCATCGGTACGCTGGTCGGTCTTGCCGATCTGGTAGTTCAGGCTCCACTTGACGTTGTCGGCCAGCAGGCTGCCCAGGGCGAACTCATGGTTGATGCCGAAGCGCTCACGGGTGACCACGTCGTTGCCGGTGCGGTCGCGGTAGGAGTTCATGGCGCCGAAGCCCGGAATGAACGGCCCGCCCACGGCGCTCTTCTGGTCCAGGTCGCGGTCGTCCTTGTACTTTTCATAGGTGAACGCCAGGCGCGAGTCGTCGGCGTAGTTCCAGCCGGCCTTGGCCAGAATGTTGGTGGTGCGCACGTCTTCGGGGTTGGCTTCGGTGCGTTCCAGGCCGGTGCCGCCGTGGCCGCCGTAGGACTCGGTCTCATGGCCATTGCGCTGGCTCAGGTGCAGCAGGCCGTCGAAGTCGCCCTGGCGACCGGCGACGGTGGCCGAGTTCAGCCAGCTGTCGTCGGCCGAGCTGTAGCCGGTTTTCAGGCGTGCGCCGACATCCTTGCCCGGCTTGATGATGTCGTCGGGGTCGAGGGTGAAGTAGCTGACAGCGCCGCCGATGGCGTTGCTGCCGTACAGCACCGAGGCCGGGCCGCGGAGGATTTCCACGCGCTTGACGATTTCAGGGTCGACGTAGTTGCGCTGGGTCTGGGCGTAGGGGCCGAAGAAGAAGCTGTCGGGGATCGACACGCCGTCAATCTGGGTCAGTACCCGCTCACCGTCGATACCACGGATGTTGTAGCCGTTCAGGCCGCTGCGCTGGCCGGTGCCACTGACCGAGACGCCCGGTTCGTAGCGCACCAGCTCCTTGATGTCGTTGACGTTCTGGCGGTCCAGTTGCTCGCGGGTGTGCACGCTGACGGTGCTCGGCACCTGGCTGATGTCCTGGGCGCTACGGGTGGCGCTGACGGTGATCTGCTGCAGGGCGATGACGTTGGAGGTGCTGCGCTCGATCACCACGTTGCCGCTGCCCAGGGTGCGATAGCTCAGGCCGGTGCCGGCCAGCAGGCGCTTGAGCGCTGCCTCGGGCTTGAGCGAGCCCTGAACGCCTGGCGAGGCTACGCCTTCGGCCAGTTCGGCAGACAGGCCGACCTGCCAGCCCGTAACGGCGGTAAAGGCATTGAGCGCCGAGACCAGCGGTTGCTGGGCAATGGCAAAGCGGTAGTCACCCATGCGCGGCGCAGTGGCCTGGGCTGGTTCGGCGGCCAGGGCCGGCAGGCTGCAGGCGCCACTGGACAGCAGTGCCAGGGTCAACAGGGAGAGCGTGCAACGCTGCAGGCCGGGTTTACGAGAAGTGTCTGAAGACCGACGAGTAGAACCAGTGGACATCGAAAGCGCTCCCTGTCGCGCAAGTTATAAAAAATGTCTGACTCAAAAATAAGAATCAGTTGCATTGGCTATAACGAGACGTTTCGGTTTAGGGAATCGCGTAAAAAAAGTTTCAGGTCAGTTGAGAATGACCACGGCGGGGAATTCGTGCAGTTGTGCCGAGGTAATGTGGGCCAGGGCGCGCAAGGTTTCGATGGGCTGATCCAGGCGGTAGTTGCCGGTGACCGCGACCTGCTCCAGGCGCTCGTTGCGCGAGATGATCACACCTGGGTAATAGCGGCGGATTTCAGCCAGCACCTGCTCCAGTGGACAGTTCTCGAAAATCAGCCGGCCGTGGACCCAGGCCAGGTCTTTTTGCGCGTCGACCCGCTCGCGCTGGCCAAAGCCGTTGGGGCCGATGCGGATGCTGTCGCCGCTGGACAGGCGGATGTGCTGGTCGCTGCTGGCGCGCAGGTCGACGTCGCCACGCTGCACGCGAACCTGGGCCTCGCCGTTGAGGTAGCGCACGGCAAAGTCGCTGTCGCGCACACTGGCGCGCAAGGGGCCGGCCTGCAGTTCAAGCGGCTGGGCCATGCCGGCGGGCACCTCGAAGAATGCCTCGCCCTGGTAGAGGCGGGCGACGCGCTGGCGGTTGTCGATATCGCTGGAGAAGGCCGAGTTGGTGTTGAGCAGCACCCTGGAGCCGTCTTCGAGTTGCAGGCGCTGGCGCTCGCCGACCACGGTCAGGTGATCGGCTTGCAGGCGCATCGGCACATTGCCCACGGTGAACACCCCGACCAGCAACACGGCGGCAGCCGCCAGCGGCTTCCAGTGCGGGCGCAGGCGGGCAAGGCGTGAAGGGCGATGGGTCTGGGCGATGTGTGCGGCGGCCTGGCGCAGCGTGTCGCCCTGCCACAGGGCTTCGGCTTCGACATAGGCCTGGGCGTTGGCCGGGTCGGCCTCGAGCCAGGCTTCAAAAGCGAGGGTATCTTCGGGCGTGGCACATTGCAGGCGGATCAACCAGTCCAGGGCCTGGTCCATGGCACTGTCGCAGGCAGCCGAATCTGGCGGCGAAGGGCGATGAGGGGCGCTATCGGTCACGGCGAATCCTGGTTGGTCTTGTCGTTGTATTTATGATCAAGCGTTATGGCAGCGCTGGCAAGCCACCGTCAGTCGCGGTTCAGGCGATTGGCGACACCCACACAGATGGCCATGATCAGTTTCAGTTCCTTCTGAACCGTACTGGCGGAAACATTGAGCTGCTCGGCGATTTCCAGGTAGCTGGCGCCGTGCAGCCGGCTGAGGATGAAAATACGCTGCTGGCGTGCAGTCAACTGCCCAAGGCTGACACTCAGGCGCTTGAGCAACTGCTCGGCATGGGCGGCGTCTTCGGCGCTGCTGCTAGGGGCGGCAACGTTGTGCAGGACTTGCTCGGGCACATCATCGACCAGGTTGCGGGCCTGGGCGCGGCGCGCGCGCAAGTGGTCCAGGGCCAGGTTGCGGGCGGTCTGGAAAACGAACGGTTCGAGGTGCTCGATGGGCCGCTCGCCGAGGGCGCGGGTAACGCGCAGGTAGGTCTCCTGCAGCAGGTCTTCGGCGGTGCTGGGGTTATCGACCATGCGCTGCAGGGTCCGCAGCAGGCTGACCCGCTGGGCAAGGAATACAGTGTTGAACTGGGACTGGCTCACAGCGATACCCGGGCAATGCGAAGCGAATGATAATGCTTATCATCTTTGCCAAGGTCAAGCCCGGAATGCCTGAGTAGGAGCGGGCTTACCCCGCGATCCGCCATCCCAGGCAACACAGATGTGCTGGCTGTACCGGCCTCTCGCGGGGCAAGCCCGCTCCTACAAGGTTATCGGGCGCTGCACAGTGCCAGGCAGTTATCCAGCATGCGGTTGGAGAACCCCCACTCGTTGTCGTACCAGGCCAGCACCTTGAGCATTCGGCCGCTGGTGCGGGTGTGGTTGGCGTCGAAAATCGATGACAGCCGGTTATGGTTGAAGTCGCACGACACCAGCGGCAGGCTGTTGTAGCCCAGCACCTTGGAATGACGGCTGGCCTCCTTGAACAAGGCATTGACCTCGTCGGCGGTGGTCTCGCGCCCAAGATTCACGGTCAGGTCCACCAGCGAGACGTTGATCACCGGCACGCGTACCGCCATGCCCGTCAATTTTCCCGCCAGCTCCGGCAGCACCAGCCCCACGGCCTCGGCCGCACCGGTCTTGCTCGGAATCATCGACTGGGTGGCCGAGCGGGCGCGGAACGGGTCGCTGTGGTAGACGTCGGTCAGGCTCTGGTCATTGGTGTAGGCGTGGATGGTGGTCATCAGCCCTTGCTCGATGCCCAGTTCGCGGTGCAGCACCTGGGCCAGCGGCGCCAGGCAGTTGGTGGTGCAGGAGGCCGCCGAGATGATCTGGTGCGAGGCGCGCAGGATATCGTGGTTGACCCCGTACACGATGGTCGCATCGGCCCCCTTGGCCGGTGCCGAGATAATGACTTTGCCCGCACCGGCAGTAAGATGGGCGGCTGCCTTGGCGCGCTCGGTGAATAACCCGGTGCACTCGAACACCACATCGATGGCTTCGGCTTTCCACGGCAGCTCCGCCGGGTTGCGGATGGCGCTGACGGCGATGCGGTCGCCATTGACGGTCAGGCTTTCATGATCGGACTCGACATCGGCAGCAAAGATGCCGTGGACGCTGTCGTACTTGAGCAGATGGGCATTGATCGCGCTGTCACCCAGGTCGTTGATCGCGACGACCTGCAGGTCCTGGCGGTAGCCTTGGGTATAGAGTGCGCGAAGGATGTTGCGGCCAATGCGGCCAAAGCCATTGATTGCGATGCGAAGGGTCATGGAGCTACCTCTGGCAGACCGGGTTAAGCCCGTGGCAAATGAAGAATTGCTTCACTGCATCTGATTTTGTTGTTGGAATTACAAGATTATTCGTAAAAAAATAGAAAACAAGCCTTTTTACTGGCAGTATTTTGTTCAATCTACAACGAGCGATCGGCCAAGCCGTCCCTCCCTCAACATTCGCCCCTGCCTTTGAGCCTAGGTGGCGATTGCTGATAAGGGAAACAGCCGCAGAGGTCGCAATCACCGATAGCCTGGAGTCCAGTACATGCATCCGCGCATTCTTGAGGTCACCCAACGGCTGATCGACCGCAGTCGTCCCACCCGCGAACGCTACTTGCAGTTGATTCGCGGCGCGGCCAGCGACGGGCCGATGCGCGCCAAGCTGCAATGCGCCAACTTCGCCCACGGTGTGGCTGGCTGTGGCACCCAGGACAAAAACAGTCTGCGGATGATGAATGCGGCCAACGTCGCCATCGTCTCGGCCTACAACGACATGCTCTCGGCCCACCAGCCCTACGAGCACTACCCCGAACAGATCAAGCAGGCGCTGCGCGACATTGGCTCGGTCGGCCAGTTCGCCGGCGGCGTGCCGGCCATGTGCGACGGCGTCACCCAGGGCGAACCCGGTATGGAGCTGGGCATTGCCAGCCGCGAAGTGATCGCCATGTCCACCGCCATCGCGCTGTCGCACAACATGTTCGACGCGGCGCTGATGCTGGGCATCTGCGACAAGATCGTGCCTGGCCTGCTGATGGGTGCGCTGCGCTTCGGTCACCTGCCGACGGTTTTCGTGCCGGGCGGTCCGATGCCCTCGGGTATTTCCAACAAGCAGAAGGCCGACGTACGCCAGCGCTACGCCGAAGGCAAGGCCAGCCGCGAAGAGCTGCTGGAGTCGGAGATGAAGTCCTACCACAGCCCCGGCACCTGCACCTTTTATGGCACGGCCAACACCAACCAATTGTTGATGGAAGTGATGGGTCTGCACCTGCCGGGCGCCTCCTTCGTCAACCCGTACACGCCGCTGCGCGATGCCCTGACCATCGAGGCGGCGCAACAGGTCACGCGCATGACCAAGGCCAGTGGCGACTTCATGCCGCTGGGCGAGATCGTCGACGAGAAGTCCCTGGTCAACTCCATTGTCGCCCTGCACGCCACCGGGGGTTCGACCAACCACACCCTGCACATGCCGGCGATTGCCCAGGCCGCCGGCATCCAACTGACCTGGCAGGACATGGCCGAGCTGTCCGAGGTGGTGCCGACCCTGTCCCATGTGTATCCAAACGGCAAGGCCGACATCAACCACTTCCAGGCGGCCGGAGGCATGGCTTTCCTGATTCGCGAACTGCTCGATGCCGGGCTGTTGCACGAAGACGTCAACACCGTGGCCGGTCACGGCCTGCGCCGTTACACCCAGGAGCCGTTCCTGCAAGAGGGCAAGCTGGTCTGGCGCGAAGGTCCGCAGGCGAGCCTGGACGAAACCATTCTGCGCCCCGTGGCGCGGCCGTTCTCGCCGGAAGGAGGCCTGCGGGTAATGGAAGGCAACCTCGGACGTGGGGTGATGAAAGTGTCCGCCGTGGCCCCTGAACACCAGGTGGTCGAAGCACCGGCACGGGTATTCCACGACCAGCAAGCGCTGGCCGATGCCTTCCAGGCGGGTGAGCTGGAATGTGATTTCGTTGCGGTGATGCGCTTCCAGGGCCCGCGCTGCAACGGCATGCCCGAGCTGCACAAGATGACGCCGTTCCTGGGCGTGTTGCAGGACCGCGGCTTCAAGGTGGCGCTGGTGACGGATGGGCGCATGTCGGGCGCTTCGGGGAAAATCCCGGCGGCCATTCACGTCTGCCCCGAAGCCTTTGACGGCGGGCCGCTGGCGCGGGTACGCGATGGCGATATCGTGCGGGTCGACGGCGTTGCCGGCACCCTGACGGTGAAGCTCGACGCCGCGACCCTCGCCGACCGGGAAATCCCCGCCGCGCCCACCGGCAACGACCTGGGCTGTGGCCGTGAACTGTTTGGCTTCCTGCGCATGGCCCTGAGCCCGGCCGAGCAAGGCGCAAGCGCCTTCACCTCGGCCCTGGAGACGCTCAAATGACCCGCGCCCTGGTCGGTGATATCGGCGGTACCAACGCCCGCTTTGCCCTCTGGGAAAACAACGCCATGCATTCGGTGCAGGTGTTTGCCACCGCCGACTACACCAGCCCGGAGCAAGCCATTGGTGTCTACCTGGCGGCACAGGGCCTGGCCAGGGGCGAGCTGGACGCGGTCTGCCTGGCAGTGGCCGGGCCGGTGAGCGGTGACGAATTCCGCTTCACCAACAACCACTGGCGACTCAGTCGCCAGGCGTTCTGCAAGACCTTGCAGGTCGAGCATCTCCTTTTGATCAACGACTTTACCGCCATGGCCCTGGGCATGACCCGGTTGCAGGCCGACGAGCGCCGCGAGGTGTGCGCGGGTGTTGCCGATGCCGGGCGTCCGGCGGTGGTGATCGGCCCGGGCACGGGGCTGGGCGTAGGGACGCTGCTGGACCTGGGCGACGGCCGCTGGATGGCCTTGCCCGGCGAGGGCGGGCACGTCGACCTGCCGGTGAGTACCCCGCGTGAGGCGCAGATTCATCAGCAGATTGCCCGCGAGACCGGGCACGTCAGTGCCGAGACCGTGCTCAGTGGCGGTGGCCTGCTGCGGCTGTACCACGCCATCTGTGCGCTGGACGGGCAGTCGGCAACACTGCAGAGCCCGGCGGCGATTACCGATGCAGCCCTTGCCGGCGAGCCCGTGGCTTTGGCGGTGATCGAGCAGTTCTGCCGCTTTCTGGGCCGAGTGGCGGGCAACAATGTGCTTACCTTGGGTGGGCGCGGCGGTGTCTACATTGTTGGCGGGGTGATCCCGCGATTTGCCGAGCTGTTCTTGCGCAGCGGGTTTGCCGAGAGCTTTGCCGACAAGGGCTGCATGAGCGGTTACTTCAAGGGCGTGCCGGTGTGGCTGGTGACGGCTGAATTCTCCGGGCTGCTCGGGGCCGGCGTGGCCCTGGTAGGAGCGGGCTTGACCCGCGATGCGGTGTGACGGTGAAACCGCTATCGCGGGGCAAGCCCGCTCCCACAGCAGCCCTGTTTCACAGCAAGCACGTTCCTACATTGACCAGTCAGGGATCAACGCGTGAGTAAGTCGATATTGATGGTCGATGACGATCAGGAGATTCGCGAGCTGTTGCACACCTACCTCAGCCGCGCCGGTTTCCAGGTCACTGCCGCGGCCGACGGGCGCGGCTTTCGCCAGGCCCTGGAGGGCGGCGAGTGGGACCTGGTGATCCTCGACGTCATGCTGCCCGATGAAGACGGCTTCAGCCTCTGTCGCTGGGTGCGCCAGCATGGGCGTCTGGCACAGGTGCCGATCATCATGCTGACCGCCAGCTCCGATGAGGCCGACCGGGTGATTGGCCTGGAGCTGGGCGCCGATGACTACCTGGGCAAACCCTTCAGCCCGCGCGAGTTGCTGGCGCGCATCAAGGCCCTGCTGCGCCGGGCCGGGTTCGGCCACGAGCGCACTGGCGGCGATGTATTGGCCTTTGACGAGTGGCGCCTGGATACCATCAGCCACCGCCTGTTTCACCGCGACGGTGAGGAGGTGATTCTCTCGGGTGCCGACTTCGCCTTGCTCAAGCTGTTCCTCGACAACCCGCAACAGATCCTCGACCGCGACACCATCGGCAATGCCACCCGCGGGCGCGAGCCGATGCCCCTGGACCGTATCGTCGACATGGCTGTCAGCCGCCTGCGCCAGCGTCTGCGCGACACTGAAAAACCGCCACGGCTGATACGCACCATACGCGGCAGCGGTTACCTGCTGGCGGCCAGTGTTGCTACCGCGCACTGAGCGGCGCTGGCGCCTGCCACTGCCGCGCTCGCTGCTCGGTCGCATGCTGCTGTTGACCTTGCTGGTGGTGTTGCTGGCCCAGGGCCTGTCGAGCCTGATCTGGCTGTCGCAATTGCGTGCCAGCCAGCTGGAAGGGTTGGTGGCCAGTGCCCGCAGCCTGGCCCATTCCATGAGCGCCAGTGTCAGCTACTTTCGCTCGCTGCCGGTGGCCTACCGGCCCATGGTGCTGGACCAGTTGCGCAATATGGGCGGCACCCGTTTTGTGGTCTCGCTCAATGACAAGCCCCTGGCGATGCAGGAGCTGCCTTCGACGCCGCGCAAGCAGGCGGTGATCACCGCCGTCGATGAAGTGCTGCACCAGCGCCTGGGTCAGCAACTGGAGATCTCGGTGATGTTTGTCAGCCCTCAGGATCTGCGCATTTTCAACAGCGGCCTGAAGCTGGATGAGCTGCCGCGCTCCTGGGCGCACTATGCCTTGACCCTGGAACCGATCAATCCGCCGGTGCTGGTGATGCAGATTCACCTGGGCGAAGGCGAGTGGCTGTACATCGCCTCGCTGCTGCCCGAACCCTATACCAGCCTGGAGGAGCAGGAGCTGCCGGCCCAGCAGGTCTGGTTCATCCTGCTCACCAGCTCCTTCCTGCTGCTGTTCATCGGCTTGCTGGTGCACTGGCAGAGTCGCCCGCTCAAGCGCCTGGCCCTGGCCGCGCGGGAGATGTCGCTGGGGGCGGATGTGGAGCCGGTCACCGAGGGCGGTGGCAGCGAGGTGGAGGAGGTGGGGCGTGCCTTCAATGCCATGCGCGAGCGCATCAGTCGCTACCTGACCGAGCGCAGTCAGTTGTTCAGCGCCATCTCCCATGACCTGCGTACGCCCATCACGCGCCTGCGCCTGCGAGTCGAGCTGCTCGATGACGAGGCCGTGCAGGCCAAGTTCAGCCGCGACCTGGATGAACTGGAAATGCTGGTCAAGGGCGCGCTGCAGTGTGTGAAAGACACCGACATCCACGAGAACATCGAGCGCATCGACCTGAACCAGGTGCTGGAATGCCTGGTCGAGCCGTACCTGAGCAGTGGCCGGATCACGCTGGAAGGGCGAGCCTTGGCGCCCTATCCGGGCAAGCCGCTGGCGCTCAAGCGCTGCATGGGCAACCTGATCGACAACGCCTTGAAGTATGGCGAGCGTGCGCACCTGCGGGTGATCGACAGTGGCAGCGGGTTTGTTTTGCAGGTCGACGATGAAGGCCCTGGTGTGCCGGAGCAGCGCCTGGAGCAAGTGTTCGAGCCGCATTTTCGCCTGGCCGGACAGCAGCAGGGCTACGGCCTGGGCCTGGGCATCGCGCGCAATATCGCTCACAGCCACGGCGGCGAGGTGAGCATGCGCAACCTGCGCGAAGGCGGCTTGCGCGTGACCTTGAGCTTGCCGCGCAGCGGTGACTGAGCCGCCGGCAAAGCGAATGTCACCAACTGGTGACATTCGCGCATCCCTTCGTTACGTCCCCTCGGTCGACCTCTGTTTAGACTCCGATGCAAGCGCAAGCAACATGACTTGCACCTGCATAACAACAAGAAAAGGTTTGTCTTCAATGAATGCGATCAATCGTCTCGCCGCTGTCATTTCCCTTGCCTCCTTGTTGCCCCTGAGCGCTATTGCCGCCGATGCCGGTACGGTCGAGGTGCTGCACTGGTGGACCTCCGGTGGCGAAGCCAAAGCCGTCGAAACGCTCAAGGCGCAGGTGCAGAAAGACGGCTTCGTCTGGAAGGACAACGCCGTGGCCGGCGGCGGTGGTGCCGCGGCCATGACCGTGCTCAAGACCCGCGCCATCTCCGGCAACCCACCGGCCGCCGCACAGATCAAAGGCCCGGATATCCAGGAGTGGGGCGCGCTGGGCTTGCTGACCGAGCTCGATGACGTGTCCAAGGCCAACCACTGGGATGCACTGCTGCCCGCGAAAGTGGCCGATATCATGAAGTACGACGGTCACTACGTGGCCGTGCCGGTGAACATCCACCGCGTCAACTGGCTATGGATCAACCCCCAGGTGTTTGAAAAAGCCGGTGCCAAGGTACCCACTACCCTGGACGAGCTTTTCGCCGCCGCCGACAAGCTCAAGGCCGCAGGTTTCATTCCCCTGGCCCATGGCGGGCAACCCTGGCAGGACAGCACCGTGTTCGAGGACCTGGCCTTGAGCATCCTGGGGCCCAAGGGCTATCACGCCGCCTTCGTCGACCTGGACGAAAGCACCCTGACCGGCGCGCAGATGGTCGAGGTGTTCAAGACCTTGCAGCGCCTGGGGACCTACATGGACCCCAACCGTGCCGGGCGTGACTGGAACATCGCCGCCGCCGAGGTCATCAGCGGCAAGGCCGGCATGCAGATCATGGGCGACTGGGCCAAGAGCGAATGGACCGCTGCCGGCAAGGTGGCGGGCAAGGACTACGAATGCGTGGCCTTCCCCGGCACCCAGGGCAGTTTTGCCTACAACATCGACTCCCTGGCAATGTTCAAGCTCAAGAACGAGAACGACATCAAGGCCCAGAACGACCTGGCCAAGGTCGCGCTGGAGCCGCAGTTCCAGACCGTGTTCAACCAGAACAAGGGCTCGCTGCCGGTACGCCAGGACATGGACATGAGCCAGTTCGATGCCTGTACCCAGAAGTCGGCGAAGGACTTCAAGGAGGCCGAGAAGGGCGATGGCCTGCAGCCGAGCATGGCCCACAACATGGCGACGTCCCTGGCGGTGCAGGGGGCGATCTTCGATGTGGTGACCAACTTCCTCAATGACCCGAAAGCCGACCCCGCAACGGCGGTCAAGCAGCTGAATTCGGCGATCAAGTCGGCCAAGTGACACTGGCCTGATCGCGGGGCGAGCCCGCTCCCACATTCCCCTGTAGGAGCGGGCTTGCCCCGCGAAACCCCTCACAGAGATACCCCCAATGAGCACTGTTGCCACCCTCAACAAGGCCTCGCCCTTCGACGCCCTGCAACGCTGGCTGCCTAAACTGGTGCTGGCGCCGAGCATGCTGATCGTCCTGGTGGGCTTCTACGGCTACATCCTCTGGACCTTCATCCTGTCGTTCACCAACTCAAGCTTCATGCCCAGCTACAAGTGGGTCGGCCTGGCCCAGTATGCCCGGCTGATGGAGAACGACCGCTGGTGGGTGGCGAGCAAGAACCTGCTGGTGTTCGGCGGCCTGTTCATCGCTATCAGCCTGGCAATCGGCGTGCTGCTCGCGGTGCTGCTCGACCAGCGCATCCGCCGCGAAGGTTTCATTCGCACCGTCTACCTGTACCCGATGGCACTGTCGATGATCGTCACCGGCACCGCCTGGAAGTGGCTGCTCAATCCAGGCCTGGGCCTGGACAAGATGCTGCGCGATTGGGGCTGGGAGGGCTTTCGCCTGGACTGGCTGGTGGACCCGGACCGGGTCGTCTACTGCCTGGTGATCGCTGCGGTGTGGCAGGCCTCGGGCTTTGTCATGGCGCTGTTCCTGGCGGGGCTGCGCAGTGTCGATCAATCCATTCTCCGCGCTGCGCAGGTCGATGGTGCAAGCCTGCCGAGCATCTACCTGCGCATTGTGTTGCCGAGTCTTCGCCCGGTGTTTTTCAGCGCGCTGATGATCCTTGCGCATATCGCCATCAAGAGTTTCGACCTGGTCGCGGCCATGACCGCAGGCGGCCCGGGCTATGCCTCGGACCTGCCGGCGATGTTCATGTACGCCTTCACCTTCAGCCGTGGGCAGATGGGCATGGGCTCGGCCAGTGCGATCCTGATGCTCGGCGCGATCCTGTCGATCCTGGTGCCTTACCTGTATTCGGAACTGAGGAACAAGCGCCATGACTAGATCCCTGGCTCCCCGCTCTTTTTCCTTCAGCCGCCTGGCGATCTACTCGACGCTGCTGCTGGCCTGCGCGCTGTACCTGATTCCGCTGATCGTGATGTTGCTGACCAGCTTCAAGTCGCCCGACGACATCCGCACCGGCAACTTGCTGAGCTGGCCCGAGGTGATCACCGGGATTGGCTGGATCAAGGCCTGGGACATCGTCGGTGGGTACTTCTGGAACTCGGTGAAGATCACCGTGCCGGCGGTGGTGATCTCGACCCTGCTGGGCGCCTTGAATGGCTATGTGCTGTCGATGTGGCGTTTTCGCGGCTCGCAACTGTTCTTCGGGCTGTTGTTGTTCGGCTGCTTCCTGCCGTTCCAGACCGTGTTGCTGCCGGCCTCGTTCACCCTCGGCAAGCTGGGGCTGGCCAGCACCACCACCGGCTTGGTGCTGGTACACATCGTCTATGGCCTGGCCTTTACCACGCTGTTTTTTCGCAACTACTACTGCAGCGTTCCGGACGCCCTGGTACGGGCGGCGCGACTGGATGGGGCGGGGTTCTTCACCATCTTCGGGCGCATCCTGCTGCCGATGTCGGTGCCGATCATCATGGTCTGCCTGATCTGGCAGTTCACCCAGATCTGGAACGACTTTCTCTTCGGTGTGGTCTTCGCCAGTGGCGACGCCCAGCCGATCACCGTGGCCCTGAACAACCTGGTCAATACCAGCACCGGGGTCAAGGAATACAACGTCGACATGGCGGCGGCGATGATCGCCGGGTTACCGACCCTGTTGGTCTATGTGCTGGCTGGCAAGTATTTCCTGCGCGGGCTCACGGCCGGCGCGGTCAAGGGGTGAATCACTATGGCAACGCTTGAACTGCGCAACGTCAACAAGACCTACGGCAGCGGTCTGCCGGATACCTTGAAGCACATCGACCTGTCGATCGACTCGGGGGAGTTTCTGATTCTGGTCGGGCCTTCGGGCTGCGGTAAATCGACCCTGATGAACTGCATCGCCGGGCTCGAACAGATCACCGGCGGGGCGATCCTGGTGGACGACGCCGACATCAGCGGCATGAGCCCCAAGGATCGCGACATTGCCATGGTGTTCCAGTCGTATGCGCTGTACCCGACCATGAATGTGCGCGACAACATCGCCTTCGGCCTGAAGATGCGCAAGATGCCGGCGGCGGCCATCGACGAAGAGGTGGCGCGGGTGGCCAAGCTGCTGCAGATCGAGCACCTGCTGACGCGCAAGCCCGGCCAGCTTTCCGGCGGCCAGCAACAGCGGGTGGCGATGGGGCGGGCGCTGGCGCGGCGGCCGAAGATTTACCTGTTCGACGAACCGCTGTCCAACCTCGACGCCAAGTTGCGGGTGGAGATGCGCACCGAAATCAAACTGATGCACCAGCGCCTGAAGACCACCACGGTGTATGTCACCCACGACCAGATCGAAGCCATGACCCTGGGTGACAAGGTGGCGGTGATGAAGGACGGCCTGATCCAGCAGTTCGGAACGCCGCAACAGATCTACAACGATCCGGCCAATCTGTTTGTCGCAAGCTTCATCGGCTCGCCCCCCATGAACTTCATTCCCTCGCGTTTGCAGCGCAAGGACGGCCGCTTGCAGGCACTGCTCGACAGTGGCCAGGCCCGGTGCGAACTACCCTTGGGGATCAGTGATGCGGGCCTTGAGGAGCGTGACGTGATCCTTGGCATTCGCCCCGAACAGATCGTGCTGGCGCCGGCCCAGGCCAATGGCCTGCCGAGCATCCGTGCCGAGGTGCAGATCACCGAGCCGACCGGTCCCGATCTGCTGGTGTTCGTCACCCTCAACCAGACCAAGGTGTGTTGCCGCTTGGCGCCGGATGTACCGACCCGGGTCGGTGACACCCTGACCCTGCAGTTCGATCCGGCGCGGGTGCTGCTGTTCGATGCCGCCACGGGCGAGCGCCTGGGGGTGCAGGCCGAGCCGCAGCAGGCAGGCAAAGACAACGTGGCCCGCTTCAAGGGCCGCTGAATTCGTTGTAAGTCGTACAAACCCATCGATAACAATAAAACGAGGAAACAAGGGATGGATCACTTCAAGCACATCGTGCCGCTGGGCTCGCTGACCCTGCTGGCAGCCCTGGGTGCAAGCGCCGGGGCCCATGCTGCCGGCGCCTTTGCACCTGAGTCGAAATGGATGAGTGGCGACTGGGGCGGTACGCGAACCCAGCTGCTGGAGCAGGGCTACGACTTCACCCTGGACTACGTCGGTGAAGTGGCCGGCAACCTCGATGGGGGCTACAACGATGACAAGACTGCGCGCTACAGCGACCAGTTCGCGCTGGGGGCGCACCTGGACCTGGAGAAGATCCTTGGCTGGCATGACGCCGAGTTCAAGCTGGCGATCACCGAGCGCAGCGGGCGCAACCTCTCCAACGACCGCATCAGCGACCCGCGTGCTGGCCAGTTCAGTTCGGTGCAGGAGGTGTGGGGGCGCGGCCAGACCTGGCGCCTGACCCAGATGTGGATCAAGCAGCAGTACTTCGATGGCGCCCTGGACGTCAAATTCGGCCGCTTCGGCGAGGGCGAAGACTTCAACAGCTTTCCCTGCGACTTCCAGAACCTGGCCTTCTGTGGCTCCCAGGTGGGCAACTGGGTGGGCGGCATCTGGTACAACTGGCCGGTGAGCCAATGGGCGCTGCGGGTCAAATACAACATCACCCCCGAGTTCTTCGCCCAGGTCGGCGTGTACGAGCAGAACCCTTCCAACCTCGAGACCGGCAACGGCTTCAAGCTCAGCGGCAGCGGTACCAAGGGCATGATCCTGCCGGTGGAGCTGGTGTGGTCGCCCAAGGTCAATGAGCTGCCGGGCGAGTACCGCCTGGGCTACTACTACAGCACCGCCAAGGCCGATGATGTGTTCGACGATGTCAACGGCCAGCCCCAGGCCATTACCGGCAACGACTTCAAGACCCATTCCAGCAAGCACGGCTGGTGGGTGGTGGCCCAGCAGCAGGTCACCGCGCACAACGGCGACGCCAGCCGTGGCCTGAGCCTGTTTGCCAACTTCACCGTGCACGACAAGGCCACCAACGTGGTCGACAACTACCAGCAGGTGGGCATGGTCTACAAAGGCGCGTTCGATTCGCGGCCCAAGGATGACATCGGCTTTGGCGTGGCGCGGATTCATGTCAATGACGACGTCAAGGACCGGGCCGAACTGCTCAATCAGCAGAGCGGCATCAGCGACTACGACAACCCCAATTTTGTCCCGATCCAGGAAACCGAATACAACGCCGAGCTCTATTACGGCTTCCATGTGACCAACTGGCTGACCGTGCGGCCGAACCTTCAATACGTCAAACGCCCCGGTGGCGTGGATGAGGTGGACAACGCGCTGGTCGCTGGGTTGAAGATTCAGTCGTCGTTCTGAGGCAATATGTTGTAAATTTACGCCATATTGCGATTTTTCGCGGGGCAAGCCCGCTCCTACCGTAGGAGCGGGCTTGCCCCGCGAAAGGCCCTCACTAACAACAAGAGTTTCCACGCTATGCCCGAGCACCCGCTCCATCGCTTCTTCACCTCGCAACGGCCCAGGCCGACCTTCGAGTGGGAGCGTTATCAGCAGCGCGACGTGCTGATCATCGATCATCCCCGGTGCCAGGCGGCCTTCAGTCGCCAGGGCGCGCAGTTGTTGCACTTTCAGCCGATAGGCGAGCGCCCGTGGCTCTGGTGTGCGGCGCAGTGGCCTCAGGTCGGCGCCATTCGCGGCGGCGTGCCGGTGTGCTGGCCCTGGTATGGTCGCCACCCCAGCGAAGACATGTGGCCAGCCCACGGTTGGGCACGCCTGCTGGACTGGAAACTGATCGACAGCAGCGAAGACGAGGAAGGCGTGAGCCTCAAATGGCGCCTGCAGCTATGGGACTGGCAGGTCGACCTCTCGGCGCGCCTGGGGCAGCGCATGGAGCTACAGCTCAGCACCGAACATCAAGACAGCCAACCTTGTCAGTTGAGTCATGCTCTGCTGGCTTACTGGCGTATTAGTGACGTTTCTGAGATAGCGCTATCTGGGCTAGAGAATATTGAGGGTTACGACCGTTTGAACCGTCAGGCCTGTCGCCAGAAAGGCGCGTTGAAGGTCCACGGCGGCTGTCAGCGGGTGTTCCCCAATGCGGCCACTGTGCAACTGCACGACCCGGCATGGCAGCGTCAGTTGTGTATCGACACCGGCGACAGCGACGACACGGTGGTCTGGCATCCGGGCAGTCGGCCCTTGATGGGCGTCAGTGGCAGTGAAACTTTGGGGTTCGTCTGTGTCGAGGCGGCCAGTGGCAGCAGTGACAGTCTCAGCCTGGCGCCTGGCGAACAGGCACACCTGCGGTTGCAGGCGCACCTGCTCAGTTGAGTTCGTCGTCGATCGGGTAGCGGCTGGCGTTGAGGCTTTCCTTGATCTTGCGCAGGTGCGGCTGGAAGTCCACGCCACGGCGCAGGGTCATGCCGGTGGCCAGTACGTCGAGCACGGTCAGCTGGATGATGCGCGAGGTCATCGGCATATAGATGTCGGTGTCTTCGGGCAGGGGAATGTTCAGGCTCAGGCTGCAGGCTTTGGCCAGGGGCGAGTCGGCAGCGGTCAGGCCGAGTACCGAGGCGCCGTTTTCCCGGGCCAGGCGGGCGACTTCCACCAGTTCGCGGGTACGGCCGGTGTAGGAGATGATCACGAACAGCTCGCCGGTGTGGGCGACCGAGGCCAGCATGCGCTGCATCAGTACGTCAGCGTGGGCCGAGACGGCGAGGTTGAAGCGGAAGAACTTGTGCTGGGCATCCAGGGCCACCGGGGCCGAGGCGCCGAGACCGAAGAAGTGGATCTGGCGGGCCTGGATCAGCATGTCGACGGCACGGCTGATCAACTGCGGATCGAGTTGCTGGCAGGCGCTGTCCAACGAGGCGATGGCGCTGCCGAAGATCTTCTGGGTGTAGGACGCCGGATCGTCGTCGGCTTCCACCGCCCGGCTGACATAGGCGGCGCCACTGGCCAGGCTTTGCGCCAGTTGCAATTTGAGCTCGGGGTAGCCGCTGACGCCGAACGAACGGCAGAAGCGGTTGACGGTCGGCTCGCTGACCTTGGCGGCCTGGGCCAGTGCGGCAATGCTGAAGCGGGTGGCTTGCTGGGGGTTGAGCAGGATGACTTCGGCGACTTTGCGTTCGGCCTTGTTCAGTTCTTCGAGGCGGCCCTGGATCTGTTCCAGGAGGTTTCGCACACGGTCCATGGGTATATGTCCTTGGGTCGATGAGGCAGCCGGCTGGCGATGCCAGCGGGCTTTTGACACGGTGGCCTATCGTACTGATGGCATGGAAGGCACACCACTTGAATCTGTCCACCGGGCAAAATGTTGTGGTTTTTACTACATTACCCCTTGAAAACTGGGGTTGGAAACGGTATTTCTACGTCAACTTGATAAAAGAACATACATCATGGCTGCGATCAGCGTTGAACCTTGCACCTTTGCCCTGTTTGGCGCCCTGGGCGACCTGGCCTTGCGCAAGCTGTTTCCGGCGCTTTACCAGCTCGACTGCGCCGACTTGCTGCACGCCGACACTCGCGTGCTGGCCCTGGCCCGCGAGCCAGGCAGCGCTGAGCAGCACTTGGCCTCGATCGAGGCGCACCTGAAGGAATTCGTGCCAACCGGGGAGATCGAGTTTCCCGTGCTGCAGCGTTTTCTGGCGCGCCTGAGCTATGTGCATGTGGATTTTCTCAAGGCCGAGGATTACCAGGTGCTGGCCGAACAGGTCGGCGCCGACAGCCAGTTGATTGCCTACTTCGCAACGCCTGCGGCGGTGTATGGCGGCATTTGCGAAAACCTCGACAAGGCTGGCCTCACTGCCCGCACCCGTGTGGTGCTGGAGAAGCCCATCGGTCATGACCTCGAGTCGTCGCGCCGGGTCAACGATGCCGTTGCCCAGTACTTCCCCGAGAATCGCGTTTATCGCATCGACCATTACCTGGGCAAGGAGACGGTGCAGAACCTGATCGCCCTGCGTTTTGCCAACAGCCTGTTTGAAACCCAGTGGAACCAGAACTCCATCTCCCACGTGGAAATCACCGTGGCCGAGAAGGTCGGTATCGAGGGGCGCTGGGGCTATTTCGACAAGGCCGGGCAGCTGCGCGACATGATCCAGAACCACCTGCTGCAGCTGTTGTGCCTGATCGCGATGGACCCGCCCAGCGACCTGTCTGCCGACAGCATCCGCAACGAGAAGGTCAAGGTCCTCAAGGCCCTGGCGCCGATCACGGGTGAAGGCTTGAGCACCCGGGTGGTGCGCGGCCAGTACATTGCCGGCTACAGCGAAGGCAAGCCGGTGCCCGGCTACCTGGAGGAAGACAACGCCAACGCCCAGAGCGACACCGAGACGTTCGTCGCCCTGCGTGCCGATATCCGCAACTGGCGCTGGGCTGGTGTGCCGTTCTACCTGCGTACCGGCAAGCGCATGCCGCAGAAGCTGTCGCAGATCGTTATCCATTTCAAGGAAACACCGCACTACATCTTCGCCCCGGAACAGCGTTTGCAGATCGGTAACAAGCTGATCATCCGCCTGCAGCCGGACGAGGGGATCTCCCTGCGGGTGATGACCAAGGAGCAGGGCCTGAATAAAGGCATGCAACTGCGCAGCGGGCCCTTGCAGCTGAATTTTTCCGACACCTGGCGCAGCGCACGGATCCCCGATGCCTACGAGCGCCTGTTGCTCGAAGTGATGCGTGGCAACCAGAACCTGTTTGTGCGCAAGGATGAAATCGAATACGCGTGGAAGTGGTGCGATCAGCTGATCGCTGGCTGGAAAACCGCTGGCGATGCGCCCAAGCCCTATGCCGCCGGCTCCTGGGGGCCGATGAGCTCGATTGCATTGATTACCCGTGATGGGAGGTCGTGGTATGGCGATATCTGAACTGAAGCTGCCGGCAACTGTGACGGCACATGAATTCAACGCGGCGCCAGCGCTGGCCGCAGGGCTTGCCAAGGACGTTGCCGAGCAGCTGCGTGCAGCCATTGCCCGCAAGGGTGAGGCGACGCTCGTGGTGTCCGGCGGGCGTAGCCCGGTGGCCTTCTTCGAGGCGCTGGGCAAGCAACCGCTGGAGTGGTCCAAGGTGCTGATCACGCTGGCCGACGAGCGCTGGGTGCCCGTCGAGCATGCCGACAGCAATGCCGGCCTGCTCAAGCGCCATCTGTTGGTTGGCAATGTGGCCAAGGCCCGCTTCCTCAGCCTTTACCGGGCTGCTGCCAGCCTTGAAGCGGCGGCGCTGGAAGCCGATCAGGCCCTGGCCGAGTTGCCGGGTATCGACGTGCTGGTGCTGGGCATGGGCGACGACGGCCATACCGCCTCGCTGTTTCCAGACAGCCCCAACCTGAGCGAAGGCCTGGACCTGCAGGGCACGCGTCGCTGCCTGCCGATGCTGGCGCCGAGCGTGCCGCATCAGCGCCTGAGCATGACCCGCTCGCTGCTTGCCCGTGCCGGGTTCACGGCACTGTCCGTGCAAGGCCCGGGCAAACTCGCTACCCTGCGCGCCGCGCTGGGCGGCACTGACCTGGCCGAAATGCCGATACGTGCTTTTTTACAAGACCCTCTGGAAATTTACTGGTGCCCATGAGCCAAGGACCTGCCGTCATGACCACGCTTGAATTGAAACAGCCGGGAGACTCCATGGCCGACAAAATTGCCCGGATCGATCAGATCTGCACCCAGGCGCGCATCCTCCCGGTGATCACGATCGCCCGCGAGGCAGACATCCTGCCCTTGGCGGACGCCCTGGCGGCCGGTGGTATCAAAACCCTGGAAGTGACCCTGCGTTCGCAACACGGCCTCAAGGCCATCCAGGTGTTGCGCGAGCAGCGGCCGGAGCTGTGCGTGGGGGCCGGTACCGTGCTCGATCGCAAGATGTTCGCCGCCGTCGAAGCGGCGGGCGCGCAATTTGTGGTCACCCCGGGCATCACCCCGGACATTCTGGAGGCGGGTGTACAGAGCGCACTGCCCTTGCTCCCCGGGATCAGTACGCCCTCGGAGCTGATGATGGGCTATGCCCTGGGGTATCGGCGCTTCAAGCTGTTTCCGGCGGAAATCAGTGGCGGTGTGGCGGCGATCAAGGCGTTCGCCGGGCCGTTTGGCGACGTGCGCTTCTGCCCGACCGGTGGGGTCAACCCGAGCAACGTGCGCAACTACATGGCCCTGGCCAATGTGATGTGCGTGGGCGGGACCTGGATGCTCGACAGTGGCTGGATCAAGAACGGCGACTGGGCAAAGATCGAAGCCTGCAGCGCTGAGGCATTGGCGCTGCTGGATTGAACTGAATCGTTGTGTGCTACACGGCTTTACGGTGCGCTTGGTCGGCGCACCGTTTTTTTTCGCCTGCAGAAACGATCGCGGGGCAAGCCCGCTCCTACATCATCTGTAGGAGCGGGCTTGCCCCGCGATAACACCTTGTAAAGGTCAGGCCGCGATAGCAGCCTGCTGGCTCAAGGAACGGTTCAGGGCACTGAACAGCGCCTTGAAGCTGGCGGTGGTGATGTTTTCATCGATGCCCACGCCGTGTACCGCACGGCCACCGGCCACTCGCAGTTCGATGTAGGCCGCCGCCTTGGCGTTGGTGCCGGCGCCGATGGCGTGCTCGTTGTAGTCCATGATCTCCACGGCGACCGGCAGGCCGGCGACCAGGGCTTCGAGGGCGCCATTGCCCTTGCCGCGCCAGTGCAGGGTGGTCTCGCCTTCGCTCGACACTTCCACTTCGACCTTGCTGTTGCCGTTCTCTTCCTGCAGGCGATGGCTGACCAGCGCGTACGGGGCGTTGGCTTGCAGGTATTCGCGGTGCAGCAAGTTGTAGATCTGCTGGGCAGTCATCTCCAGGCCCAGGCGATCGGTTTCACCCTGTACCACCTGGCTGAACTCGATCTGCATGCGACGCGGCAGGCTGATGCCGTATTCCTGTTCGAGCAGGTAGGTGATGCCGCCTTTGCCCGACTGGCTGTTGACGCGGATCACCGCCTCGTAGCTGCGGCCGATGTCGGCCGGGTCAATCGGCAGGTACGGCACTTCCCATTTGCTGTCTTCTTTCTGCTGGGTGAAGCCCTTGCGGATGGCGTCCTGGTGCGAGCCGGAGAACGCGGTGTGAACCAGGTCGCCGACATACGGGTGACGTGGGTGCACCGGAATCTGGTTGCACTCCTCGACCACTTTGCGCACGCCGTCGATGTCGGAGAAGTCCAGCTCAGGGTTCACACCCTGGGTGTAGAGGTTCAGCGCCAGGGTCACCAGGTCGACGTTGCCGGTACGTTCGCCGTTGCCGAACAGGCAGCCTTCGACGCGGTCGGCGCCGGCCATCAGGCCCAATTCGGTGGCGGCTACACCGGTGCCACGGTCGTTGTGGGTGTGCAGGCTGATGATCACGCTGTCGCGGCGGCTGACGTTACGGCCGAACCACTCGATCTGGTCGGCGTAGATGTTCGGCGTCGAGACTTCGACGGTGGCTGGCAGGTTGAGGATGATCTTGTGCTCAGGCGTCGGGTTCCACACCTCGATCACGGCGTCGCAGACTTCCTTGGCGAACTCCAGTTCGGTGGCGCTGAAGGTTTCAGGCGAATACTGGAAGGTCCACTGGGTTTCAGGCTGTTGGGCGGCGTATTTGACGAACAGTTTGGCCGCGTTCACCGCGATGTCCTTCACGCCTTGTTTGTCCTGGTTGAAGACAATGCGACGGAACGACGGGCTGGTGGCGTTGTACAGGTGGACGATGGCCTTTTTGGCACCGCGCAGGGATTCAAAGGTGCGGGCGATGAGGTCTTCACGGGCCTGGGTCAACACCTGGATGGTGGTGTCGTCAGGGATGTGACCGTCTTCGATCAGGGTGCGCACGAAGTCGAAGTCGGTTTGCGAGGCCGATGGGAACGAAGCTTCGATTTCTTTCACGCCGACGCTGACCAGGGTTTTCCAGAAACGCAGCTTCTTCACCGCATCCATCGGCTCGATCAGCGACTGGTTACCGTCGCGCAGATCGGAGCTGCACCAGATTGGCGCCTGGGTGATGGTCTTCGATGGCCAGGTACGGTCAGGCAAGTTGACGGTAGGGAAGGCGCTGTATTTTTTCGAAGGGTCTTTGAGCATGGTCATGAAAGCAATCCTTGAATGTGCGGCCTGGAAAGGGGCCCGCCGAGTGAGATCGAGATGAAAGGGCGAGGCGACGCGATTCAGCTTGGTAGTCGTGCACTGACCAGGCAGAGGCTGCGATGTTGACGAAGCAGGATGAGGGTTTGAAAAGTCTTCATGGCTTCAACCCTAACCAGTGGGGTTGAAGATGACAAGTCTTGAAAAAAAATTGAGAGAAATGCTTAAAAAGCAAAATTTATCGAGATTTTATGGCTGCTTTTAAATGAAAAGACCGCGCCAGTTGCGCGGTCTTTTTGATTGGCGCAACCCAGTTGTCAGGGTTGGAACGCGCCGATGAAAATTGCCGGGTCTACCCGTGCATCGTTGAGGCTGATGTTCCAGTGCATGTGCGGGCCGGTGGCGCGTCCGGTGGAGCCGACCTTGCCGACCACGGCGCCACGGCTGAGCAGTTGGCCTGGTTTCACGTCGATCTTCGACATGTGGCAGAACATGCTGATGAAGCCCTGGCCATGGTCGACGAACACGGTGTTGCCGTTGAAGAAGTAGTTGCCGACCAGGATCACCTTGCCGTTGGCCGGGGTCTTGATCGGGGTCCCGGCCGGCACGGCGAAGTCGAGGCCGGCGTGGGGGTTGCGTTCTTCACCGTTGAAGAAGCGGCGTACGCCGAACTTGCTCGACAGCGGGCCGCTGACCGGCTTGTCGAGTATCAGGTTGCTCGGCAGGTTCGGGCTGAAGCTGCGGTAGGCCTTGAGCTGCTCGGCAAGCTCGGCTTCGATGCGCTTGAGGTCGGCGGGGTCCGGGTTGACCTGGCGTTTGTTCTTCAAGGTGATGCGCTGCTCGGGGTACTTCTTGCTGCCGACAGTGAAGTTCAGGGTGCGCCTGCCCTGGGTGAGCTGCGCCGGGCCAGGCTTCTGGGTCAGGGGCAGGCCGACGATGGCCAGCCAATTGTCCTGCTCCTTGACCACCAGCACCGGCTTGCCGTCAAAACGCGCACTGGGCGCCTGGGCGGCCGGGCCGAGCTTGATGACCGCAACACCACCGGGTACGGGTTTGTTCAGTTGGCGGGTGATGTAGCTGGCCTGGGCGCTGCCGACGAACATCAGGCACAGCAGTAACAGTGGGGCAAACAGACGGGGCATGGTTCAATCCAGTAGAGAGAGCGTGACCGGGGTCAGGTGATTGTCTTCGACCCGCACCTGCAACTCGCCTTCGCCCAGCCGCGCCGTCAGGCGCTGGCCGTTGCGGGTCTGGTCGGCGCTGCGAATGGCCTGGCCGCGTTCGTCGAGCAAAATGCTGTAGCCGCGCCCGAGGGTCGCCAGCGGGCTGACCACATGCAGGGTCTGCACTTGGGCCTGCAGGCGCTGGCGGCGATCCTTGAGGGTCTCGCGCATGGCCCGTGGCAGGCGTTCGCCCAGGCTGTCCAGGCGCTGCTTGAGCAAGGCCAGGGTGCGCCCGGGATGCTGGGCGGCCAGGCGCGTATCGAGGCGGGCCAGGCGCTCGCGGCGCTGGTTCAGGCGTTGCTCGAAGGCCCGGCGCAGGCGCATGTCCAGGTCGTCCAGGCGCTGGGCCTGTTGGCGCAGGCGTTCACCGGGGTGACGCAGGCGTCGGGTAAGGCTGTCCAGGCGCAGGCGGTCATGGGTCAGGCGGCTCTGGATGCGCAGCAGCAGGCGACGCTTGAGGCTGTCGATGCGCCGTTGCAGGTCACTGCTGTCCGGGGCCAGCAGTTCGGCAGCGGCTGAAGGCGTGGGAGCGCGAACGTCGGCGACAAAGTCACTGATCGACACATCGGTTTCATGGCCCACGGCGCTGACGATGGGCGTGACGCAGGCGGCAATGGCCCGGGCCACGGCTTCTTCGTTGAAGCACCAGAGGTCTTCCAGCGAGCCACCGCCACGGGCCAGGATCAGCGCGTCGAAGCCGCGGCTGTCGGCCAGTTGCAGGGCGCGCACGATCTGGTTGATCGCCTCGCGGCCCTGGACGGCCGTGGGGATCAGGGTGAGTTCGACTTGCGGGGCGCGGCGGCGGAACACACTGATGATGTCGCGGATCACCGCACCCGTGGGCGAACTGACGATGCCGATGCGCTGCGGATGGGCGGGCAGGGCAACCTTGTTTTCCGCACTGAACAGCCCCTCGGCGCCGAGCTTTTCCTTCAGTGCCTCGAAGGCCAGGCGCAGCGCGCCGTCACCGGCAGGCTCGACGGTGTCGAGAATCAGTTGGTAGTCGCCGCGGCCTTCAAACAATGAAACCTTGCCGCGCACCTTGACCGCCAGGCCATCGCGCAGGGCCTGACGCACCCGGGCGGCATTCTGGCGGAACAGTGCGCAGCGCACCTGGGCGCCGCTGTCCTTGAGGGTGAAGTAGACGTGGCCGGAGGCCGGGCGGGCGAGGTTGGAGATCTCGCCTTCGACCCAGATATTGCGGAATACGTCCTCAAGCAGCACCCGGGCGCGGCCGTTGAGTTGGCTGACGGTGAGGACTTCGCGGTCCAGACCGAGTCTATCGAAGGGGTCTTTGATCATGGGCGGCATCATAAAGGAATGTTGCGCAGGTGTCGGCATGCAGGAGCGGGCTTGCACCGCGATCAGGCACGGTCAGCCAGATCGCATCGCGGGGCAAGCCCGCTCCTGCATGCAGTTCAGGAATCCTTGCACCAGCGCCCCGGCATCGCGCCGATACGCCAGCGCCACGGTGCTGCTGCAGCCTTCATCGGCCAGCGTCACGAACTTCACCGTCGCCGGCGCAAGGTCCTGCATGCAGCGAGGGAGCAACGCCACCCCGAACCCGGCCTGGATCAGCTGCAGTTGTGTGGTCTTGCGCGACACCACCCGCGCAGCCCGGGGGAAGAAGCCTTCACGCGAACACAGCTGCGCAGACAGATAGCTCAAGCCGCCACGCTGACGGTGAGGGATGGAGATAAAGGCTTCTTCACGCAGCTGCGCCAGGTGCACGCTGCTTTCCCCGGCCAGCCGATGATCCTGCGCCACTGCCAGCAACAAGGGCTCCTCGAACAGCGCCTGCACACATACGTCCTCGTGCTGGCGCAGCACCGGCAAGCGCAGCAGGCCAATCTCCAGGCGGCCTTCGGCCAGCGCCTCAAGCTGCTCCTCCGAAGATTGCTGGGCGATCTCCATGCTGACGCCGGGGTTGTCGTGCAGATAGCCGCTGAGCCTGGCAAGCAACTGCCCACTGAGCGGCACGGTGCTGGAGTGATTCAGGCGCAGGCTGCCGCGCATGCCCTGGCCGATTTCCCGGGCCAGGCGCTCGGCCTTTTCCAGATCGTTCAGCACGGTGCGCGCCCGCGGCAGGAAGGCCTGGCCCGCGGCGGTCAGGCGTGGCTGACGGGCGGTGCGCTCGAACAGCAGGGTGTCGAGCTGCGTTTCCAGTTCCTTGATCTGTCGGCTCAAAGCCGACTGGGCGATGTACAGGCGCTCGGCGGCGGCGCTGAAGCTGCCGCATTCGGCGATTTCGACGAAGTAACGCAGTTGGCGGGTAGAGGTCATCTGAGTTATGCCGTTTCGAGATGTCTGCTGAGGATATTGCATATTGGTCGGTATAGCTTGTGGATGGCTACAGTGGCCTGAACTTGATCAGGGACTGAATCAGCCATGCTTTCGACCTTACTGGCGCAATTGCCATTTAGTGCATTCGACTGGGTATTCATCGCGCTGGGGACAGGTGCGGCCTACATCGTTTTTGGTATCGCCGGATTTGGTACGGCGCTGGTTGCCGGCCCCGTGCTGATTCATTTCTTGCCCCTGGCGCAAATCATTCCACTGCTGGTGTTGCTGGATTTCGTCGCCGCCTTCGGTAAATGGCTGCCCTCGCGCAAGGCGGTGGTGCGCACTGAGCTGATGCGCTTGCTGCCCTGCATGGTGCTCGGTTGCAGCCTGGGCGTGGTGTTCCTGTTGCGGCTCAAGTCCCAGTTGCTGCTGTTGTTGATGGGCGTGTTCGTCAGCGCTTATGCGCTGTACAGCCTGGCGGTGAAGGCCAGGCCCGAGCGCCTGTCGGCCGGGTGGTCGGTGCCGGCGGGTGTGGCGGGCGGGTTGTTCGGGGCCTTGTTCGGCAGTGGCGGCTTTCTTTATGCGTTGTACCTCAATGCCCGTGTGGCGTCGGTCGAGCAGGCGCGTGCGACCCAGAGCGCGCTGATCAGTTGCAGTACCGTGGTGCGCCTGGGCTTGTTCCTGCTGGCCGGGGTGTATGCCGATGGCGCCTTGTTGCTGCTGGCGTTGCTGCTGGCGCCGATGATGGCGGCAGGGCTGTGGCTGGCGCGCCGCCTGACCCTGAACATGTCCCGCGAAACCTTTGTGCGCCTGGTGACCTGGCTGGTGCTGTGCAGTGGTATTGCCCTGATCGGTCGCTACCTGAGTGAGGTAAACTGGCGGCTTTGAGCATGTTTGGCTGCCGTCATGATTACCCAGAGCATCATTGTCCCGAAGATCTCCACCGTCCCAGTGCATGAGCCCCGCGCCCGGGCCATTCTGCGCTGGCTGGTGCGCGAGAAAATCATCGAGGAGCAGTTGAGCACCTGTGGCAGTACCGGCAACCGTATGGCGTATGCGATTGCCGACGGTGCGCGCAAGGTGGTCGAGCGCCCGGAGCTGCTGCCGTACGGTCAGCGGGTCAATGGTCTTGAGGTCATTACCAAGCGCTGCATCTATACCCCGCTTGACGGCTTTCTCGAAGAGGCCGGCTGCGCCGAATGCCGCAAGGAAGTGGGCGTGGTGCTGTTTGAAAGCCTGGAGGAATGGATGCCGGGACAGACCGACAATTTCATCTGCCCGCTGTGCGGCCATGAAGACGACATCAACGGCTTTCTGTTCCTGCAGCCCTGCGCCTTTTCCAACCTGGGGTTCATCTTCAATAACTGGGGCGCGGCAGGTTTCAAACAGGCTTTTCTCGACGACTTCGCCGACTGGCTGGACCAGCCGGTGGCTGTGGTGCAGGTAACGCGCACAGGCAACTGACCGAAGGGCCATCTTTGCATTGAGGGAAGGGCTCTGGATGAGTATAATGGCGCGCTTCCATTTTTCCCGCCCGGGAGCCCCCGCGATGCTGCGTATCAGCCAAGAAGCCCTGACCTTCGACGACATTCTCCTAGTGCCTGGTTATTCAGAGGTGCTACCCAATGAAGTCAGTCTCAAGACCCGTTTGACCCGTGGCATCGAGCTGAACATTCCGTTGGTTTCCGCCGCCATGGATACCGTGACCGAAGCCCGCCTGGCCATCGCCATGGCCCAGGAAGGCGGCATCGGCATCATCCACAAGAACATGACCATCGAGCAGCAAGCTGCCGAAGTGCGCAAGGTCAAGAAGTTCGAAGCCGGTGTGGTCAAAGACCCTATCACCATCGAGGCCGACGCCACTGTTCGTGACCTCTTCGAGCTGACCCGCCAGAACAACATCTCCGGTGTTCCGGTGCTGCACAACGGCGACCTGGTCGGTATCGTCACCTCCCGCGACGTACGTTTTGAAAGCCGCCTGGACGCCAGCGTCCGTGAAGTGATGACGCCTAAAGAGCGTCTGGTCACGGTCAAGGAAGGCGCCGACAAGAACGAAGCGCGCGAGCTGCTGCACAAGCACCGCATCGAGCGCGTCCTGATCGTCGACGACAAGTTCGCCCTCAAGGGCATGATGACCGTCAACGACATCGAAAAAGCCAAGGCCTACCCGCTGGCCAGCAAGGACGACCAGGGTCGTCTGCGCGTCGGCGCCGCCGTCGGTACCGGTAAAGACACCAGTGACCGCGTTTCGGCCCTGGTTGCCGCCGGTGTTGACGTGGTGGTGGTCGACACCGCCCACGGTCACTCCAAAGGCGTGATCGATCGCGTTCGCTGGGTCAAAGAGAATTTCCCGCAGGTTCAGGTCATCGGCGGCAACATCGCCACCGGCGCCGCTGCCAAGGCCCTGGCTGAAGCCGGTGCTGACGCAGTCAAGGTCGGTATCGGCCCAGGCTCGATCTGCACCACCCGCATCGTCGCCGGTGTCGGCGTCCCGCAGATCAGCGCCATCGCCAATGTTGCCGCAGCACTCGAAGGCACTGGCATCCCGCTGATCGCCGACGGTGGCATCCGTTTCTCCGGTGACCTGTCCAAGGCCATCGTTGCCGGTGCCTCAGCCGTGATGATGGGCTCGATGTTCGCCGGTACCGAAGAAGCACCGGGCGAGATCGAACTGTTCCAGGGCCGTTCGTACAAGGCTTACCGCGGCATGGGTTCGCTGGGCGCCATGTCCCAGGCCCAGGGTTCTTCGGACCGTTACTTCCAGGACTCCTCGGCCGGTGCCGAGAAGCTGGTGCCGGAAGGTATCGAAGGCCGTGTGCCGTACAAGGGCACCCTGACTGCGATCATCCACCAACTGATGGGTGGCCTGCGTTCCTCGATGGGCTACACCGGCAGCGCCAACATCGAAGAGATGCGTACCAAGCCTGAATTCGTACGCATCACCGGTGCCGGCATGGCCGAGTCCCACGTACACGACGTACAGATCACCAAAGAAGCGCCAAACTACCGGGTCGGCTAACGCCTCCTGCCGCGAGTTACAAGCTTCCAGCTCCAAGCGGTAGCTGCGCTACAGCAGCTACCGCGTTCCCCCCGATCAACTTGCAGCGTGCGCCTTGACGCGTGCAGCTGCATCAGAGATTGAGTCATGGCCCTCGATATTCACGCTCACCGAATCCTGATCCTCGACTTCGGTTCCCAATACACCCAGCTGATTGCCCGCCGCGTGCGCGAGATCGGCGTGTACTGCGAACTGCACCCGTTCGACATGGACGACGAAGCGATTCGCGAATTCGCCCCGCGCGGCATCATCCTCGCTGGCGGCCCCGAGTCCGTGCATGAAGCCAACAGCCCACGTGCCCCTCAGGCCGTCTGGGACCTGGGCGTACCGGTATTCGGCATCTGCTACGGCATGCAGACCATGGCCGAGCAACTGGGCGGCAAGGTAGAAGGCTCCGAGCTGCGCGAATTCGGTTATGCCCGCGTTGACGTAGTCGGCAAGAGCCGCCTGCTGGACGGCATCGAAGACCACGTCGATGCCGACGGCGTCCTCGGCCTGGACGTCTGGATGAGCCACGGTGACAAGGTCACCATCATCCCTGAAGACTTCCAGATCCTGGCCAGCACCCCGAGCTGCCCGATCGCCGGCATGGCCGACGACAAGCGCGGCTACTACGGCGTGCAGTTCCACCCGGAAGTGACCCACACCAAGCAGGGCGGTCGCATCCTCTCGCGCTTCATCCTCGACGTCTGTGGTTGTGAAGCCCTGTGGACCCCGTCGCACATCGCTGACGACGCCATTGCCCAAATCCGCGCCCAGGTCGGCACCGACAATGTGCTGCTGGGCCTGTCTGGCGGCGTTGACTCCTCGGTGGTTGCAGCCCTGCTGCACAAGGCCATCGGCGACCAACTGACCTGCGTCTTCGTCGACAACGGCCTGCTGCGCCTGCACGAAGGCGAGCAAGTGATGGCCATGTTCGCCGAGAATATGGGCGTCAAGGTGATCCGTGCCAACGCCGAAGAGCAGTTTCTGAACAACCTGGCCGGCGAAGCCGACCCAGAGAAGAAGCGCAAGATCATCGGTCGCACCTTCATCGACGTGTTCGATGCCGAGTCGAACAAGCTTGAGAACATCAAGTACCTGGCCCAGGGCACCATCTACCCGGACGTGATCGAGTCGGCTGGCGCCAAGAGCGGCAAGGCTCACGTGATCAAGTCGCACCACAACGTCGGTGGCCTGCCTGAGGAGATGAACCTCAAGCTGGTCGAGCCGCTGCGCGAGCTGTTCAAGGATGAGGTTCGTCGCCTTGGCCTGGAGCTGGGCCTGCCGTACGACATGGTCTACCGTCACCCGTTCCCGGGCCCGGGCCTGGGTGTGCGTATCCTCGGTGAAGTGAAGAAGGAATACGCCGACCTGCTGCGTCGCGCCGACCATATCTTCATCGAAGAACTGCGCAAGGCCGACTGGTACCACAAGGTCAGCCAGGCGTTCGTGGTGTTCCAGCCGGTGAAATCGGTGGGTGTGGTCGGTGACGGCCGTCGCTACGCCTGGGTCGTGGCCCTGCGTGCAGTAGAAACCATCGACTTCATGACCGCACGTTGGGCACACCTGCCTTACGAGCTGCTGGAAACCGTCAGCGGCCGGATCATCAACGAGATCGAAGGCATCTCCCGCGTCACCTACGACGTGTCGAGCAAGCCACCAGCGACCATCGAGTGGGAATGATCCCGCTAGCGGGTTGAGAAACGCCACGTCCCTTCGGGGCGTGGCGTTTTTTTTGGCTGCAGTTCCCGCCCGCGCAGCCAGCCCCTGCGGCAACTCTTCACTTAATCTTTCTCAATTGCAGGTGTATCGTATTCGCCCTTCATCGCCGGCCCCGCGAGCGCCGGCATGTTGTTCCTGGCATTACGAGGTACCTGCTGCATGTCTTTTACCCGGCGACAAATTCTCGGTGGCCTCAGCGGCCTGGTGGCGATCGGCCTGGGCGCTGGAGGCGCGGCCCGCTACTGGCTGGGTCGTCCTGATCCGAATGCCGGGCACGACTACGAGTTGATCGCAGCGCCATTGGATGTGGAGCTGGTGTCGGGTTTCAAGACCGAGGCCTGGGCCTTTGGTCCGTCGGCACCGGGGACCGAGCTGCGGGCGCGGCAAGGTGACTGGCTGCGGGTGCGCTTCATCAATCACCTGCCGGTTCCGACCACCATTCACTGGCACGGCATCCGCCTGCCGCTGGAGATGGATGGGGTGCCGTACGTCTCGCAACTGCCGGTGCTGCCGGGTGAGTATTTCGATTACAAATTCCGCGTGCCCGACGCCGGCAGCTATTGGTACCACCCTCATGTGAACAGTTCCGAAGAGCTGGGCCGTGGGCTGGTGGGCCCGCTGATCGTCGAGGAGCGCGAGCCTACCGGCTTCAAGCACGAGCGCACCCTGAGCCTGAAAAACTGGCACGTGGACGAGCAGGGCGCCTACCTGCCGTTCAGTATTCCCCGCGAGGCGGCGCGCGGCGGCACGGCCGGGCGGCTGATCACCATCAACGGCCAGCCCAATGCGGTGGTCGATATGCCTGCCGGGCAGATCGTGCGGGTGCGCCTGCTCAACCTGGACAACACCCTGACCTATCGCATCAACCTCAAAGGCAACTTCGAGGCGAAGGTGTATGCGCTCGACGGCAACCCGGTCACCCCGCGCCCACTCGGAAAGGCCTACTGGCTGGGCCCTGGCATGCGTATCTGCCTGGCAATCAAGATGCCGCCGGCGGGTGAGGAAATCTCCCTGCGCGACGGCTCCGTGCGCCTGGGCACCCTGCGTTCGGTAGCCAGCAGCGAGGCGCCGGGTGACTGGCCGCCAGCGCTGCCAGCCAACCCGGTGGCCGAGCCGGACCTGGCCAATGCCGAGAAGATCAATTTCAACTTCGAGTGGGTCGGGTCGGTGTCGGTGAACACCGAGAACGGCGCGCCACCGAGCCTGTGGCAGATCAACGGCAAGGCCTGGGACATCACCGACAAGACCTGCGCCGACCGCCCGATCGCCACGCTCAAGAAGGGCAAGAGCTATATCTTCGAGCTCAAGAACATGACCCAGTACCAGCACCCGATTCACCTGCATGGCATGAGTTTCAAGGTGATCGCCTCCAATCGGCACAAAATTGAAGAGCCGTGGTTCACCGACACCTATCTGCTGGGCAAGAACGAGCGTGCCCAGGTAGCGCTGGTGGCGGATAACCCGGGGACCTGGATGTTCCATTGCCACGTGATCGACCACATGGAAACCGGCCTGATGGCCGCGATCGAGGTGGTGTGATGCGTCAGCCACTTATCGTTGATCGCAGCCGCGATCAGGAATTCATGCGCCAGGCCCTGGACCTGGCTGCCCAGGGCGCTGCCATGGGCGAGGTGCCTGTGGGGGCTGTGCTGGTGCAACATGGCCAGGTCGTCGGGCGCGGTTTCAACTGCCCGATCAGCGGCAGCGACCCCAGCGCCCATGCCGAAATGGTCGCCATCCGGGCTGCGGCCCAGGCGGCAAGCAACTACCGGCTGCCGGGCAGCACCCTCTACGTGACCCTGGAGCCCTGCAGCATGTGCGCCGGGCTGATCGTTCACTCGCGCATCGCTCGGGTGGTCTATGGCGCCCTGGAGCCCAAGGCGGGGGTGATACAGAGCCAGGGACAGTTCTTCGCCCAGGGGTTTCTCAACCACCGGGTGATGTTCGAGGGGGGCGTGCTGGCGGAGGAGTGTGGAGCGATTCTGTCGGAGTTCTTCAGGGCGCGCCGGGCAAAATCCTGAAGCGGTAGGAGCGGGCTTGCCCCGCGAGGCGGTGTGACAGACCAATCGCTATCGCGGGGCAAGCCCGCTTCTACGGTGGGGTCATGGCTACAGCGGAGGGGAGGGCTCTGGCGGTTTGGTCTTGTCGACGCCCGGCATGTGCAGGCTGCCTTCGGCCACCTGGCTGCCTTCAAGCTGCGGCTGGGTCACCCAGGTGAGGATGTCGTAGTAGCGACGGATGTTGGCCACAAAATGTACCGGCTCGCCGCCGCGGGCGTAGCCGTAGCGGGTCTTGGTGTACCACTGCTTCTGTGACAGGCGCGGGAGCATTTTCTTCACGTCCAGCCACTTGTTCGGGTTCAGGCCTTCACGCTGGGCCAGCTTGCGGGCATCGTCCAGGTGTCCACCGCCCACGTTGTAGGCGGCCAGGGCAAACCAAGTGCGGTCCGGTTCCTTGATCTTGTCGTCGAGCAGGGATTTGACGTACATGAAGTACTTGGCCCCGCCACGAATGCTTTGCACCGGGTCCAGGCGGTTGGAAACGCCCATGGCCTGGGCGGTGCGCTGGGTCAGCATCATCAGGCCGCGTACGCCGGTCTTGGAGGTGACTTCAGCCTGCCACATCGACTCCTGGTAGCCGATGGCGGCCAGCAGGCGCCAGTCGACCTGTTCTTTCTTGGCGTATTCCTTGAAGTGCTTCTCGTAGCGCGGCAGGCGCTGCTGCAGGTGCTGGGCGAAGGTGTAGGCACCGACGTAGCCCAGTACATCGACATGACCGTAATAGCGGTCTTTGAGGCGCTGCAGGGTGCCATTCTTCTGCACCTTGTCGAGAAATTCGTTGATCTCGTTGAGCAGGCTGTTGTCTTCCCCGGCAGCCACTGCCCAGCGCTGGTCGCGGGCATCACCCAGGTCGAAGGCCACCCGCACCTTGGGGAAGTACACCTGGTTCATCGCCAGTTCGTTGGAGTCGACCAGGGTCAGGTCGATCTGGCCTTCATCGACCATGCGCAGCAGGTCGACCACCTCGACGGCATCGGACTCTTCGTATTCCAGGGCGGGGTACTGCTTCTTGAGTTCCGCCAGTTGCTCGGCGTGGGTACTGCCCTTGAGCACCATGATCTTTTTGCCGACCAGGCCCTTGGCATCGGTGGGCCGCGAGCGACCGTTGCGGTAGATGATCTGCGGGGTCACTTCCAGGTAGGGGTGGGAAAAGCGTACCTGGGACTTGCGCCGTTCGCTGCTGACCAGGCCCGCGGCTGCCAGGACCGGGCCGGACGGCTTGCCGAGCTGGTCGAACAGCTCGTCGAGGTTGTCGGCGGTCTCGACTTTCAGTTCCACGCCAAGGTCATCGGCAAAGCGTTTGACCAGCTCGTACTCGAAGCCGGTTTCACCGTTGCGGTCCTGGAAGTAGGTGGCGGGGCTGTTGCGGGTGATCACGCGCAGCACGCCGTCCTCCTTGACGCGCTCCAGGGTGCTTGGTTTTTCAACACAAGCACCGAGCATCAGGAAGAGTCCGGTTGCGATGAGCCATCTGGCGCAGCGCTGGCGCAAAGCGGTATGGGCGAACATAGCTTGCAGTATACGCAAAGGACCGGCCCCGCCATATCTCGACAACCGATAGCTTGTCTGCTAGCGGTCTTTACGATAGAGGGTGGCAGGTTACTACGCTTGCGTGGTTTTTTTGACCCCCAAGTCCGGTTTGTTCCGCCGACATGCGGCCGCGTCAGAATGCTGTGTTGCGGGTGCCGGAACCATCGGATTTAGGCTAGAATGCACGGCCTCTAAGCACACCCCCTTCCTGAGGCTGTCCCGACGATGTTGATCCTGCGCGGCGCTCCTGCCCTTTCTGCCTTTCGCCACGGTAAATTACTCGAGCAATTGAGCCAGAAAGTCCCCGCTGTTAGTGGTTTGTATGCTGAATTCGCTCATTTCGCCGAGGTTGACGGCGAGCTGACCGCCGACCAACAGCACGTGCTTGCGCGCCTGCTCAAGTACGGTCCAAGCGTTCCGGTACAGGAGCCGACCGGGCGTCTGTTCCTGGTCATGCCGCGATTCGGCACCATCTCGCCCTGGTCGAGCAAGGCCAGCGACATTGCCCACAACTGCGGCCTGGAAAATATCCGTCGTCTGGAACGCGGTATCGCCTTCTATGTCACCGGCCAGCTGAGCGACGCTGAAGCAGCCGACGTCACCGACGTGCTGCACGACCGCATGACCCAGATGGTGCTGACCAAGCTTGAAGACGCCGCCGGCCTGTTCAGTCATGCCCAGCCCAAGCCGATGACCTCCGTGGACATCCTTGGCGGCGGCCGCGCCGCGCTGGAAAAGGCCAACGTCGACCTGGGCCTGGCCCTGGCCGAAGACGAAGTCGACTATCTGGTCGCCGCCTTCCAGGGCCTCAAGCGCAACCCCAACGACATCGAACTGATGATGTTCGCCCAGGCCAACTCCGAGCATTGCCGTCACAAGATCTTCAACGCCAGTTGGGATATCGACGGCCAGAGCCAGGAAAAAAGCCTGTTCGGCATGATCAAGAACACCTACCAGATGCACAGCGAAGGCGTGCTGTCCGCTTACAAGGACAACGCTTCGGTGATCGTCGGTAACGTCGCCGGCCGCTTCTTCCCGAACCCTGAAACCCGCCAGTACGGCGCGGTGCAGGAGCCGGTGCACATCCTGATGAAGGTCGAGACCCACAACCACCCGACCGCCATCTCGCCGTTCTCCGGCGCGTCCACCGGTTCCGGTGGCGAAATCCGCGACGAAGGTGCAACCGGCCGTGGCGCCAAGCCAAAAGCCGGCCTGACCGGCTTCACCGTCTCCAACCTGAACATTCCTGGCTTCGAGCAGCCATGGGAACAGGCCTACGGCAAGCCGGACCGTATCGTCACCGCCCTGGACATCATGATTGAAGGCCCGCTCGGCGGCGCGGCGTTCAACAACGAGTTCGGCCGTCCGGCGCTGACTGGCTACTTCCGTACCTTCGAGCAGTCGATCAACACCCCCCACGGTGAAGAAGTGCGCGGCTACCACAAGCCGATCATGCTCGCCGGCGGCATGGGCAACATTCGCGAAGATCACGTGCAGAAGGGCGAGATCACCGTCGGCGCCAAGCTGATCGTCCTCGGTGGCCCGGCCATGCTGATCGGCCTGGGCGGCGGCGCGGCTTCGTCGGTAGACACCGGCGCCAGCTCCGCAGACCTGGACTTCGCCTCGGTGCAGCGCGAGAACCCAGAAATGGAGCGCCGCTGCCAGGAGGTCATCGACCGTTGCTGGCAGATGGGCGACAACAACCCGATCGCCTTCATCCACGACGTCGGCGCAGGCGGTATCTCCAACGCCTTCCCTGAGCTGGTCAACGACGGTGGCCGCGGTGGCCGCTTCGAGCTGCGCAATGTGCCCAATGACGAGCCGGGCATGGCCCCGCACGAAATCTGGAGCAACGAATCTCAGGAACGTTACGTTCTGGCGGTCGACGCGGCCGACTTCGAGCGCTTCCAGGCCATCTGCGAGCGCGAGCGCTGCCCGTTTGCAGTCGTGGGCGAGGCGACTGCCGAGCCACACCTGACCGTTACCGACAGCCACTTCGGCAACAGCCCGGTAGACATGCCGCTGGACGTGCTGCTGGGCAAGCCGCCGCGCATGCACCGTTCGGTTACCCGCGAAGCGGAACTGGGCGACGATTTCGACCCAAGCGCCCTGGAGCTGCAAGACTCCGTCGAGCGCGTGCTGCGTCACCCGGCCGTTGCCAGCAAGAGCTTCCTGATCACCATTGGCGACCGCACCATCACCGGCCTGGTTGCCCGCGACCAGATGGTCGGCCCTTGGCAGGTGCCGGTGGCGGATGTTGCCGTCACTGCCACCAGCTTCGACGTCTACACCGGTGAAGCCATGGCCATGGGCGAGCGTACCCCGTTGGCCCTGCTCGACGCCCCGGCTTCGGGCCGCATGGCCATCGGCGAGACGCTGACCAACATGGCCGCCTCGCGTATCGAAAAACTGTCCGACATCAAGCTGTCGGCCAACTGGATGTCCGCAGCCGGTCACCCGGGTGAAGACGCGCGTCTTTACGACACCGTCAAGGCCGTGGGCATGGAACTGTGCCCTGAGCTGGGCCTGACCATTCCGGTGGGCAAGGACTCCATGTCCATGAAAACCCGCTGGAGTGAAGAGGGCGCGGAAAAATCCGTCACCTCGCCGCTGTCGCTGATTGTCACCGGCTTCGCACCGGTCACCGACATTCGCAAGACCCTGACCCCTGAACTGCGCATGGACAAGGGCGAGACCGATCTGATCCTGATCGACCTCGGCCGTGGCAAGAACCGCATGGGCGCCTCGATCCTGGCCCAGACCCACGGCAAGCTCGGCAGCCAGGCACCGGACGTCGACGACGCTGAAGACCTCAAGGCCTTCTTCGCCGTGATCCAGGGCCTGAATGCCGATGGTCACCTGCTGGCCTACCACGACCGTTCCGACGGTGGCCTGATGACCACTGTGCTGGAAATGGCCTTTGCCGGTCATTGCGGCCTGGAGCTGGAACTCGACACCCTGACCAGCAAGCGTGAAAAAATTGCCGCCATCCTCTTCAACGAGGAGCTGGGCGCGGTGATCCAGGTGCATCAGGACGCTACCCCGGACGTGCTGGCCCAGTTCAGCGCTGCCGGCCTGGGTGAAGACTGCGTCGCGGTGATCGGCCAGCCGATCAACAACGGCGAAGTGCTGATCAAGCTGGCCGGTGAAGAGCTGTTCAAGGGCGACCGTCGTCTGCTGCAGCGCCAGTGGGCTGAAACCAGCTACAAGATCCAGCGCCTGCGTGACAACGCCGAGTGTGCCGACCAGGAATTCGACGTCCTGCTCGAAGAAGACAACCCGGGTCTGTCGGCCAAGCTTGGCTTCGACGTCAACGACAACATCGCGGCGCCTTACATCAAGAAGGGCGTCCGTCCTCAGGTGGCGGTGCTGCGTGAGCAGGGCGTCAACGGCCAGGTCGAGATGGCAGCCGCCTTCGATCGCGCCGGCTTCAACGCCATCGACGTGCACATGAGCGATATCCTCGCCGGTCGCGTTGACCTGAACGCGTTCAAGGGCCTGGTGGCCTGCGGTGGTTTCTCGTACGGCGACGTACTGGGCGCCGGTGAAGGCTGGGCCAAGTCTGCGCTGTTCAACAGCCGTGCCCGTGATGCCTTCCAGGGCTTCTTCGAGCGTACCGACAGCTTCACCCTGGGTGTGTGCAACGGTTGCCAGATGATGTCCAACCTGCACGAGCTGATTCCGGGCAGCGAGTTCTGGCCGCATTTCGTGCGTAACCGTTCCGAGCAGTTCGAGGCCCGTGTGGCCATGGTCGAAGTGCAGAAGTCGAACTCGATCTTCCTGCAGGGCATGGCCGGTTCGCGCATGCCAATCGCCATCGCCCACGGTGAAGGTCACGCCGAATTCGCCAGCCAGGAAGCCCTGCTTGAAGCCGACCTGTCCGGTTGCGTGGCCCTGCGCTTCGTCGATAACCACGGCAAGGTCACCGAGACCTACCCGGCCAACCCGAACGGTTCGCCGCGCGGGATCACCGGTCTTACCAGCCGCGACGGTCGCGTCACCATCATGATGCCGCACCCTGAGCGAGTCTTCCGTGCCGTGCAGAACTCCTGGCGTCCGGATGACTGGAACGAAG
Source organism: Pseudomonas sp. JQ170C (assembly GCF_035581345.1). Lineage (NCBI taxonomy): Bacteria > Pseudomonadati > Pseudomonadota > Gammaproteobacteria > Pseudomonadales > Pseudomonadaceae > Pseudomonas > Pseudomonas sp. JQ170C. The sequence continues at coordinate 1,224,350 of NZ_CP141608.1, forward strand.
ACGCGGCGTGGATGCGCATGTTCCGCAACGCGCGGGTATGGGTGAACTAAGGGTGTACAAGCTCGCCTTCTTCGTCCCGCCCAGCCATGTGGACGTGGTCAAGACCGCAGTGTTCGCCGCTGGCGGCGGACGCATCGGCGACTACGACTGCTGCGCCTGGCAAGTGTTGGGCCAGGGCCAGTTCCGCCCGCTGGAGGGCAGCCAGCCGTTCATCGGGCAGTCTGGTGTGGTCGAGCAGGTCGAAGAGTGGCGGGTGGAGCTGGTGGTGGCCGACGCATTGATTGCGTCGGTGGTCGCTGCGCTCAAGCAGAGCCATCCTTACGAAACCCCGGCTTATGAGGTCTGGCAACTCGCAGATTTCTGAGGCCACTCAAAAAGCCGCGACCGGTTCAACACCGGTCGCGGCTTTTTTGTGCCTGCAGGGGGCACGTTGGTGCAGGTTAATGGTTGCTGGTGGGCTGATTGACACTCGATGCCACGGTGGTGGTGCGGTCGTGGCCACTGGTGCGAACCAGCCCCAGGTCAAAGGGCTTTTCGTCGTTGGTGCTGCTGTTGCCGGGCTTGTAGGCTTCGATCAGGCCAGTGATCAGGTCTGCCGGCGTGTTGGAGGCGTTGATGCCCACTTCGCGACGGTAGTCACGGCCGTTGAGCGTTTGCTGGGTGACAGCGCTTGAGCCCAGGTCAACCTTGCCCTTGGCGGTCTGAAGCCGGGCGCCGGACAGTTCGGTAGCGCCTGCGACATTCAGGTTGATGCCGTCACGACCACTGAGCGCGCTTTGGCTGGTCACCGATTCGCGCTGGGTGTGTTCAAGCTTGAAGTTGAACGTGGGCGACAGGCCCGGATCGACTTTCTGCGCCACCGGCCCGACGGCTTTCTCGGCCTTGCCGCCCAACGGGCCGGCAAAGGCCTTGGCGGCATTGAGGTAGCCCTGTGGGTTCTTCTCTTTGCTCAGTCGAGCGTCGACGTCCACCTTCACGGCATTGATCCGGTCCTGGCGGCTGGCCACGCGCAGGCTGCCACCGATGTCACCCTCAATCATTCCCGCGTCCATGCGTACGCCTTCCAGGCGAGTGTCGGCGAGGCTGTTGAGGGTGATGTGTTGAGCGCGCCACTGACTGTTCTGGTATGTGAGGTTGTCACGCTGATCGATGACCCCCTGAAAGCGTCCATACAGCCCGCGCTTGTTTTCGTCCTTCGTGGCTCCCGGCATGCTGTTGAAACCTGCGCCTGCCGTGAGGTCCAGGTTGTTGCGGTGCTCGGTGCTGCGGGCGGCCTCGATCAAGGTGCCACCGTTGACGGCATTGATGGCCACCTTGCCCGCTGTGACGTTCACGCCTTGCAGATGCACGGCATCATCCTGAAAGTCGGTACTGGTGATGGCCACGGTATCGGTGGCAAACCATTGGGCGCCGGTCGCGGTGGTGCTGGTCTCGTCCGTGCGTCCGGAACCGATATGACCACCCAGGCCGCCGCCCTTGCCATTGGCGGACGTTTTGCCAAGCAGCTCCAATCCGCACCCCAGGCTGCTGCCCTGGGCCCGGTGGGTGTCGGTGGCCGCCTTGACTTGCAGGGGGCCATCGGCGTGCAGCGTGATACTGCCTACTTTGTTGTTGCTGCTACCGATGCGGGTGCCGACCAGCTCCAGGGTGCCGCCGGATTTGAGCAGTACATTCCCCTTGGCATCGACTTGCGCCACTCGGCCCTGGGTGTCTGCGCGCTCGGCTTTTTTCTGGTCCAGGTAGCCGCGAAACTCCAGCCCCTTGCCGGCAGGGCTGTTGCCGCCCTTGGCCCAGGCGTCGCCTTTGAGCTCGTTCAGTTGCGAAAGCTGTTGATCCTGAGCCTGGGTCAAGCGCAGGTCGCCTGCCGCCTCTATCTTCAATGAGCCGTCACCGGCATCGAGGCGGGTGCCTTCGTAGATACCGTCACTGCCCAGTTGCACCTGGATGCCGGTCTGCCCGTAAAGGCTGCCGGGGCGTGCCGTTCGTGCGCTGTTGTCTGTTTGCTGGCGCCCACCTTTGCCGGAAAGGCGCAGGTTGATGTCGCTGCCGGTGCTGGTTTCGACCCGCGCGCCCGCCTCGACATCCAGTCGGTCGAGACGGCTGTGGCTGCTGTCGTAGGCGGCGGCCAGGCGATGGGATTGCGCCTCGATCGACAACGCCTCTTTCGCCGACCGGTATTGGCTGCCGGTATCCTCGATGGTCGTGGCCTTGACCTTGATGGCGCCCCCCGTGAGCTCGGTAACCTGTGCCGTGCTGGTCTGATGGCTTTCTTCGCGGTTCAGGTGCTTTGCATCAAGGTCGGCGCCCAGGGTAGGCGGGGCCAGGGCATCTTCGACACCTGACTGCTGGAAGCGACTGCCTTCTTCACCTTTGGCCAGCCGCTCAATCGGGCGGGTAATGTCACGATAAACAAGGCTCGCCCCCAGGCTTGCCTGCCAGTTCCTGTCGGTCAGCCTTGTGCTGTGGGTGTCGGCCTGTGCGCGGTTCTCAAGGGTGTCGGCTCCCACCAGCAAGGTCTCACCAGCCTTGATACTGGCCGCTTCGGTGACCATCTTGCCGGTGTTGATCTTCAGGTCATGGCTGGCGGCAAGGCTGCTAGCCTGGGTCTGGGCGCCTGTTTCTTCCTTCACCTGTTGCTGGTGATAGCCCTCGAAGGCGCTGCCCACCGCGTCGATACCGCCACTGAGCTTGAGCCCGCCACCACTGTGTGTGGTGGTCGTCGTGGTGGCTTGCTCGTTGTGGGCGGCCGTCAGGTTCAGGTTCTTGGCGTCGATTTCCACATCGCCGCCATTGGCCGCGACATGGGAGCCGTTGATGGTGACATCGCTTTGGCTGATGAGCTGTACCTGGCCACCACTGAGCTCGCTGGCAATCTGTGTCGTGTCGTTTTTGCGGGTGTCGACGGTGCTGACGTTATAGCCCACTGAAGCGTTGTACTGGTGCGAATCGGCTTTCCCATCCACAGCGTCCTGGGTCTGGCTGGCGCTGGCGGTGAAGCCTCTGGCTTGCTCCTGGGTATGCAGGGTTTGCTGTTGTTCGGCGGTGCTGAGGGTGATGTCTTTTTGCGCCTTGAGTTGCAATTGCTGGCCGGCACTGAGCTTTGAGCCGATCACGCGAATCTCGTCGGCACTGGCCAGGCGCAGGTTGCTGTCGGACGACACATCGCTGACCAGCACCTCCTTGCGTTGCTCCTGGTGTTTCGTGGTGGTGCCTATCAGCCCGAACAGCTTGCTGTCGTCTTGGCGTTGGCTAAGGCTGGCTTCATTTTTCGCCGCTTCAATCGACAGCCGGGCCTTTTCGCTGACCAACAGGGCATCGCCCTTGCTCTTGACCGTCGAACCTCGGATTTGCACTTCATCTGCCACGACGGTCAACGCGCCGTCGACCTGGATCGTGCTGCCGCTGGCTTTCTTGCCATTACCCTCGGTCTTGCCGTTCTTGCCAAAGAACGCGCCAGAAACCAGGTCGCCCCGGTAGTCCTTGCTGTTCTGGCTATGGTTGAGGGCGACTTCGGCCACCTCCAGGCTGCTGGCCTTGAGGGTGATATCCCCCGGGCTCACGACCTTGCTGCCCAGTAGTTGCGTAGCGCCACCGGACTCCAGGGACACCTGTTTTCCGGACAAGGTGCTCGCCTTGGCCCGTTCTTCATAGGCACTGCTGTCTTTGTCGCCGCGCCAGAGGTGCTTGCGATGGCGGATCTTTTCGTCGACCTGGCTGCTTTCGATACCGGCTGCAAGGGTGAGCGTATCGCCGGCCTTGACCTTGAGTTCTGAGCCGGCATCCACCGTTGCGGCCACCAGGTTCATGTTCTGTCCGGATTCCAGGGAAATGCCCTGGCTGGCGCGCAGCTCGGTGCCGTTGAGCGTGTTCTCGGTGCGGGTGGTGTCACGGCTGTAGGTTTCAGTGGTGACGAACCACCATTTGTTCTCGCGACTTTCGTTGTCTTTGGTCAGGTTTTTCCGGGTCTGGGTATCAAGGGTCAGGTTTTTCCCGGCGTTGGCCTGGATCTGCTGCGCATTGACGTTCACGGCGCTCAGGCCAAGATCCTGTGCGGCGGTCAGGGTCACTGCACCGTGTTCGGCGCTGAGCAGGCTGGATCGTGTGGCGTTGCCGCTGACCTGCAGGGCGCCCGCCGAATGGATCTCGATACCCTCACGGCCGATGACCTGTCGCGAGCCCACGTTGACGCCGGCGCCCTCGGCGGTGCTGACGATGCGGATACGGCCGGCCTGCATGGCGCCAAGCAAATTGGCATCGATGCTGCCATCGCCGGAAGCCAGGTGTTCGAGTAGCTGATGGTCGCTGTTGCGAATCAGGTTGCGTCCCGCCGTCAGGTTCAGCGTGTCGCGGGCCGTGAGCGGTCCCTTGGTGTCGATGCGTGGGGCAATCAGGTCGAGGGCGCCCTCAAGGTTGCGCTGGCCGCCGTCGAGTACCTGCAGGCTGCCGTTGGCGTTGCGGGTGTCGAGCTGATGGATGCCTTGCCCTTCGAGCACGACATTGCCAACCAGGAACCCCGCCCGGGTGGTGTTGATGAAGCTGCCGCCGTTGAGGGTGATGCCGTTGGGGTTGGCGAGGATGTAGTCGGCCGGTCGGCCGAAGATCTCCTGGGGGCCCTCGATGCGCGAGGCGTTTTTGCTGATGACTTCGGCGAGGATGGTCGAGGCGGCCTGGCCCTGGAACTGGGGGTTGGCTGCCAGGGCGCCGGCCAACTGCGATTGCCCTGCCTCAAGGGCGTTGTTGAGCACCACGCCGGGTGTGCGGACGTTGTAGTCCAGGAACTGGTTGTGCGACAGCCCAGTCCCGTTGGGGGTAACGATGTCGATGACCGGTACGCCGTGGCCGTTGGAGATCACGGGGGTGCCGCCGGGGCCGGTAGTGGCCTGCAGGCCGTTGTCGGCATGGGCCATGTAGGGAGCAAGCAGGCTGACGGCAATCATCCAGCGCAGGTGATTGGGCGATCGCCATGTGGGGGTAGGAAGGGTCGGTGTGGTGTACATCGTGGTCTCTCTTTTTTTGGTTGTGACATCAGATGTTCAGTACCCACTCCAGCAGCCAGAAACCGGGTTCAAGGTCCTGGCGACGTTGTCCGCTGACATGGAGTGCGCGTTGGTAATCGAGCTTGAGCTGGCTGCCCGGCATGCTCAGCTCAAGGCCTGCAAAGGCGCCGGCCAGTCGTTGTGAGGTGCTGCCGTGGTCGTATTTGCCCCAGCCCAAATCAACGCCAAGGGCGGGGCGAAGGACCAGGCTGTGGGGCAGGTCCAGCGGCAACGGCTGGCTCAGGCTGTTGCGCCAGACGGCAGCGCTGGCACCGGCGACCACGTGTTGGCGAAAGCCCCGTACGGCGGTGTGGTCAGTCACTTGTTGCTGTTCGACGGCAGGCAAGGGATCGGGGCTGTACTGCAGGTTCAGCTCGCTCTGCCAGCGCCATGGCCAGGCGGGGTCCTGGCCGTTACGCAGGTGCAGGAGGTTGGCGCGGTACTTGCGAAACTGCGGCTGGGGGGCATGGCGGCTACGCCGGGCAGGGTCGGCACCGAGCCAGTCCAGGCCCTGGGAAAGTCCCAGGTAGGCGCTCCACAGGCCGTCGTCCAGCCACAGCAGGTTCAGGCCGGCCTCCAGGCTGGTGAGGGTCGGGCTCTGCAGGGGCAGGCGGTAGTCGGCCAGGCGGTTTTCCAGGCGCTTGTGCTCAAGGCGCCAGCTGGTGCTGAGCAAGCCTTGCTGGTTGCGCCACAGGTTTCGCTCCAGCCCCAGGCTGAAAAACTCACTGTGGCCGCTGCTGTACAGGCGCTTGCCAGGCAAGCGCGCCTGGTACTGCAGCTGATAGAGACTCAGGGCGTAGCTCCAGGGACCGTAGGGAATGCTGTAGTACAGGCCGCCGCCACGGCTGTAGCTCGTACCCGACTGGAGCGTGGAGTTGACTGAGAGCTGGAAGAAGTCGTTGAGCTCAAGCGGGCTGTCCAGACCCAGGCCAAGGCTCAGGCGTTCACGTCCGGTCACTTCGCTGCCGCGGTTGTCGAGGCTACTGCCCAGGTGCCAGCGAGCACCGAGCTGGCGTGGCGTGATCAGCACCCGGGTCGCCCCTTCGACGCTGCCGGGCAGCAGGTCGGCGGCCAGGTCGAAGGCCTTGAGCCGATTGAGCTGGTCCATGCCCTGTTCCAGTTCGTCCAGGCGCAGCGGCTGGCCGAGCAGGGTCGGGAAGGCGCTGCGCAGTGAAAGTGGCAGGTTGGGGTTGGCCAGCTCGATCGACTCGACGAAGCCTTCGACGATGACGATGTCCAGTGTGCCGCCGGCGTGCGGGCGGCTGTTCAGATAAGGTCGGCTGGTGAGGTAGCCGGCATCGACATAGCGCTGGGTGATGGCCTTGAGCACCTGATTGACCTGCGCCGGGGTCATGCAGGGTTTGATCAGCGGTTGCAGGGCAGGGGCGAGATCGGCCAGAGACAGTTGCTGATTGCCCGCCAGGCGTATGCCGCTCAGGGGCCAGCAGGCGGCAGGGGTGGGCTCGGTGGGCGGTGAGGTGGCTGGTTGCGTGGGGGGATCGTCGGTCCGCTGCAGCGTACGCAGGCGCTGGCGCTGCTCCAGCTGTTCCTGTTGCAGGCGTTGCTCACGCAGCTGCTGCATGACGGGCACGCCCTCTGCGGCAGCCGATTGATCGGCCCACAGCAAGGCACCCGCCATGGCCAGGGCGAAGGTGCGAAACGAGATGCGGCGTGAGCGGGGCATAGGCGAGCGTCCAGGGATGGCGGGTGGTCCGGCCAGCTGGATGTTAAGGACGCTGCTATTTGTCTGGATGCACTACCGAGCCGGATGGCGGGTAGGGCGCGAGGCAGGTTTTTGTCAGGGTGGTCCGGCGCAATGCACCGGAATGTAGGACGAGCTGTCAGGGGCGGATTTCGATCATCGTGCCGTCCGGCACCATGTTCCACACTTCGCGCATGTCGCGGTTGGTCATGGCGATGCAGCCTTCAGTCCAGTCCAGGGTGTGGAATACCTCTTCGGGGTACTCTTCATCGAGCGGTGTGCCGTGGATCATGATCATGCCACCGGGGGGCACGCCTTCGCGCCGGGCCCGCGCCGAATCGCTGATGTTCGGGTAGGACACATGCATCGCCAGGTTGTAGCGGTCGCTCTCCTTGCGCCAGTCGATCCAGTAGAAACCTTCCGGGGTGCGCTTGTCGCCCTCGCGCAACTTGGGCCCCTTGGGCTGCTTGCCCAGGGAGATGCGATAGGTCTTGAGCGGGGCGCCACCACTGATCAGTTGCAGGCGGCGCTCGGACTTGAGCACCAGGATCTTGTCGATCTGTGCCGTTGCTGCCGGTTTTAGTTGGAGAGGCGAGGGCGCGACCTTTTCAATAGGCTTGGTCACGATGGTTTCGGTAAACGCTGCCTGGGACACCGAAGCCACACTGAGGCAGAAAAGGGCAAACAACCAGCGCATGAAACGATATCCCTGAAAACTAGGTGTTGAGTGACGAAATGAGCAATGGCGACAGACATTCGTTGCCAATCGGATAGCGCTGCTCGATGCGGTCACGATAGTAGCATTCTAGGGTACGGCTCACGGTCCTGAAAGCCAGCTCGTCCCATGGAATCTCACTTTCATCGAAAAGTCGCACTTCCAGGCTCTCGACGCCGACGGCAAAGTCCAGGTCGGCAAGTTCGGCGCGAAAGAACACGTGCACCTGGTTGATGTGCGGCAGGTCGAACAGCTGGTACAGGCTCATCTGTCCGACCCGGGCACAGGCTTCCTCGACGGTTTCGCGACGGGCGGCCTGTTCCATGGTTTCGCCGTTCTCCATGAACCCGGCCGGCAGGGTCCAGTAACCCCGGCGGGGTTCGATGGCGCGGCGGCACAACAGCACCTGGCTGCCATGGGTCGGCAGCACGCCAGCGACGATGTTGGGGTTCTGGTAATGGATGGTCTGGCAGTGATCGCAGACATAGCGCAGGCGGGTGTCGCCCTCGGGAATGCGTTGAATCACCGGTTTGCCGCACGCACTGCAGAATTTCATGCTTTTATTCCTGTAGGTTGCGCCTATCTTGGCGCCACTGTCACCGTGGCTGCAAGCCGGATCACCTCGGGGCTTGGGCGGCTCGCGGCTTTGGTGCATCATGCAGGCCAGGCTTTGGAATCGAGAGAGAGCAATGCTGGACGAGCTACTTCGCCGTGTGAGCAGTCATAGGCCCAACACCCTGGAAACCGATCGTCGTTTTCCCGAGGCCGCCGTCTTATTGCCCATTACCCGTAGCGAAGAGCCTGAACTGGTATTGACCCTGCGCGCCAAGGGCCTGTCGACCCATGGCGGCGAAGTCGCCTTTCCCGGTGGACGCCGCGACCCGGAAGACCCTGACCTGGTGTTTACCGCCCTGCGCGAGGCCGAAGAAGAGATCGGCCTGCCGCCCGGGTTGGTGGAAATCATCGGTCCCTTGAGCCCGCTGATCTCGCTGCATGGGCTGAAAGTCACGCCTTTTGTCGGCCTGATTCCCGATTTTGTCGAGTACCAGGCCAACGACGCTGAAATCGCTGCCGTCTTTACCGTGCCGCTGGAGTTCTTCCGCCAGGACCCGCGCGACCACACCCATCGCATTGATTACCAGGGCCGCAGCTGGTACGTGCCCAGTTACCGTTACGGCGAGTACAAGATCTGGGGGTTGTCGGCGATCATGATCGTCGAGCTGGTCAACTTGCTTTACGATGCCCGCATCAACCTGCACCAACCGCCTGAACGCTTCATTCCAATTTGAGCGGGCACACCCGCCATCATTGCCGCACCGTGAGGAACCACGCATGAAATACCGTCTGGGCGACCTGCGCGTCGAAACCCATCCCAACAGCTGGGTGGCACCCAATGCCACGCTGATCGGCAAGGTACGCCTGCAGGCGGGGGCCAGTGTCTGGTTTGGCGCGGTATTGCGCGGCGACAACGAACTGATCGACATCGGCGAGAACAGCAACGTCCAGGACGGTACCGTCATGCACACCGACATGGGTGTGCCGCTGACCCTGGGCAAGAGCGTGACCGTTGGTCATAACGCCATGCTCCACGGCTGCACCGTGGGCGACTACAGCCTGGTCGGCATCAATGCGGTCATCCTCAATGGCGCGCGGATCGGCAAGTACTGCATCATCGGCGCCAATGCACTGATCCCCGAAGGCAAGGAGATCCCCGACGGTTCGCTGGTGATGGGCTCGCCAGGCAAGGTGGTACGCGAACTGACTGAAGCGCAGAAGAAAATGCTCGAAGCCAGCGCTGCGCATTACGTGCACAACGCCGAGCGCTACGCGCGCGATCTGGCCGTGCAGGAGGATTGATGAGCAGTACTGAGCGCCCGGTCGCCTCGCCCTGCGTGCACATCTGTGCCCTGGACGAGGCCGACATCTGCACCGGTTGTCAGCGCAGCGCCGCTGAAATCACCCGCTGGGGACGGATGGACAACACCGAACGCCGTCAGGTGTTGAAGCTGTGCCACGAGCGGGCCGTGGCGGCCGGGCTGATCCTCAGCGTCGGCAACGCCTGATCCGGGACTTGGCCGCAAGCGGCCGCTCAAGTACCCTGTAGCGCTTGCCCAGCGGTCGACCCCATGCCCTTTCTGATTGCCTATATCAGCAGTGTTGTGCTGATCAACTATGCCTTTTCCAGCGCCCCGCACCTGGATGTCATCTGGTCCGCCTGGGGCGGCCTGGTGTTCATCCTGCGCGACATGGTGCAGACCCGCTTCGGCCACGGTGCGTTGGTCGCCATGCTGGTTGCCCTGGTGCTGTCGTACATCACCTCCGAGCCGGCCATTGCCCTGGCCAGCGCAACGGCCTTTGCGGTTTCGGAGCTGATCGACTGGCTGGTGTTCAGCATCACCAAGCGGCCTCTGCACGACCGCCTGTGGCTCAGCTCGGCGCTGAGCATCCCCATCGACACCTTCATCTTTTTCGGCATGATCGGCGCCTTGACCCCGGCCGTGGTTGGCACCGCCATGGCGTCCAAGTTTGCCGGCGTGACCGCCGTCTGGCTGATCATGGCCTGGCGCCTGCGCAAGCGTGCCATCACTGGCTGAGGCCCCAGGGCCCGGTTCATGTAAAATGGCGCTCCTTTTCACCGGGTTGCACCGATTGCGGGGCAGCCTGGAATCCTTCCCTCTGAGGACTTGAGATGACTCGTATCGGAACCCCATTGTCGCCGACCGCGACCCGTGTACTGCTCTGTGGCTGTGGTGAGCTGGGCAAGGAAGTGGTGATCGAGCTGCAACGCCTGGGTGTCGAAGTGATTGCCGTGGACCGTTACGCCGATGCCCCGGCCATGCAGGTCGCCCATCGCAGCCACGTGATCAACATGCTCGACGGCGCCGCCCTGCGTGCGGTCATCGAGGCTGAAAAGCCGCACTACATCGTCCCGGAAATCGAAGCCATCGCCACCGCGACCCTGGTGGAGCTGGAAAACGAAGGCTTCAATGTGGTTCCGACGGCCCGCTCCACGCAACTGACCATGAACCGCGAAGGCATTCGCCGCCTGGCCGCCGAAGAGCTGGAACTGCCAACCTCGCCGTACCACTTCGCCGATACCTTCGAGGCCTACGCGAAGGCGGTCGAAGACCTCGGTTTCCCTTGTGTGGTCAAGCCGGTGATGAGCTCCTCGGGCAAGGGCCAGAGCCTGCTCAAGAGTGCCGATGATGTGCAGAAGGCCTGGGACTACGCCCAGGAAGGCGGACGTGCCGGCAAGGGCCGGGTGATCATCGAAGGTTTCATCGACTTCGACTACGAAATCACCCTGCTGACCGTGCGCCATGTCGGCGGCACCACCTTCTGCGCGCCGGTCGGGCATCGTCAGGAGAAGGGCGACTATCAGGAGTCCTGGCAGCCGCAGGCCATGAGCCCGGTGGCCCTGGCGGAGTCCGAGCGCGTGGCCAAGGCGGTCACCGAAGCCCTGGGCGGCCGTGGTCTGTTTGGTGTGGAGCTGTTCATCAAGGGTGATCAGGTGTGGTTCAGCGAAGTGTCGCCGCGCCCGCACGATACGGGCCTGGTGACCCTGATTTCCCAGGACCTGTCGCAGTTCGCCCTGCATGCCCGGGCAATCCTGGGGCTGCCGATTCCGCTGATTCGCCAGTTCGGCCCGTCGGCTTCGGCGGTGATCCTGGTGGAAGGTCAATCGCAACAGACGGCCTTCGCCAACCTGGGTGTGGCGTTGAGTGAGCCGGATACGGCCATTCGTTTGTTCGGCAAGCCCGAAGTCAATGGCCAGCGCCGCATGGGTGTGTGCCTGGCGCGTGACGAGTCGATCGAGGCTGCGCGCGCCAAGGCGACGCGTGCTTCGCAAGCTGTTCAGGTAGAGCTTTAAATCCGTCGCGGGGCAAGCCCGTTCCTACCGGTCTGGTAGGAGCGGGCTTGCCCCGCGATGCTGTTACAACTCCGAATGCCGGGTTTCTTTCAGGCACAGCACAGCAATCAGGCTCAGCACAGCCGCCGCCGACACATAGCCACCCACCCAGCTCAATCCCCCCATCGCTACCAGCTTCTGGGCAAAGAACGGCGCCGCCGAGGCCCCGACAATACCGCCCAGGTTATAGGCTGCCGACGCGCCGGTGTAACGCACGTGGGTCGGGAACAGCTCAGGCAGCAACGCGCCCATCGGTGCGAAGGTCACCCCCATCAGGAACAGCTCGATGGCCAGGAACAGCGCCACGCCCGTCGTGGAGCCCGAGGTCAGCAAGGGCTGCATGGTAAAGCCCGAGAGTATCGCCAGCACCGCACCGACGATCAGTACCGGCTTGCGCCCGTAACGGTCGCTGAGCCAGGCCGACAGCGGGGTGGCGAGGGCCATGAACAGCACGGCGAAGCACAGCAGGCCGAGGAAGGTTTCACGGCTGTAGCCCAGGGTCGATACGCCATAACTGAGCGAGAAAACCGTGGAAATGTAGAACAGCGCGTAGCACACCACCATGGCCGAAGCGCCCAGCAATACTGGCATCCAGTACTGGCTGAACAGTTCGACCACCGGCATTTTTACCCGCTCGTGACGGGCTACGGCCTTGGCGAACACCGGGGTTTCTTCAAGCTTCAGGCGCACATACAGGCCGACAATGACCAGCGCGGCGCTGAGCAGGAACGGGATCCGCCAGCCCCACTCGCGAAACTGCTCGTCAGTCAGCACCATGGCCAGGGTCAGGAACAGGCCGTTGGCCGCCAGAAAACCGATCGAAGGCCCCAGTTGCGGAAACATGCCGAACCAGGCGCGTTTGCCCTTGGGGGCGTTTTCGGTAGCGAGCAGGGCGGCGCCGCCCCATTCCCCGCCAAGGCCCAGGCCCTGGCCGAAGCGCAGCACGCAAAGCAGGATCGGCGCCCAGGCACCGATGCTGTCGTAGCCGGGCAGCACGCCGATCAGCGTGGTACACACCCCCATCAGTAGCAGCGAGGCTACCAGCGTCGATTTGCGCCCGATGCGGTCACCGAAGTGGCCGAACAGCGCCGAGCCCAGGGGTCTGGCCAGAAAGGCGATGCCGAAGGTGAGGAAGGCCGAGAGCATCTGTGCGGTGCCCGAGGTCTGCGGGAAGAATACCGGGCCGATGACCAGGGCAGCGGCGGTGGCATAGACGTAGAAGTCATAGAACTCGATGGCAGTGCCGATGAAGCTGGCGGTCGCCACCCGGGCCGGCGAGTTGCCGGGGCTGGTCTGTTCCGTTTCGGAGTAGGTGCTGCTGGTTGTCATGCGATTATCCCTGACAGTCGATTGCTCCATAGGCGTCGCTACCGGCCTGGCGGGCAGGCGTTGGCAGCGGGGCCGAAGCGTATTGTTGTTGGTCGCGTGACTGAGCATACGCCCGAGGGGGATAGGGGCGGGCGCGGGCACTGTTCGGGGTGTGAAGCAGTGCAGGTTTTGCGCGCGGTATTCAGTGCTGCGGACTGGCCGAGAGACGCCGGGTGCGGGTAGCGGGCGAGACGGCTGGGCTGGGTAAGCGTGACCGGAGTATAGCTAGCGGGTCACGGTCCAGACCAGTATGCGGCTGGCGCAATTGTCTTCGGTTTCAAGAATTTCCAGGCGATAGCGGCCGATCTTCAGGCATACGGCGCTTTCCGGGATGCTTTCCAGCGCTTCGGTGACCAGGCCGTTGAGGGTCTTGGGGCCGTCGCTCGGCAAGTGCCAGCCCAGGTTGCGGTTCAGCTCGCGGATCGAAACGTTGCCTTCGATCACGTAGCGGCCGTCTGCCTGCGGATGGATATGTGGGTTGTCCAGGCTGTGTTCGTCTTCGAATTCGCCGACAATTTCTTCGAGAATGTCTTCCAGGGTAACGATGCCCTGCACTTCGCCGTATTCATCGACGACAACGCCCAGGCGCCGCTGCTGCTTGTGGAAGTTGAGCAGTTGCAACTGCAAGGGGGTGCTTTCGGGCACGAAATAGGGTTCGTAGCAGGCGGCATGCAGGGTTTCGCGGGTCAGCTCGGCCTTGGGCAGCAGGTGGCTGATCAGCTTGGTATTGAGGATGGCTTCGACCTGGTTGATATCGCTGTGATAGACCGGCAGGCGAGTGTGGCGGCTGATGATCAGTTGCTCGATGATCTGCTCGATCGAGTCATCGAGGTTGACGCCATCGACATCGTTGCGCGGCACCAGGATGTCGTTGACGGTGATCTTGTCCAGGGCCAGCAGGCTTTCGGGCAGGTTCAGGCGATGGTCTGCCGGGGTTTCTTCGTCGAGGTCGTCGTCGCTGTCCTGCTCGTGCAGCGCAACGGCATGGGGCTGGACCCGGAACGGGCGCAATACCACGCGGGCGCAGCCATCGAGTAGCCAGGCCACCGGCTGGAGCAGTTTGAGCGGGGCCTTGAGCAGGGTGTTGCCCAGGGCGATGAAGGCGGGTGGATTGCGTCGGGCCAATTGTCGCGGCAGGTATTCGGCGAACACCAGCAACAGGGTGGCGGCGCCAAGGCCGGCGAGCCAGAACCCATGCTCGCCGTTGTAGCGCTGCCCCAGCAGGCAGGCCAGGGCCAGCACCAGGAGTTTGCCCAGGGTGGAACAGAGTACCAGGGCCTGGGGGGCGACCTTGAGTTCGGGGTGCGCGTCGGTCTGGTTGTTGCGCCGGGCACCATTGAGGTGCTGCTGGGCGGCATCCACAGCGGTAAACAGTGCCGACCAGAGCAGTGCCAGTGCCAGTACGCCGAGTAACGGTCCTAACGGCAGATCGTCCATTTACCTGTGCCCGTCAGATATGCAGGATGAATTCGCGTACCAGCTTGCTGCCGAAGTAGGCCAGCATCAGCAGGCAGAAGCCGGCCAGGGTCCAGCGGATTGCCTTGTGGCCGCGCCAGCCCAGGCGGGTACGACCCCACAGCAGCACGCTGAAGACGATCCAGGCCACGCAGGCCAGCAGGGTTTTATGCACCAGGTGCTGGGCGAACAGGTTGTCCAGGAACAGCCAGCCGGAAATCAGCGACAGCGACAGCAGGGCCCAACCGGTCCAGAGGAAGCCGAACAGGAGGCTCTCCATGGTTTGCAGGGGCGGGAAGTTGCGGATCAGGCCCGAGGGGTGCTTGTGCTTGAGCTGGTGATCCTGCACCAGCAGCAGCAAGGCCTGGAACACGGCAATCGTGAACATTCCGTAGGCCAGGATCGACAGCAGGATATGCGCGAGGATGCCGGTCTCTTCATTGATCAGCGGTACGGTGCCCGATGGGGCAAACTGCGCGATCAGGGCCGTGGCCATGCCCAGCGGGAACAGCAGCAACAGCAGGTTCTCTACCGGGATGCGCAGGCAGGCCAGCAGGGTCAGAGCGATGACGGCCGTGGCGATCAGGCTGGCGGCACTGAAGAAGTCCAGGCTCAGGCCCAGGGGCGTCAGCAGCTGCCAGAACAGCGCGGTACCCTGGGCGATGACCGCCAGTGCGCCGAGCAGCCCGAGCAGGCGTTTGTCGGCCTTGGCGCCTTGCGCCAGGCGGGAGCCATGATAGAAGGTCGCGGCGGCGTACAGGCAGGCGGCGATCAGATTGGGAAGCAAGCTGGGTGACAAGGGGAGCATAAGTCCTGTTAGGCAAGCCCGAAAGAGGATGAGTTTGGCATACAACGCGCCTGCCAAGGAAGACCGCCAGCCGACGTAAGGTGTGCGCTGGCCCGAGTCTTGGTTATAATCGCCGACCTGCCCCTGCCCAAGGCCCGCCCAAATGCCAGAGGCAGCTGATAAACCTCGGTTCTGAAGAGCCTGAAAGGATCACCATGTTTGAAAACCTGACCGACCGTCTGTCACAGACGCTGCGCCATGTCACCGGCAAGGCCAAGCTGACCGAAGACAACATCAAAGACACCCTGCGTGAAGTGCGCATGGCGTTGCTCGAGGCTGACGTCGCCCTGCCGGTGGTCAAGGATTTCGTCAACAAGGTCAAGGAGCGTGCGGTCGGCACCGAGGTGTCGCGCAGCCTGACCCCGGGCCAGGCGTTCGTGAAGATCGTCCAGGCCGAACTCGAAGGCCTGATGGGCGCCGCCAACGAAGACCTGGCGCTCAATGCTGCACCGCCGGCCGTGGTCCTGATGGCCGGTCTGCAGGGCGCGGGCAAGACCACTACCGCCGGCAAGCTGGCGCGCTTCCTCAAGGAGCGCAAGAAGAAGTCGGTGATGGTGGTGTCGGCGGACGTCTACCGTCCGGCGGCCATCAAGCAGCTCGAAACCCTGGCAGGCGACATCGGCGTTACCTTCTTCCCGTCCGATATCAGCCAGAAGCCAGTAGCCATCGCTGAAGCGGCCATCCGCGAAGCCAAGCTCAAGTTCATCGACGTCGTCATCGTCGACACCGCCGGCCGTCTGCATATCGACGCCGAGATGATGAGCGAGATCAAGGACCTGCACGCTGCGGTCAAGCCGATCGAGACGCTGTTCGTGGTCGACGCCATGACCGGCCAGGATGCCGCCAACACCGCCAAGGCCTTTGGCGAGGCGCTGCCGCTGACCGGCGTGATCCTGACCAAGGTCGACGGCGACGCCCGTGGTGGTGCCGCGCTGTCGGTGCGTGCCATCACCGGCAAGCCGATCAAGTTCATCGGTATGGGTGAAAAGAGCGAAGCCCTCGAGCCGTTCCACCCCGACCGTATCGCTTCGCGCATCCTGGGCATGGGCGACGTGCTCAGCCTGATCGAGCAGGCCGAACAGACCCTCGACAAGGAAAAGGCCGACAAACTGGCCAAGAAGCTGAAGAAGGGCAAGGGCTTCGACCTCGAAGACTTCCGTGACCAGCTGCAGCAAATGAAGAATATGGGCGGCCTCGGCGGCTTGATGGACAAGCTGCCCAGCATCGGTGGGGTCAACCTGGCGCAGATGGGCAGTGCCCAGGGCGCAGCCGAGAAGCAGTTCAAGCAGATGGAAGCGATCATCAACTCCATGACCCCGGCCGAGCGCCGTGACCCTGAGCTGATCAGTGGTTCGCGCAAGCGCCGTATCGCCATGGGTTCCGGCACCCAGGTGCAGGACATCGGCCGCTTGATCAAGCAGCACAAGCAGATGCAGAAGATGATGAAGAAGTTTTCTGCCAAAGGCGGCATGGCCAAAATGATGCGCGGCCTGGGCGGCATGATGCCCGGCGGCGGCATGCCCAAGCTGTAAACCTATTCAGGACGTTGGCACTTAACAGTGCCGACGACCGGAACCCCGCCCCGGCGGGACCACCGCTGCCTTATATATAAGGCAGTACAAACCGCAGATCAGCAGGCAGGCCTTTTTACCGTGCGTAAAAAGGCATTTGCAAATGTCCGTGTATTCCTTGAGAATATGCGGCCTTTCGGGCACCCGTGTGCCCGCTGTGCATTATGATTTGCAGCACCGACTACAGGAACGATGTTCAATGCTAACCATCCGTCTTGCCCGTGGCGGCTCCAAAAAGCGCCCATTTTACACCCTGACCGTGACTGACTCGCGTAACCCAGTTACCGGTTCGCACATTGAGCAGGTTGGTTTCTTCAACCCTATCGCTCGTGGCCAGGAAGTTCGTCTGTCCGTTAAGCAAGACCGCGTTGCTCACTGGCTGAGCGTTGGCGCACAGCCATCCGAGCGCGTTGCAAAACTGCTGAAAGATGCTGCCAAGGCTGCTGCCTGAACAGTATGAGCGCGACGCCAGAAAAAGCTGATGACTTGATCGTTGTCGGCAAGATTTTTTCGGTTCACGGCGTTCGTGGCGAGGTGAAGGTCTTTTCCTTTACCGATCCGATTGAAAACCTGTTGGATTACCGCAACTGGACGCTTCGGCACGAAGGGAAGGTAAAACAGGTAGAGCTGGTCAGTGGCCGATCCACTCAAAAGGACCTGGTCGCCAAGCTCAAAGGCCTCGATGATCGTGATGAAGCCCGTCTTCTGAGCGGTTATGAGATTTGTATCTCGCGAAGCCTTTTGCCCAACCTGCCTAGCGACGAGTACTACTGGTACCAGTTGGTAGGTCTGAAAGTCATCAACCAGGACGAACAGCTGTTCGGCAAGGTTGATCACCTGTTGGAGACCGGCGCGAACGATGTAATGGTGGTAAAGCCCTGCGCGGGTAGTCTGGATGATCGAGAGCGCCTGTTGCCCTATACAGAGCAATGCGTGTTGAAGATCGACCTGGCTGCAGGCGAGATGAGGGTGGAATGGGACGCGGACTTCTAAGCAATGGCTAGCCTGCGCGTAGACGTCATTACGTTGTTCCCCGAGATGTTCTCGGCCATCAGTGAGTACGGCATTACCAGCCGTGCGGTAAAGCAGGGGTTGTTGCAACTGACCTGCTGGAACCCACGGGACTACACCACAGATCGTCACCATACGGTAGATGATCGGCCTTTTGGCGGTGGTCCAGGCATGGTGATGAAGATCAAACCTCTGGAAGATGCACTGGTTCAGGCCAGGCAGGCAACCGGGGGGAAGGCGAAGGTGATCTACCTTTCGCCGCAAGGCCGCAAGCTGGATCAGTCGGCGGTCAAAGACCTGGTGAAGCACGAATCGTTGATTCTGATAGCCGGTCGTTATGAAGGCATCGACGAGCGTTTTATCGAGGCTCATGTCGATGAAGAGTGGTCGATTGGGGACTATGTATTGTCTGGCGGCGAGCTGCCGGCGATGGTCCTGATTGATGCGGTTACGCGACTGCTGCCCGGAGCTTTAGGGCATGCGGACTCGGCGGAGGAAGACTCCTTTACCGATGGTCTGCTCGATTGCCCGCACTACACCCGACCGGAGGTGTATGCGGATCAGCGTGTTCCCGACGTGTTGCTTAGTGGCAACCATGCACACATCCGGCGATGGCGTTTACAGCAGTCCCTTGGGCGGACCTATGAACGACGCGCCGATCTTCTGGAAAGTCGCTCACTTTCTGGAGAAGAGAAGAAGCTGCTCGAGGAGTACCTCCGAGAGCGGGACGATAGTTAACGTATCGATGGTAGATCCGACGATTTACCTTAGGAGCACAGCATGACCAACAAAATCATTCAGCAGATCGAAGCTGAGCAGATGTCCAAAGAGATCCCGACCTTTGCCCCGGGCGACACCATCGTCGTTCAGGTGAAAGTGAAGGAAGGCGATCGTTCGCGTCTGCAGGCATTCGAAGGCGTTGTAATCGCCAAGCGTAACCGTGGCCTGAACAGTGCTTTCACTGTTCGCAAGATCTCCAACGGTGTTGGCGTTGAGCGTACTTTCCAGACCTACAGCCCGCAAATCGACAGCCTGGCCGTGAAACGTCGTGGTGACGTGCGTAAAGCCAAGCTGTACTACCTGCGCGACCTGTCCGGTAAAGCCGCTCGCATCAAGGAAAAACTGTCCTGATGACAGTTTGACCGGTGGCTACGGCCACCATGCGAAAAAAGCAGCCTTCGGGCTGCTTTTTTGTTGTCTGCAATTTTGTTTTTGATGTGAAGTTTATGAGCCCCAGAGAGCAGGAAATCGAACGCCGCACCGAACTGTCGGTGACCCGTGTGACCAAGGCGGTGTTCCCGTCCACCACCAACCACCACAACACCCTGTTCGGCGGAACCGCCCTGGCCTGGATGGACGAAGTGTCGTTCATCGCCGCCACGCGTTTTTGCCGGTTGCCGTTGGTGACGGTGTCTACCGACCGGATCGACTTCAAGCACCCGATTGCCGCCGGCTCTATTGTCGAGCTGGTCGGGCGGGTTGCCGCCGTGGGCAACACCAGCCTCAAAGTCGAGGTTGAAGTGTTTGTCGAGAGCATGAGCTGCGACAGCCGCGAGAAAGCCATTCATGGCCTGTTCAGCTTTGTCGCCATTGATGAAGACAAGCGCCCAGTGCCGGTATTGCCTGGGTTCTGACGTGAGTGTGTAGGAGTGGGCTTGCCCCGCGATGCTGTTCTAGCAGTCACATCGCATCGCGGGGTAAGCCCGCTCCTACAGGGATCATTCGTTCGTCGGTTCGATCAACGCCACCACCGTCCATCCCGCCCCGGGCTTGAGTGTGCTGTCAGGCCCGAATACATGCACCCAGCCACTGCTGTCCCGGGCAAACAGCAAGGTCGCCCGGTCACCGTGCAGAGCCTGATAGTCCTCCCAGCCAAACCCCTCGGTCAGGTGCGTGCTGTACAGCTCGGCACCCTTGGTCAGCAAGTTGGCCAGTTGGGTATAGGTCAGCGCCTGGCTGCCCAGCACATGCCCGCGGTGTTCGTCACTGGCCCGATGCTTGTCGCTGCGCCTGGCTTCCAGCCCGCTGGCCAAGACGAACAGCCGGGCATGGCCAAAGTCATGACGAAAACGTGCGCAAGCCAGCGTATTCAGCTCGCCGGACGGTGAAAGCCCCAGCAAGTGCCCCAACCCGACCAGGTCCAGGTGGGCGTCGGCATGTTGTGAGGCCGGGTTGCCAAAGTACGTCGGTAACCCCTCCATGCGCGCCGCGCGGATGTTTTCCCAGCTCGAATCGGTCAGCAGGACCCGGCAATCCAATTGCTGCAGGGCCTTGCCAATGGCGCGGGCCGGCGGGTTGGCACCGACGATCAGAAAGCCGCTGGGCGCAGGTTCCGCCACCTTCAGCAGGCGCGCCAGCGGTCGTGCCGTAGCGCTTTGCAGCACCACGGTGCCGATGATCACTGCGAAGGTCAGCGGCACCAGCAGCAGGGCACCTTCGTGGCCGGCTTCATGCAGGCGGATGGCGAAGATCGCCGACACTGCGGCCGCGACGATTCCGCGCGGGGCGATCCAGCTCAGCAGGGCGCGTTCGCGCCAGTTCAGGTTCGAGCCCCAGGTAGAGAGGGCGACGTTCAGCGGCCGGGCGATCAGCTGGATCACCAGCAGCAGGGCCAGCACCGCCGGCCCAAGGCCAATCAGGGCGTTCAGGTCCAGGCGCGCAGCCAGGAGGATGAACAGCCCGGAAATCAGCAGCACGCTCAGGTTCTCCTTGAAGTGCAGGATCTGCCGCACATCCACGCCCTTCATGTTGGCCAGCCACATGCCCATGATGGTCACCGCCAGTAACCCGGATTCGTGGGTGACCTGGTTGGAGGCGATGAAGATGCCCAGCACCGCGGCCAGGGACGCCAGGTTATGCAGGTACTCGGGCAACCATTGCTCGCGCATGACCTGGCCCAGCACCCAGCCGCCAGCAGCGCCAAACGCGCTACCGCACAGAATCACACCGGCAAAGGTCATCAGGCTCTGGCTCAGGCCATTGCCGGCAGCGCTGGCGATGATGAAGCTGTACACCACCACCGCCAGAAGGGCGCCGATCGGGTCGATGACGATACCTTCCCAGCGCAGGATGTTGGCAATGGTCGATTTGGGCCGCACCACCCGCAACATCGGCACGATCACGGTGGGGCCGGTCACCAGGGTCAGGGTGCCGAACAGGGTCGCCAGCATCCAGTCGAAGCCCAGCAGCCAGTGAGTGGCCAGGGTGATGATCAGCCAGGTCGACAGCGCGCCGAGGGTCACCATGCGGTGTACAACCGAACCGATCTCGCGCCACTGCGACAAGTGCAGGGTGAGGCTGCCTTCAAACAGGATCAGCGCCACCGCCAGCGACACCAGTGGCATCAACAGGGGGCCGAACATGTGCTGTGGGTCGAGCCAGCCCAGTATCGGGCCTGCCAGGATGCCGCTGAGCAGCAGGAAGAGGATCGCCGGCAGCTTCAGGCGCCAGGCCAGCCATTGGCAGGCGAGGGCGGCGGCGCCAATGCCACCGAAAGTCAGCAATATCTGTTGTTCGCTCATTCGGGCTCCCTATGCCTGCCATGTTGTGGAAGACTAGCGGCAATTCTTCGTTTATGTCTGCTGCCCACCGAGTTGTCATGCCCGCACTAGAGCATCCCCTGATCGACCAGTTCCTCGATGCCCTGTGGCTGGAAAAAGGCCTGGCCGACAACACCCGCGAGTCGTATCGCAGCGACCTGGCCTTGTTCAACGGTTGGTTGCACGAGCGCGCCATCCAGTTACCCGATGCCGGGCGCGACCTGATTCTCGATCACCTGGCCTGGCGCCTGGAGCAGGGCTACAAGCCTCGCTCCACGGCGCGTTTTCTCTCCGGGGTGCGCGGCTTCTACCGTTATTTGCTGCGCGAGAAGCTGATTGCTGTCGACCCCACCCTGCAGGTCGAAATGCCGCAGCTGGGGCGGCCTTTGCCCAAGTCGTTGTCCGAGGCCGATGTCGAGGCCCTGCTGCAAGCGCCAGACCTGGGCGAACCAATCGGCCAGCGCGACCGCGCCATGCTTGAGGTGCTGTATGCCTGTGGCCTGCGGGTGACCGAACTGGTGAGCCTGACCCTGGATCAGGTCAACCTGCGCCAGGGCGTGCTGCGGGTGATGGGCAAGGGCAGCAAGGAACGCCTGGTGCCGATGGGCGAGGAGGCCGTGGTGTGGCTGGAACGCTACCTGCGCGACGGGCGCAACGACATGCTCGGCGGGCGCCCCAGCGATGTGCTGTTTCCCAGCCAGCGCGGCGAGCAGATGACCCGCCAGACCTTCTGGCACCGGATCAAGCACCAGGCCCAGGTGGCCGGTATCGATAAAAGCCTGTCGCCGCATACCTTGCGCCACGCCTTCGCCACCCATCTGCTCAATCACGGTGCCGACTTGCGGGTGGTGCAGATGCTGCTGGGCCATAGCGACCTCTCGACCACGCAGATCTACACCCATGTGGCCCGGGCGCGGCTACAGGAACTGCACGCAAAACATCACCCGCGTGGCTGATTGTGCTTGCGTCGCCGGGGGCGCTTGGCGCGGACATGATGTGGTAGGCTTGACCGGTTTGCATCGAGGCCCGCGCGAACGCCGTTTTTTCAGGACGCGTGTTCCATTTCGGCCCCTTGCCCGCCTTCAGGAGTTCCCATGCGCGTGACCCAGTTTATCGCCACCGCCGCCCTGGCGTTGGTCAGCACTTTTGCCGCCGCTGCCGACACCGCCGAGCAGACCATCCGCAAGACCTTGCAATCGCTTGAGCTGGGTGTTCCGGTCGCCAGTGTTGCCTCAAGCCCGTTGAACGGCCTGTACGAAGTCAAACTCGAAGGCGGCCGTGTACTGTACGCAAGCGCCGACGGCCAGTTCGTGGTGCAGGGCTATCTGTTCCAGATCCAGGACGGCAAGCCGGTCAACCTGACTGAAAAAGCCGAGCGTCAGGCCATCGCCAAGAGCATCAACGCTATTCCAGCTGCCGAGATGGTGGTTTATCCTGCCAAGGGCGAAACCAAATCGCACATCACCGTGTTTACCGACACAACCTGCCCGTACTGCCACAAGCTGCACGCCGAAGTTCCTGAGCTCAACCGTCGCGGTATCGAAGTGCGCTACGTAGCCTTCCCGCGCCAGGGCCTCGGCTCCCCGGGCGATGAACAGTTGCAAGCCGTCTGGTGCTCCAGCGACCGCAAGGCCGCCCTGGACAAAATGATCGACGGCAAGGAAATCAAGGCTGCCAAGTGCGCCAACCCGGTCAGCAAGCAATTCCAGTTGGGCCAGTCGATTGGTGTCAACGGTACCCCGGCCATCGTCCTTGAGGACGGCCAGGTGATCCCGGGTTATCAACCGGCGCCACAAGTGGCCAAGCTGGCACTGGCCGGCAATAAATAATTCAACAAGCCAGCCGTCACCATGGGGAGACGGCTGTTTTCACGAACGGCCGAGCGTCGTTCGTTCAATGGGGAGTTCACAGTGAAACCGGTCAAAGTAGGCATCTGTGGGTTGGGGACCGTCGGTGGCGGTACCTTCAATGTACTTCAGCGTAACGCCGAGGAGATCGCCCGCCGTGCCGGGCGTGGTATCGAAGTGGCACAGATTGCCATGCGTTCGCCAAACCCGAATTGCCAGATTACCGGTACCCCCATTACCGCTGATGTATTCGAGGTCGCAACGAACCCGGAAATCGATATTGTCATCGAGCTGATCGGCGGCTACACCATCGCCCGCGAGCTGGTGCTCAAGGCCATCGAGAACGGCAAGCACGTGGTCACCGCCAACAAGGCGCTGATTGCCGTGCACGGTAACGAGATTTTCGCCAAGGCCCGCGAGAAGGGCGTCATCGTCGCCTTCGAAGCGGCCGTGGCTGGCGGCATCCCGGTGATCAAGGCCATCCGCGAAGGCCTGTCGGCCAACCGCATCAACTGGGTGGCTGGCATCATCAACGGTACCGGCAACTTCATCCTCACCGAGATGCGTGAAAAAGGCCGTGCCTTCCCCGACGTGCTGGCTGAAGCCCAGGCGCTGGGTTATGCCGAAGCCGATCCGACCTTCGACGTCGAAGGTATCGATGCCGCGCACAAGCTGACCATCCTGGCGTCCATCGCCTTTGGTATTCCGCTGCAGTTCGACAAGGCCTACACCGAGGGCATCACCCAGTTGACCACCGCCGACGTGAACTACGCCGAAGCGCTGGGCTACCGCATCAAGCACCTGGGCGTGGCCCGCAGCACCGCCAACGGCATCGAGCTGCGCGTCCACCCGACGCTGATCCCGGCCGACCGCCTGATCGCCAATGTCAACGGTGTGATGAACGCGGTCATGGTCAACGGCGATGCGGCAGGCTCCACCCTGTTCTACGGTGCCGGCGCCGGTATGGAACCGACCGCTTCCTCGGTGGTTGCCGACCTGGTGGACGTGGTTCGCGCCATGACTTCCGATCCGGAGAACCGCGTGCCGCACCTGGCCTTCCAGCCAGACTCGCTGTCGGCTCACCCGATCCTGCCGATCGACGCCTGCGAAACCGCCTACTACCTGCGCATCCAGGCCAAGGATCACCCAGGCGTGCTGGCCCAGGTGGCGAGCATCCTCTCGGAGCGTGGCATCAACATCGAGTCGATCATGCAGAAAGAGGTCGAAGAGCAAGACGGCCTGGTACCGATGATCCTGCTGACTCACCGCGTGGTCGAGCAGCGCATGAACGATGCCATCACCGCCCTGGAAGCCCTGCAGGATGTGGTCGGCAACGTGGTGCGTATCCGCGTCGAACAACTGAATTGACAATAGCTGCAAGTGGCAAGCGGCAAGCTGCAAGTCAAAGCCGGATCGCGGTGACTTGTAGCGTGTAGCTTGTAGCTTGTAGCTCAAACCGAAGGTTTGTACCCATGCGATATATCAGTACTCGTGGCCAGGCTCCGGCCCTGAATTTCGAAGATGTCCTGCTGGCGGGTCTCGCCAGCGACGGCGGTCTGTACGTGCCGGAAAACCTGCCGCGCTTCACCCAGGAAGAGATCGCTTCCTGGGCCGGCCTGCCGTATCACGAGCTGGCTTTCCGAGTGATGCGTCCGTTCGTCACCGGCAGCATTGCCGATGCCGATTTCAAGAAGATTCTCGAAGAAACCTACGGCGAGTTCGCCCACGCTGCGGTCGCGCCGCTGCGTCAGCTGAACAGCAACGAATGGGTGCTGGAGCTGTTCCACGGCCCGACCCTGGCGTTCAAGGACTTTGCCCTGCAACTGCTCGGCCGCTTGCTCGATCACGTGCTGGCCAAGCGTGGCGAGCGCGTGGTGATCATCGGCGCCACCAGCGGTGACACCGGTTCGGCTGCCATCGAAGGCTGCCGCCGTTGCGACAACGTCGACATCTTCATCCTGCACCCGCACCAGCGTGTGTCGGAAGTTCAGCGCCGCCAGATGACCACCATCTTCGGCGAGAACATCCACAACATCGCCATCGAAGGCAACTTCGACGACTGCCAGGAAATGGTCAAGGCCAGCTTTGCCGACCAGGGCTTCCTCAAGGGCACTCGCCTGGTAGCAGTCAACTCGATCAACTGGGCGCGGATCATGGCCCAGATCGTCTACTACTTCCACGCGGCCCTGCAGCTGGGCGGCCCGGCGCGTTCGGTGGCCTTCTCGGTACCGACCGGCAACTTCGGCGACATCTTCGCCGGTTACCTTGCGCGCAACATGGGCCTGCCGATCAGCCAGTTGATCGTTGCCACCAACCGCAACGACATCCTGCACCGCTTCATGAGCGGCAACCAGTACGTCAAGGAAACCCTGCACGCGACCCTGTCGCCGTCGATGGACATCATGGTGTCGTCGAACTTCGAGCGCCTGCTGTTCGACCTGCACGGTCGCAACGGCGCAGCCATCGCCGGGCTGATGGACAACTTCAAGCAGGGCGGCGGCTTCAGCGTCGACCAGGACCGCTGGACCGAAGCGCGCAAACTGTTCGATTCGCTGGCCGTCGATGACGCGCAAACCTGCGAGACCATCGCCGAAGTCTTCGCCCAGACCGGCGAAGTGCTCGACCCGCACACCGCCATCGGCGTCAAGGCCGCGCGCGAATGCCGTCGCAGCCTCGACACGCCCATGGTGGTGCTGGGTACCGCCCACCCGGTCAAGTTCCCGGAAGCGGTGGAAAAAGCCGGCGTCGGCAAGGCCCTGGAGCTGCCTGCTC
This sequence comes from Pseudomonas sp. JQ170C, assembly GCF_035581345.1. NCBI lineage: Bacteria > Pseudomonadati > Pseudomonadota > Gammaproteobacteria > Pseudomonadales > Pseudomonadaceae > Pseudomonas > Pseudomonas sp. JQ170C. The sequence goes on from NZ_CP141608.1 coordinate 1,250,123, forward strand.
ACCTGAGCGACCTGTTCGCCCGGGAAGAGAAGTGCACGGTCCTGGCCAACGACCTCAAGGCCGTACAAGCCTTCGTCAGCCAGCACGGCAATCGCGGCAAGCCGCTGTAATTGCCCGATAGGCCCGCGAAAAAGCCCGTCTCAGACGGGCTTTTTCGTTTCTACACTGGCCTTGGCCAGCCGCTACGGATCAGGAGTGTCAATGAGCACAGGACGTCATGCAGTGGGGCTCATTCTGGGCTGCCTGCTGTGGCTATGCACGGGCAGCTGGGCCCAGGCCGCACAGAGCTTGCCCTTTACCCTGGTGCCGCCATTCACCGAACTTGAGCCGATGCAGCTGACCCCGGCGCAGCAGCAATGGCTGGGCCCTGCCCGAACCTTGCGGGTGGGTATTTCCTTTGCCGATTACGAGCCGGTGGACATCACCATCGACCGCAACCGCTACCAGGGTATCAGCGCCGACTACCTGAGCCTGGTTGCCCGGCGCCTGGGGGTAAAAACGCAAGTGCTGGCCTTCGCCCGGCGCGAGGAGGCTATCCAGGCCCTGCACAACGGTGTGATCGATGTACTGACCAGCGCCAATGGCTTCGAGCGTAGCGTGGCGGGCCTGGCCTTCACCGAGGACTACATCCCTGACCGCTCCATGGTGGTGGTGCGCGGCGGTGCATCCATGCCACCGGCCTCGTTGGCCGGGATGAAGATCGTCTTGCTCGACGGCTATGCCGATACCCGAGTGATGCATCACGTCTATCCCGACAGCCAGGTGATTCTTGCACCCACGCTCAGCAGCGCCCTGGAGGCGCTCAACCAGGGTGAAGTCGACGCCTTCATCGGCAACGAGATCATCGTGCGGGCCTATAACGCGCTGCGTCCGTTTCTGGGGCTGCAAGTGGTCGGCCCCAGTGCCTTGCCGCCGATAGGATTCGCGTTTGCCGTGCGCGCTGAGGATCAGCCGTTGAAGGCGATGCTCAACCAGGCACTGGCCAGTCTCGATGCGCCGGTACGGCGCGAAATCCTCGGACGCTGGACCTCGGGGCTGGGCTCGGATGTGGCCCACCAGCGTGTCGAGCTGACGGTTCAGGAGCGTGACTGGATCGCGCGGCACCCGACGGTCACCGTGGTGGGCAGCCAGTATCCACCCTACCTGTTTCGTAATCGCCAGGGCGCCTGGGTGGGCCTTAACAGCGATGTACTGGCAACCGTTGCGCAGTTGACCGGGCTGCAGTTCGTGTACGCGCCATCCTCGTCGATTGCCCAGAGCCTGGACCTGCTCAGGAGCGGCGCCGCCGACATGAGCACCACCTTGAGCGAAACCCCGGAGCGACGCGCATTCCTGGACTTCACCCATTCCCTGGGAGGGCAGAGCTGGGTGTTCATCGTGCGGCAGTCGCACCTGGGGCTGGCGTCGCTGGGCGACTTGGCCGGGCAGACGCTGGCGCTCCCTGCCCAGCACGCGCTGGAAAGCAGTATCCGCGAGGAATACCCCGATGTTCGCCTGCTGTTGGTGGACTCCCTGGAGCAGGCGCGCGAGAAAGTGCGCAGTGGCGAGGCCGTGGCGACCATCGACAGTGAAGTCGGGGCCTACAGCATTGTGGGCAATGACCCGGTTTTGAAGGTCGGGCGCGGGGTTGATGGCAAGTGGGCGCCAGACCGGTTTTCGGTACGCCGCAGCGCGCCGGAGCTTGAGAGCATCCTCAACAAGTCCCTGGAAGCTTTCCCGGTCGCCGAGCTGCGCGCCATGCGCATGAAGTGGCTGGGCGCACTGGCCCCACCGGCACCGGCCTGGCAACGCATCGCACCCTGGGTGTACTGGGCCGTGGCCGCAGCGCTGCTGTTTGCGCTGGTGTCGCTGATCTGGAGCAGCCGGCTGCGTGTGCAGATCAGGCAGCGCGAGCGGGCCGAAGAGGCGCTCAACGACCAGGTGGCGTTCAAGCGCGCCTTGCTCGATGGCATCCCCAATCCGATCTATGTCAGGGACCTGGAAGGGCGCTTGATCAGCTGCAACAAGAGCTACGAACAGGTTTTCTCGTTGCACCTGGCGGACGTCAAAGGGCGTCGCCTGACCGATATCGACGTGATTCCGCCGGACCTGGCTGTTCAACTGCATGAGGACTATCTGAACCTGCTGCAAGATCCCAAGCCGGTGTTTGCCGACCGCCGCATCGAACATCACGGGCAACGCATCGATGCCTATCAGTGGACCGTGCCGTTCTACCGTGCCGACGGCCAGTTGCAGGGGCTGCTCGGCGGCTGGATCGACATTACCGAGCGCAAGCAGCTGGAAGCAGACCTGGTGGAGGCCCGTCAGCAGGCCGAGCAGGCCAACCAGGCGAAAAGTGCGTTTCTGGCGACCATGAGCCATGAGATACGCACGCCGATGGCGGTGATTATCGGTTTGCTGGAGCTTGAGCGCGAAACCGCACTGGCCACCGGTGCCGCGCCTTCGCCGGGGCTTGAGACCGCTCATCAGTCGGCCAGCGAGCTGATCGCGCTGATCGGCGACAGCCTGGACCTTGCACGGATCGAGGCCGGTAGCCTGCAACTGGCGCCGCAGGCCACGGCGTTGCGGCCGTTTGTGGAACGTGTCGTCGCGCTGTTCCGCGCACAGGCCCAGGCACAAGGGCTGGACCTGCAACTACAGATGACGGACGAGGCCCAGGGGACGTACTGGTTTGATCCGTTGCGCCTGCGCCAGGTGTTGGTGAATGTGCTGGGCAATGCGTTGAAGTTCACCCATGAAGGTCACGTCACCTTGCAGGTCACACGAACCGGCGAGCTGCTGCCGCAAGGCGTCGGCGTGTGCCTGAGCGTGCGCGACACCGGTATTGGCATCAGTGAGCAGCAGCAGACCGAGCTGTTCAGCCCGTTTGCCCAGGCCAGCGCGCAGTCTGCTGCGCAGTACGGCGGTTCTGGCCTGGGCTTGAGTATCTGCCGACAGTTGGTGGAACTGATGGGTGGCACGATCACCTTGCATAGCGCGCCCGGGGAGGGGACCGAAGTCAGGGTCATGCTGTTCCTTGAGCCCGTTGCCGAGGTGCAGAACACACCGGTAGCGGCGCCGGTTCAACGTCGGGCAGGGCCGGCGCGCAGGATATTGATCGTCGACGACCTTTCTGCCAGCCGCATGGTTATCAGCCAGCAGCTTGAGTTTCTCGGTCATCAGGTGTTGGCCGTCGACTCCGGCCAGGCCGCCCTGGATGCCTGGCAGGCCGAACGCTTCGACTTGGTGCTGAGCGATTGCAACATGCCCGTAATGAGTGGCTGCACATTGGCTCGCACCCTACGGCAACGGGAGGCGCAGCTGAAGCGACCGGCCATTGCGATCGTCGGCTGCACGGCCAACGCGATGAAAGATGAACGCGCACGTTGCCTGGAGGCCGGCATGGATGAGCTGCTGGTCAAGCCCGTCTCGCTCGATCGCTTGTCGGCGCTGATCGAAACGCTGGCACCGCCTTGCAGCTTCCGGATCGAGGCACTGCAGCAGATGACCCAGGCCAACAACGCGGTGATGCTGCGCATGCTTGAAGAGCTGCGCAAGAACCTGCGTGACGAGCAAGGACACCTCCGCGAGGCGGTGGCGGACCTGGAATGGGAACGTATCAGGGCATCGCTGCACCGGCTCGAAGGGGTTGCCTGCCTGATCGACGCGCTGGCGTTGGCCCGTGCCTGCGCCGAACTGGGGCAAGCCACCCATGGGCAGCAGGCTGAAGCCACGCAGCAAGCCTGGTCGACACTGGAACGCGTGCTACAGCAGTTGCAGGTCGATGTGGAGGTTGAGCTGTCTAGGAATCGACTAGTGCTTTAGGACTTATCTGATAGGTCGCCGGGCACGCCTTCACTACAGTCGCACCGTGCTATCGCACATGTCGGCTACCGCGGGGAAGGGTTCATGCGATCTTTGAAAGTCTTGATTCTGGAGGACCATCCATTCCAAATGATGGCCCTGCACCAGATGCTCAATGCCATTGGTGTATTCGATGTGCTGACGGCCGAGTCGGTGGAAGATGCCGCCCGGGCACTGGAACGTCGTGGTCCGGTCGACATCGCCATCTGTGACTTGCAACTCGAGGGCGCCGATGGCTTGGCGATGATCCGGCACCTGGCGGACAACAAGCTGGCCTGCGCAGTGATCATTCACAGCAGCGCCGAACAATGCGTGATTGATGGCGTCGGTGACGTGGCTCGGCAATTGGGTCTGGAGGTACTGGGATGCTTCCAGAAAATGGCCAGCAATGTGGTGCTGCATCAGGTGCTAACGCGCTATGTGGAACATGGCAGCGCTTCCCCCAAGGTGCCCCCGGTGCCGCAGTATTCCGAGTTGCAGGCGTTGTCGGCGACTGAACTGGCCCGCAGCCAGAATCAATGGATCGCGCATTTTCAACCCAAGGTCAGTTTCGACGGCCAGTTGGTCGGCGTCGAAGCCTTGGCCCGCTGGCATCACCCCACCCTGGGGGTACTTTCACCGGCCCAGTTCTTTCCAGCCATCGAGCGGGCCGATCTGCTCGACACCTTGAGCCTGCATGTGCTGGAGCAGGCCCTGGCGCTCAGCGCCCGACACCGTGCACGCACTGGCCAGGCAATGCCGGTGGCGGTAAACATCGCCCCGCAGCTGCTGGCACGGGAAGACTTCGGTGTCTTGGTAACCGTCGCGCTGGAACACCATGGCGTGCCGGCCAGCGCATTGACCCTGGAAATTGTCGAGACCCACGGCTGTGCGCTGGATTGCCAGCAGCTCGAAGAGCTGCTGCACCTGCGCATTCTCGGTTGCCACCTGTCCATTGATGATTTTGGTACCGGCGTTTCCAACCTTCAGCGCTTGCTGGAGCTACCGTTCAGCGAGTTGAAACTCCCCAGCGAATTTGTCCGCGGCATGGCCCAGGACGGCAAGAAGGCCGCCGTGGTGGCCGGTGCACTGATGATGGCCCGGCGCATGGAACTGAGTGTGGTGGTCGAAGGGGTGGAGACGGTCGATGACCTACTGGCGATCAAGGCGCTGGGGCGTCCGGTCATGCAAGGCTACTTCTTTGCCCGACCGATGCCGGAGGCCGAGCTTGAGCAATGGATCAATGATCGCAACCGTGCCGGCACGCCCCTGAGCGCCCCGGCCCAGCCAGCAGGTCAGCTCAAGCCCTGTGCCTGAAGGTAGAGAAACAACGCCGCGTCGTTGGCCACGCCCAGCTTGCGCATGGCATTGACCTTCTGCGTGCTGACGGTTTTTTTACTGCGATTGAGCAGGGCGGCAATCTCGTTCACGGTGTGGCCGGCGGCGAGCAGGCGGGAGACTTCCAGCTCCTTGGGTGACAGGGCCAGCGAGGCGCCGAGGCGGTCGCCGCGCCAGACGCCTTCCTGCAACAGCAACTGCTCGACCGACGTTGCCAGGTAGGTCCTGCCGCGCGGTATGCCTCGAATGGCCTGAGGCAGTTCCTGGGCGAGGCTTGCCTTGCTCAGCAGGCCCTTGACCCCGAGGTCGAGCATGGCGCGAAACAGTCCGGCATTGTTGAGCATGGTCACCACCAGGATCGGCAGCTGTGGAAAATGCCGGCGAATCTGCTCCAACAGCTTCAAGCCATCGTTCTGCTGATCGACCGGCATCATGAAGTCAGTCACCAACAAATCGCACTCCCTACGCTGCAGGTGCTCAATCAGTTGCTGGGGGCTGCCGGCTTCGGCAACCACGTGCACGCCAGGTATCTGCTCCAGAACAGCCCGCAAGCCAATGCGAAAGATCGGATGATCGTCCGCAAGGATGATGCGTAGTTCACGGGTGGGGGATGTACTCAATGCTGGCTCCGCTCGATGTTCATTGCCAAGTGAAGCACTGCTGCGCAGTCAGGTCACGCCTGATGTGCGGATGCGCCCCTTGTCGGAGGCTCAACTGGGAAGGCTCAAGGCTGTTCGTTGAAAAACTGCTGGCTGTCCTGCAGATAGTGCTCGCGCAGGTCAGGGTCCAGCCACTGGGCATAGAGCTTGGGCAGGACGGTACGGCGAATAGGCTGCAGGAGTTGATCGATATGGGTGATGGCTTCTCGCCCCAGCGGCGTATCGGAGCATCCCACATGGATGAACTGGTAGGGCGCCGCGCCCTTGAGCGGATAGAACCGGTAGTCATCTGTCGGCCAGCCTTGTTGCGCAAGCATGTAGCGCACCTCGGGCCAATAGCCGAGCAATAGCTGCAGGCGTCCGCGCTGTTGCATTTGCAGCAGGTTGGTGGCCGCATCATTGCCGTAATGGCGACTGACGGTGTTGCTTGGCAACGTCTTGAGCAGGGCATCGACCGGGGGGCTGTAGCTGCGCTCGGCGACGACACCCAGCTTGAGTGAGGTGCTGGTGAGCACTGCTTGCAGGTCTACGCGCTGATCCTTGATGAAGGGCGCCAATAGCGCCTGGTCTTGCCGGCGAACCACCAGGCCGCTGCTGAGCATGCCCAGGCTAGGCAGGGAGTAGTGAACAAAGCGTGCACGGTCGGCCGTCCAGAGCAGGGTTGGGTCGCAGGTGAAGCTAGGCTCCTGGAGCATCTGTATACCGCGTGCACGATTGACCCGAACGATGCTGTGATCATATTCGGGCATGTTCTCGATCAGCATGGGCAGCAGGAGGTCGATGACGCCCTGGCCTTTGCGCTCGCCTTCATAAATCGTCAGCGGGGGCAGGTCGCGCAGTAGCCATATCAGCCGTTCCTTGGCCCAGGCAGCACCCGGAAGGCCACTGCCCAGCAGGATGCACAGCAGCGTCGCCAGCAAGGTGCGGTGCCTGCACTTGATCATTTGCGAGTCTCCGCCGTCGAGCCGGGAACAGGGTAGAACACGGTGGCCTAAACAGCCCCTTGCTCACGCAAACGCGCGATATCCGGGGCGTCGTAGCCCAGCTCGCCAAGCAGTTGCTCGGTGTGGGCGCCAAGCTCCGGACCCACCCACTCGCTGGAGCCTGGCGTCTGCGACAGCTTGGGCACGATGCCCGGCATCTTGAATGGCTTGCCGTCCGGCAGCTTGGCCTGCAGGAACATTTCGCGGGCAAGAAACTGCGGGTCGCTGAACATGTCTTCGGCGCTGAAGATACGGCTGACCGGCACCTGGGCGTCATTGAGCACTTGCATCACGTCATCCAGCGGCAGGGTGCGGGCCCAGCGGTCGATCACCCCGTACAACTCGTCGCGGCGCCCGTCGCGGCCGTCGTTGCTGGCCAACTGCGGATCGTCCGCCAAGTCCTGGCGGCCAATGGCCTGCATGAAACGCTTGAAGATTGCATCGCCGTTGGCGCCGATCTGCACGTGCTTGCCATCGGCACTGGTATGGATCGAAGAGGGCGTGATCCCGGGCATGATGTTGCCGGTGCGCTCGCGGATGAACCCGAACACATCGAACTCCGGCACCATGCTTTCCATCATGGCGAAGATCGCCTCGTACAGGGCCACATCCACCACCTGGCCTTCACCACCGTTGACCTCGCGATGACGCAAGGCCATCAACGCACCGATCACGCCCCAGAGCGCTGCAATTGAATCACCGATGGAAATGCCCGTGCGTACCGGCGGCCGATCCTCGAAACCGGTGATGTAGCGCAGCCCGCCCATGGACTCGCCGACGGCACCAAAACCTGGCTGATCCTTCATCGGCCCGGTCTGGCCGAAACCGGACAGGCGTACCATCACCAGCTTCGGGTTCAGCGCGTGCAGGGTCTCCCAACCCAGGCCGAGCTTTTCCAGCACGCCGGGGCGAAAGTTCTCGATCAGGATGTCGGCGTCGGCCAACAGCTTCTTGAGGATCTCGATCCCTTCGGGGTGCTTGAGGTTGAGCGTCAACGATTGCTTGTTACGGGCCTGGACAAACCACCACAGCGACGTGCCCTCATAGAGCTTGCGCCATTTTCGCAACGGATCGCCGCCGTCGGGGGACTCGATCTTGATCACTTGGGCACCGAATTCGGCACAGATTCGCGAGGCGAACGGGCCGGCGATCAGGGTGCCGAGTTCGATGACTTTGAGGCCGGCGAGAGGTTTGCTGGGCGTAGACATGGGGCATCCGTGGCGGCAGGACAGAGCCCCCGTTTTTATCATACGCAGGCGCGCTCAGATACTGCCGCGGGGCAAGGATTGCCAGGATCGGTTAGACTGGGCGACTTTTCTTGCCGCAAGATGCTCACCATGGCCCAGCCGTCCACGACCTACAAATTTGAACTGAACCTCACCGATCTCGATCGCGGTGTGTACGAAAGCGTCAAGCAGACCATTGCCCGCCATCCTTCGGAAACCGAAGAGCGCATGGCCGTGCGCTTGCTGGCTTACGCCCTGTGGTACAACGAGCAGTTGACGTTCGGGCGTGGTCTGTCGGATGTGGACGAGGCTGCACTGTGGGAAAAGAGCCTGGACGACCGCATCCTGCACTGGATCGAGGTCGGTCAGCCCGATGCCGAGCGTCTGACCTGGTGCTCGCGCCGTACCGAACGTACCAGCCTGCTGGCCTACGGCAGCCTGCGTGTGTGGGAGACCAAGGTGGTCGGTGCGGTCAAGGGCCTGAAGAACCTCAACATCGCCGCCGTGCCCCAGGACGTCCTCGAGACCCTCGCCACCGACATGCCACGTTCGATCAAGTGGGATGTGATGATCAGCGAAGGCACGATCTTCGTCACCGATGATCGCGGCCAGCACGAAGTGCAGCTCCAATGGCTGCTGGGTGATCGCGGCTAAGGCCGCCTCGCACACACTGCCGTCTACCCCTGATTCACGAGAAGCCCCGTCGCCCCATGCGCATCGAACCCCGCCCGCTGCCCTCCACCTTGCCGTTTCTTGGCGATTTGCCGCCCCTGCTGACTCGCCTGTATGCCGCGCGCGGCGTGCAATCGGCCGATGAACTGGACAAGAGCCTGGCGCGCCTGCTGCCTTACCAGCAGCTCAAGGGTATCGAGGCGGCGGTCGACTTGCTGGTCGAGGCACTGGCGCAGCGCCAGCGCATCCTGATCGTCGGCGACTTCGATGCCGATGGCGCGACGGCCAGCACCGTTGGCGTACTCGGTCTGCGCCTGCTAGGTGCAGCCCATGTCGATTACCTGGTGCCTAACCGTTTCGAGTTCGGCTACGGCCTGACCCCGGAAATCGTCCAGGTGGCCCTGGAGCGCCAGCCACAGCTGCTGATTACCGTGGATAACGGTATCTCCAGCGTCGAAGGCGTGGCCGCTGCCAAGGCCGCCGGGCTCAAGGTGCTGGTGACCGATCACCACTTGCCTGGCAACGAGCTGCCTGCCGCCGATGCCATCGTCAACCCCAACCAGCCAGGTTGCACCTTTGCCAGCAAGGCCCTGGCCGGCGTCGGGGTGATTTTCTACGTGTTGATGGCGTTGCGCGCACGCTTGCGTAGCCTCGGCCACTACGAAAACCGGCCGCAACCGAACATCGGTGAACTGCTCGACCTGGTGGCCCTGGGCAGTGTGGCCGACGTGGTGCCGCTGGACGCCAACAACCGCATCCTGGTGCACCAAGGGCTGGAGCGGATCCGTGCCGGGCGTGCCCGTCCAGGGCTCAAGGCAATCCTGGAAGTGGCGCGGCGCGATCATGCCCGTATCACCTCCACAGACCTTGGCTTCATCCTCGGCCCACGCCTCAACGCCGCCGGGCGTCTGGATGACATGAGCCTGGGTATCGAGTGCCTGCTCAGCGACGACCCTGGCCTGGCCCGGGAAATGGCCGGGCAACTGGACGAACTCAACCAGGATCGCAAATCCATCGAGCAGGGCATGCAGCGCGAGGCGCTGGCCCAGCTCAAGGACCTGCCACTGGAGTCGATGCCGTTTGGCTTGTGCCTGTTCGAGCCGGACTGGCACCAGGGGGTGATCGGCATCCTGGCCTCGCGCCTCAAGGAGCGCTATCACCGGCCAACCATCGCCTTTGCCGACGCGGGTGAGGGCATGCTCAAGGGATCGGCGCGCTCGGTACCCGGTTTTCACATCCGTGACGCACTGGATGCGGTGGCTGCGCGTTATCCGCAATTGATCAGCAAGTTCGGTGGCCATGCCATGGCCGCCGGCCTGTCACTGCCTGCCGACAACTTTCCGGCGTTCGCCCAGGCGTTCGATGAAGAAGTCCGTCGCCAACTGCAAGAAGACGACCTGACCGGGCGTCTGTTGTCGGACGGCACCCTGGCCGTCGAAGAGTTTCACCTGGAGTTGGCCCGCGCCCTGCGCCATGCCGGCCCTTGGGGTCAGCACTTCCCGGAGCCGCTGTTTCATGGCGTGTTCCAGTTGGTCGAACAGCGCGTGGTCGGTGAGCGACATTTGAAGGTGGTGCTCAAGAGCGAGTGCGGCTCGGTGCGCCTGGATGGCATCGCCTTTGGCGTGGATCGCGAGGTCTGGCCGAACCCGACGGTTCGCTGGGTGGAGCTTGCCTACAAGCTCGACGTCAACGAATTCCGCGGCCAGGAAAGCGTGCAACTGATGATCGCGCACATGGAGCCGCGCTGAGGCCAGGGGCAAAGTGGTCTAGGCTCAGTAGGATTGGTCGAAGAACCTGCGGGGAAGATTCTGTAGTCGGCCGGTCAACCATCTGGAGCCTTACCACTTGATTTGAGAGGTGCCCCATGAGCCTGCTGCTTGAGCCCTATACCCTGCGCCATCTGACCCTGCCCAACCGAATCGCCGTTTCACCCATGTGCCAGTATTCCAGTGTCGATGGCCTGGCCAATGACTGGCACCTGGTTCACTTGGGTAGCCGCGCGGTTGGGGGCGCCGGGTTGATCTTCACCGAAGCCACGGCGGTGACCGCTGACGGACGGATCACTGCCCAGGATCTGGGGCTGTGGGACGACGCCCAGATCGCGCCGCTGCAACGCATCACCCGCTTCATTACGGCCCAGGGTGCGGTGCCTGGCATTCAACTGGCCCATGCCGGGCGCAAGGCCAGTACCTATCGGCCCTGGTTGGGCAAGCAGGGTAGCGTCAAGCCGGAGGAGGGTGGCTGGGTGCCGATCGGGCCGTCGAAAATTGCCTTTGACCCGCAGCACACCGCACCGATCGAGATGACCAAGGCGCAGATCGACGAGGTGATCCAGGCCTTTGTCGATGCGGCGCATCGTGCGTTGCAAGCCGGCTTCAAGGTGGTTGAGGTGCATGCGGCGCATGGCTATCTGCTGCATCAGTTTCTTTCGCCCTTGAGCAACCAGCGCCGAGACGAGTACGGCAGCTGCTTCGAGAATCGTATTCGCCTGACCTTGCAGGTGACCGAGGCTGTGCGTGAGGTCTGGCCGGAAGAATTGCCGGTGTTCGTGCGGCTGTCGGCCACCGACTGGGTCGAGGATGGCTGGAACCCGGACGAGACGGTCAAGTTGGCCAAGCACTTGAGAGAGCGGGGGGTGGACCTGATCGATGTATCGTCCGGCGGCACCTCGGTGAATGCCGAAATTCCCACCGGGCCTGGGTACCAGACCCAGTTTGCGGCGAAGGTGCGGGAGGAGTCGGGGATTGCCACCGGTACCGTGGGGATGATCACCGACCCGATGCAGGCCGAAACCATCTTGCGTACGGCCCAGGCCGATATCATCTTCCTGGCCCGGGAACTGCTGCGCGACCCGTACTGGCCCCTGCATGCCGATGACGACCTGGGCGGTAACAAGGCGACCTGGCCGGCGCAGTACCAGCGGGCGACCAGCCGGGCCAACCCCATTCATGAGTCCGATCTGCGGGATTGACCCGTGTAGGAGCGGGCTTGCCCCGCGATAGCGATCTGTCTGTCGGATCGCTATCGCGGGGCAAGCCCGCTCCTACAGGTTTCCTAGCTCAGTTCGCCTACCGCGCGCCAGGCTTCGTCAATGGCTGCATGGGCGTAGGCACTCCAGGCCGCATCGGAGTTGGCGATGCTGACCTTGCCCACAGGTTTGCGCGCCAGCTCCATCCATTGTTCGGTTTGTTCGGGATCGTCGTAGAGAGTGTTGGTAAAGCAGGCGTAGCCATGTGGCCAACGGTTGGCGGTAATCGCCAGAATGTCCTGTTGGTGCTCGAAACCGCCAGGCCCGAGCATGCGTTGCAGCTGTTCGCGCAGTTGGCTTTCCAGGACGTCGAACGGGGTGCCATACAACCGCGCACGCCCGGCGCGTGCCTGGTCGCGGCTGTCCATCTTGCTGTCGGGGCTGGTGGGCACGTAGACCATATGCAGGCCAATGGGCTGCGCCGGATCGCGTGGGTGTTCATAGCCGCCCATGCTCACCGGGTAATCCAGCTTGATGCGGCTGTAGGTCTGGGTGGCGGCATAGATCTCGTGCACACCCAGCTTCTGGAAGGCTTGCCAGTTGCGCACGATCACCTTGGTGTACACCAGCGGGAACTTCACGTTCTGGGCCAGGGCATGGGCCTGTTCAGCGGAGAGGTCGCGCAGCAGGTAGGGGATCATCATGTTGTAGCAGGCCAGAATGCAGTGCTTGCCGCGCACCTGGGCCAGTTTTCCGCCCTGGCTGTAGCCGACGTCCACCGCGCCATCGCGATTGCGCACGCTGACCGCGGTGCTGTTCAGGCGCAGGCGTACCGGCTGGCCGGTGCGGTCGAGCTGGCTGTAGTCGAAGTTGGCCAGCACGATGTCGTCCATTCCCTGGCCCGGCGCCACGGTGGGGATCAGGCTGCGTACCAGCAGCCGTGCCAGCGAGGCATTGCCGTCGGGGAAGTGGTAGATGTACGGCTCTTCCATCTCGGCCTGGGCTTCTTCGCTGATCGGCTCAAGGTCCATCGCGGCAAAACCCGGGAAGCCCACGTAATAGGCATCTGCCGCCGCAACCGCATCGATGCTCAGGGCCATGAAGTCGTTGGTGCGGCCCTGGAAGTACTTCACCGCCGCAGGTGACAGGCCAACATCCTTGAGCAAAAAGTCCTGGTAGCTGGTTTTCTCCAGGTAGGCGGTCTTCTCTTGCTGCGACTTGCCGGCCAGGTAATCCCTGGGGGCCTCGTGCAGGTCGATCAGGGCGTTGCGGTCGCTCGCTGGCAGGGGGAAATCATTGATGAAGTCGCGCACCGGGCGGGCATTGAGCTGCTCGGGGGCAATGTCGTCGGCGACCATGGGGGTCGGGTCGCCGGTCACCAGCTTGTCTTCGCCAAAATGCTCCTTGTCGAAAAACACCCCGCGCGAAAGCCCCAGGTCCGGGTAGAAGCTGCGGTCGAAAGCGGTTTCAAAGCGCTTGATGTCTACCCCGAGGTCTTTGAGCAGTCCGTTGACCTCGGCGCTGTACAGGTGGTTGGGCGACTGGAAGGCTTCGCTGCCGCCATAGCCCAGGATCATCCGCCCGCCGGCGCTGAACTCGTTGCGCTTGGCATGGCCGCCGAAGTCGTCGTGGTTTTCCAGGATCAGGATTTTCGCCTGGGGGTGCTTCTGGCGATAGAAGTACGCCGCCGACAGCCCGCTGATGCCGCCGCCGACGACCACCAGGTCATAGGTTTCGCTGATCGGCAGGGTGTCGGTGGTGAAGGTTTTCTTCTCCCAGCCCATCTGGTGTGCGACTTCAAAGGCGCCGACGTGGCTGCCGCGCAAGCCGGTCAGCGCCGGTGGATAGTAACGGCCGCTCTGGGCTGCCTGGAGCAGTTGCAGCGGGGTCAGGCCCGCTGCAATGCCGATGGCGACGCCATTGATGAAGTCGCGTCGGGTAATTTCCATGGGTTTCCTTACCTTAGTGTTTGAACATCACATGCCGAATGCAGGTGTAGTCTTCCAGTCCGTACATGGACATGTCTTTGCCGTAGCCAGACAGTTTCTGACCACCGTGGGGCATTTCGCTGACGAGCATAAAATGCGTATTGACCCAGGTACACCCGTACTGCAAGCGCGCCGAAACCCGGTGGGCGCGCCCGACATCCGCCGTCCACAGTGACGAGGCCAGGCCGTAGTCGGAGTCGTTCGCCCAGGCCAGGGCCTGGGCTTCGTCATCGAAGCGGGTGACCGAGACTACCGGGCCGAAGACTTCACGGCGCACGATCTCGTCATCCTGCTGGGCATCGGCGAGCACCGTCGGCTCGAAGAAGAACCCGTTGCCTGCCACCGCTTTGCCACCGGTCACCAGGCGGATATGCGGCTGGGCGAGGGCGCGTTCGACCATGGCAGCGACCCGGTCGCGATGTTGTGCGGTAATCAGCGGGCCAAGCTCGGTATCAGGATCGTTTTGCAGGCCGTGCTTGAGGCTTGCCACCGCCTTGCCCAGCTTTTCCACGAACTGATCGTATATGCCGCTCTGGGCGTAGATGCGGCAGGCGGCGGTGCAGTCTTGCCCGGCGTTGTAGAAGCCAAAGGTGCGTATCCCCTCGACGGCGGCATCGATATCGGCATCGTCGAAGATGATCACCGGGGCCTTGCCGCCCAGCTCCATGTGCATGCGTTTCACGCTCTCGGCGGTGCTGGCGATGATGTTGGCGCCGGTGGGGATGGAGCCGGTCAGCGAGACCATGCGCACTTTCGGGTGGGTAACCAGCGGGGTGCCCACGCTTGGGCCCCGGCCAAAGAGGATGTTGAGCACGCCGGCGGGAAACAGGCCGTCAGCCAGTTCGGCCAGGCGCAGCGCGGTCAGGGGCGTCTGCTCCGATGGCTTGAGCACCACTGTGTTGCCGGCGGCCAGGGCCGGTGCGATTTTCCAGGCGACCATCATTAACGGGTAGTTCCAGGGGGCAATCGAGGCGATCACGCCCAGTGGGTCGAGGCGGATCATCGAGGTGTGGCCCGGCAGGTACTCACCGGCCGCCGAACCGCCCAGGCAGCGGGTGGCACCGGCGAAGAAACGGAACACATCGGCGATGGCCGGGATCTCGTCGTTGAGGGCCGCCGCATAGGGCTTGCCGCAGTTGTCCGACTCCAGGCGCGCCAGTTCTTCCCCGTGGGCTTCGATACGCTCTGCCAGCTTGAGCAACAGCAGCGAGCGCTCCTTGGGTGTGGTCTGTGACCAGGTTTCAAAGGCATGGTCGGCGGCGCGCACGGCTGCATCGACCTGGGCCTCGCTGGCTTCGTTGATCTCCACCAGCACGCTGCCCAGGGCCGGGTTCAGTACAGACAAGGCCGGCCCCTCGCCAGCCACCAATTGGCCATTGATCAGCAGTCGGGTTTGCATCGTTGAGTCCTCCGGGAGTTATTTGCCGCTGCCGGCAACGCTTTCGCCGCCGCGGGTCAGGTAATAGGCGCCCAGGATGGGCAGCATGGTCACCAGCATCACCAGCATGGCGACCACGTTGGTCACCGGCACGTCCCGGGGCCGGCTGAGCTGGTTGAGCAACCAGATCGGCAAGGTCCGCTCGTGGCCGGCGGTGAAGGTGGTGACGATGATTTCATCGAACGACAGGGCAAAGGCCAGCATGCCACCGGCCAGCAGGGCCGAGCCGAGGTTGGGCAGGATGATGTAGCGAAAGGTCTGCCAGCCATCGGCGCCGAGGTCCATCGATGCCTCGATCAGGCTCTGGGAGGTACGGCGCAGGCGGGCGATGACGTTGTTGTAGACGATCACCACGCAGAAGGTGGCGTGGCCGACGACGATGGTGAAGATGCCAGGCTCGATGCCCAGGGTCTTGAAGGCCGACAGCAGGGCGATGCCGGTGATGATGCCGGGCAGGGCGATGGGCAGGATCAGCATCAGCGAGATGCTTTCCTTGCCGAAGAAGTTGCGCCGGTACAAGGCTGCCGAGGCCAGGGTGCCGAGCACCAGGGCAATCAGCGTGGCCAGGCAGGCCACCTGCAACGACAGCTTGATCGACTCCAGTACATCGGGGCGGGAGAACGCCACGCCGAACCACTTCAAGGTGAAGCCCTGGGGCGGGAAGCTGAAGGCGGCATCCTCGGTGTTGAAGGCATAGAGGAAGATGATCAGGATCGGGAAGTGCAGGAACACCAACCCGCCCCAGGCCGCCAGGCGCAGCCCCATTGACGCGCGTTCAGAGTGCATCGAAGGCCCCCAGGCGTTTGACGATGGACAGGTAGATGGCAATCAGCACGATCGGCACCAGGGTGAACGCGGCGGCCATGGGCATGTTGCCGATGGCGCCTTGCTGGGCGTAGACCATGCTGCCGATGAAGTAGCCAGGCGGGCCGATCAGTTGCGGCACGATGAAATCGCCCAGGGTCAGGGAGAAGGTGAAGATGGACCCTGCGGCAATACCAGGGACCGACAGCGGCAGGATCACCTGCATGAAGGTCTGCCGTGGCTTGGCGCCCAGGTCCGCCGACGCTTGCAGCAGCGAAGGCGGCAAACGTTCCAGGGAGGCCTGGATCGGCAGGATCATGAACGGCAGCCAAATGTAGACGAACACCAGGAAGCGCCCCAGGTGCGAGGTCGACAAGGTGCTGCCGCCCACCCCCGGAATACCGAGGATGAACAACAGCACCGCCTCCAGGTGCATCTGCTGGATGAACCACTGGGCCACGCCGCCCTTGGCCAGCAGCAGTGTCCAGGCATAGGCCTTGACGATGTAGCTGGCCCACATCGGCATCATCACCGCGATATAGAAAAACGCCTTGGTCTTGCCGCTGGTGTAGCGGGCCATGTAGTAGGCAATGGGGAAGGCCAGGATGGCGCTGGCGATCGATACGGCGACGGCCATGCCCAGGGTGCGCAGGATGATGTCGAAGTTCGAGGGATTGAACAGGGCGGCGAAGTTGGCCAGGGTCAGTTCCGGGCTGACCGCCATGGTGAAGTCATCGAAGGTGTAGAAGCCCTGCCACAGCAGGCTCAGCAGCGATCCCAGGTAAATGGCGCCGAACCAGATCAGCGGCGGGATCAACAGCAGCGCCAGGTACAGGTTGGGGCGCCGGTATAGCAGGTTGGAGAAGCGCCGCAGTGGCGATGTGGCCTGGGCGCTGGTGTCCAGGCTCATGTCACGGGCCCTCGTGCAGGACAGTTTCCTGCAGTGCTGTCATGGCCTGGCGCGCCCAGCTGGCCTTCAGTTGCTGGCCGGTCTGCCAGGGGGCGGTTTGCGCCTGCCACTGATTATTGGCCTGGCTGACGCACAGCAATTGGCCGCCGTCCAGTTTCAGCTCGTAGCGGGTGGCGCTGCCCTGATACTGGATGTCGTGGAGCAGGCCACTGACCTGGATGTCATCGCTGGCCGCCGCCTGTTCACCCAGGCGTATATGCTCGGGGCGAATCGAGAAGGGCTGCGGGCTACCGCTCAATTGCACGGCCAGCTCGCCGCGCAGCACGTTGGAGGTGCCGACGAATTCGGCGACAAAGGTGGTGGCCGGCTTCATGTAGAGGTTGCGCGGCGTATCGACCTGCTCGATGCGGCCACGGTTGAACACGGCCACCCGGTCGGACATCGACAAGGCTTCGGTCTGGTCGTGGGTGACGAAGATGAAGGTAATGCCCAGCTGGCGCTGCAGTTTTTTCAACTCGCCCTGCATCTGTTCGCGCAACTTCAAATCGAGGGCACCCAGGGGTTCGTCGAGCAGCAATACCCGTGGTCGATTGACCAGTGCCCGGGCCAGGGCCACGCGTTGGCGCTGGCCGCCGGACAACTGCACCGGCTTGCGCTGGCCGTAACCGCCCAGGGCAACCATGGCCAGGGCTTCCTCGGCGCGGGCCATGCGTTCCTGCTTGGCGACGCCCTTGACCTTCAGGCCATAGGCGACGTTGTCGCGAACGTTCATGTGCGGGAACAGGGCGTAATCCTGGAACACCGTGTTGACGTCACGCTGATAGGGCGGGAGGCCGGCGGCCTCGGCACCGTGGATGCGGATGGAGCCTGCGCTGGGTTGCTCGAAGCCTGCGATCAGGCGCAGGCAGGTGGTCTTGCCTGAGCCGGAGGGGCCGAGCATCGAGAAGAACTCACCGTCCTGGATGTCGATGGAAACCCGGTCAACGGCTTTCACCTCGCCGAAGTGGCGCGACACGTCGGTGAACTGGACTGCAAGGGTCATGGTGTGGCTCCGAAGGTTGCGCGGTTTCGCGGGGCAAGCCCGCTCCTACAGGTTTGTGTACCGGCGGGAGTGGGCTTGCCCCGCGACAGGGCCTTAACGGCCGCCCATGATCGCGATGTAGTCCTGGGTCCAGCGGCTATAGGGCACGAACTTGCCACCCTCGGCCTGGGGCGTCTTCCAGAAGGCGATCTTGTCGAAGTTGTCGAAGCCATTGGTCTTGCAGCCCTCGGCCCCCAGCAACTCACTGCCCGTGCAGGCCGCCGGGACCGCTGGCAACGAGCCGAACCAGGCCGCCACATCGCCCTGGACCTTGGGCTGCAGCGACCAGTCCATCCACTTGTAGGCGCAGTTGGGGTGCTTGGCATCGGCATGCAGCATGGTGGTGTCGGCCCAGCCGGTGGCGCCCTCCTTGGGAATGGTCGAGCTCACCGGCTGCTTGTCGGCCTGGAGGGTGTTGACCATGTAGCCCCAGGAGCTGGTGGCCGCCACGCCTTCGTTCTTCACGTCGCTCATCTGTACCGTCGCATCGTGCCAATAGCGATGGACCAGCGGCTGTTGCTGGCGTAACAGATCGAGCACCGCCTTGTACTGGGTTTCGTTGAGTTCGTAGGGGTTCTGGATGCCCAGTTCGGGCTTGGCCGATTTCAGGTAGAGCGCCGCATCCGCGATGTAGATCGGGCCGTCATAGGCCTGTACGCGACCCTTGTTCGGCTTGCCGTCGGGCAGGTTCTGCGGCTCGAACACCACGCTCCAGCTGGTGGGCGCTTCCTTGAACACAGTGGTGTTGTAGAGCAGTACGTTGGGGCCCCATTGGTACGGGGTGCCATAGACCTGCTTGTTCACCACATACCAGGCGCCGTCTGCCAGACGGGGGTCGAGGTTTTTCCAGTTGGGAATCAGCGCGGTGTTGATCGGCTGTACCCGCTTGCCGGCGATCAGGCGCAGCGAGGCGTCGCCGGACGCGGTCACCAGGTCGTAGCCGCCCTTGGTCATCAGGCTGACCATTTCGTCCGACGTGGCGGCGGTCTTGACGCTGACCTTGCAGCCGGTGTCTTTCTCGAAGCCGCTGACCCAGTCATAGGCCTTGTCGCTTTCACCACGCTCGATGTAGCCGGGCCAGGCGACGATATCCAACTGGCCTTCGCCGGCCCCCACGGCTTTGAGCGGCTCTGCGGCCTGCAGGCTGGCGCTCGCCAGCAGGGCGCTACCCAGGGCACAGAATGTGGTGGTCTTGTTCACGAGCATGGTGTTCCCTCTTGTTCTAATGATGATCGAGGCAGTCATGACGGCAGTGACACATCTCCTTAAGCGTAGTGCTGATATTCCGGTCCATCCCGGGGGCGTGATCGGGCATGTCGTTTTTTGACTGCTGCGAGCAACATCTGGAAGCAAATGCATTCAGCTTCGCTTCAGCCAGCGGCAGTACTCTTGGGGTTTCTTTCCTCCCCATGGAGATGCTCGATGAACACCCGTGGCTTGCTCGATCAATTGCTCAAATCCGGCCAGGACATGCTGCAAAAGCAGTCTGGTAGCCACCCGGCCGGAAAATCCGGCGCAGCCGGTGGGCTCGGCGACCTGCTGGGCGGTAAAGGCGGAGGCGGGGGGCTGGGCAGCCTGCTGTCCGGTGCCGGTGGCGGTGCCCTGGCCGCCGGGGTCATGGGATTGCTGATGGGCAACAAGAAAGCCCGCAAATACGGCGGCAAGGCCCTGACCTATGGCGGCCTGGCAGCACTGGGCGTGCTGGCCTACAAGGCCTATGGCAACTGGCAGGCCAAGCAGGGCGTCGCCAGCCAGGCCGAACCACAGACGCTGGATCGTCTGCCGCCTGCCCAGGTCGAGCAGCACAGCCAGGCCATCCTCAAGGCGCTGGTGGCAGCGGCCAAGTCCGATGGGCATGTCGATGATCGCGAGCGGGCCTTGATCGAAGGCGAGTTCGTCAAGCTCTCCAACGACCAGGAGCTGCAGCACTGGCTGCACGCCGAGCTCAACAAACCGCTGGACCCGGCCGATGTGGCCCGTGCTGCCAGGACCCCGGAGATGGCTGCCGAGATGTACATCGCCAGTGTGATGCTGGTGGATGAGGAACACTTCATGGAACGTGCCTACCTGGATGAGCTGGCTCGCCAGCTCAAGCTTGATCCGGCCTTGAAACTCGAACTGGAAAATCAGGTGAAACTGGCCGCCAACCAATGATTCCGGGCTAACGGCCAGCAAGGCAACTCCGGGGCCTGGTCCGGCGTGTATGTCACCCGCAAAAGCGCGTAGTACCTGGGCTATACTCTGCCCATTTTTCTGCGCGCGTAGAACATTTGAGGGCTGACTGTGAAAAACTGGACCTTGCGCCAACGGATCCTGGCAAGTTTCGCCGTGATCATCGCCATCATGCTGTTGATGGTGGTTGCCGCCTATTCGCGCCTTGAGGCGATCGAGACTGACGAAGAAGCGGTTCGCACCGACAGCATCCCCGGTGTCTACTACAGCTCGATGATCCGCAGCGCCTGGGTCGACAGTTATGTGTTGACCCAGCAATTGGTAGGGCTCAGCGGCAACCGCGAGCTCACGGCTGCCGACAAGCTGCAGTACAAGGATTTCGACGATCGCCTCAAGCAGCACATGGCCAGCTACCAGGCCACCATCCAGGACCCGAACGATCAGGCCAGCTTCGATGAGTTCGGGCGTCTGGAAAGCGTCTACGACAAGTCCATCGACTCAGTGCTGGACGCCTACACACGCAAGGACTACGCACAAGCCCGCCTGCTGATCGAAAGTGAGCTGACCCCAGCCTGGATCGCGGGCCGCAAACACCTCAACGGCGTGATCGAGCACAACCGCAAGTCGGCTGACATGGCGGCCGAATCCATTGTCAGTGCCGTGATCACCGCCAAGCTCAGCATGATCATTTCCCTGGTCCTGGCGATCATCGCTGCCGCCATCTGCGGCCTCTTGCTGATGCGCGCCATCACCGCGCCGATGCAGCGGATCGTGCATGCCCTGGACAAGCTCAGCAGCGGCGACCTCAGCGTGCGCATGAAGCTGGATCGAAAGGACGAGTTCGGTGCCGTGGAAACCGGCTTCAACGACATGATGGGCGAGCTGACTAACCTGGTTTCCCAGGCCCAGCGCTCCTCGGTGCAGGTCACCACGTCGGTGACCGAGATCGCCGCCACCTCCAAGCAGCAGCAGGCTACCGCCACCGAAACCGCAGCCACCACCACGGAAATCGGCGCCACCTCGCGCGAAATTGCCGCCACTTCGCGGGACCTGGTACGGACCATGACCGAGGTCACTTCGGCAGCCGACCAGGCCTCGATCCTGGCAGGCTCCGGTCAGCAGGGCCTGGCACGCATGGAAGAAACCATGCACCAGGTGATGGGCGCGGCGGACCTGGTCAACAACAAACTGGCGATCCTCAACGAGAAGGCCGGCAACATCAATCAGGTGGTGGTCACCATCGTCAAGGTTGCCGACCAGACCAACCTGCTGTCGCTCAACGCCGCCATCGAGGCGGAAAAGGCCGGCGAATATGGTCGCGGATTTGCGGTGGTCGCCACCGAAGTACGCCGCCTGGCCGACCAGACCGCCGTAGCCACCTACGACATCGAGCAAATGGTCCGCGAGATCCAGTCGGCGGTCTCTGCCGGGGTCATGGGCATGGACAAGTTTTCTGAAGAAGTGCGCCGCGGCATGTTTGAAGTGCAGCAAGTGGGCGAGCAGCTGACGCAGATCATCCACCAGGTCCAGGCCTTGGCGCCGCGGGTACTGATGGTCAACGAGGGCATGCAGGCCCAGGCCACGGGCGCCGAGCAGATCAACCACGCCTTGGTGCAGTTGGGCGATGCCAGCAGCCAGACCGTGGAATCGCTGCGTCAGGCCAGCTTTGCCATCGACGAGCTGAGCCAGGTGGCAACGGGCCTGCGTGGCGGTGTGTCGCGGTTCAAAGTCTGACCGACGATGGACGATCTCAAATCTCACCGCAGCCAGGATGCGGCTTCCCACGGGACGCTGCACCTGTTGTTCCGGGTCAGTGACCAGCGTTTTGCCATCGATGCCCATGAAGTGGCCGAGGTGCTGCCGCGCTTGCCGCTCAAGCCTATTGCCCAGACCCCGGACTGGGTGGCGGGGGTGTTGGCTCACCGTGGCGCGCTGGTGCCTGTGATCGACGTCGGCGCCTTGAGTTTCGGCCAGCCGGCGCCGGTACGTACCAGCACTCGCCTGGTGCTGGTGCACTACCGGGTTGACCCGCAACGCCCGGAATTGCTGCTGGGGCTGATCCTTGAGCAGGCCACCGACACCTTGCGTTGCCACGCCGACGAGTTCCAGCCCTATGGTCTGGACAACCACCAGGCGCCTTACCTGGGCCCGGTACGGGAAGACGCCCAGGGCCTGGTGCAGCGCATCGGTGTGCAGGACCTGCTCAGCGACGAAGTGCGTGCCTTGCTGTTTCCCCTGCCTGACTCCCAGGCGCGTGAAGTGTGGGAGCCGCAATGAGCAGCGAGCAGCGTTTCTTCCGTTTCCTGCAGGAGCGCATCGGCCTGGATGTCGCCTCGGTTGGCGCCCCGATGATCGAGCGCGCACTGCGCCAGCGCTGCGCTGCGCTCAATGCCCGTGACCTGGATGACTATTGGCTGCAATTGCAGCAGTCGAGGGACGAACAACAGGCGTTGATCGAGGCGGTGATCGTTCCGGAAACCTGGTTCTTCCGTTACCCCGAATCCTTCACTGCGCTGGCAGGCCTTGCCAGCAAGCGCCTGGCGGAGCTGGCCGGTGCGCGCCCTTTGCGTATTCTCAGCCTGCCATGTTCCACGGGCGAGGAGCCTTACTCGATTGCCATGGCGTTGCTCGATGCCGGGATTGCCGGCCAGGCGTTCACCGTCGATGGCATTGATATCAGCCCCAACTCGATCAACCGGGCCGAACACGCCTTGTATGGGCGTAATTCCTTCCGGGGCTCGCACCTGGATTTTCGCCAGCGGCATTTTGATGCGACCGAGGAAGGCCACAGCCTGCACGAGCGCGTTCGCCAGCAGGTCAACCTGCAAGTCGGCAACGTGCTCGACCCTGCACTGAAGTCCCGTGAAGGCACCTACGACTTTGTGTTCTGTCGCAATCTGCTGATCTATTTCGATGTGCCTACCCAGCAGCGGGTATTTGAGGTGCTCAAGGGGCTGATCCACGAGCAGGGCGTGCTGTTCATCGGCCCGGCCGAGGGCAGTTTGCTGGCGCGCATGGGGATGCGGCCGTTAGGGATTGCCCAGTCGTTTGCCTACGTGCGCCAGGCGCCGGTCGAGCCGCTTGTCGTCAGCAAACCGGCGATCGCGCCGCCGGTGGTCAATCTTTCCCGTCCGGTGTCGGCACCTGCCCGCAGGCCCCACCCGGTTACCCCGAAGCCGATTCTCCGTCCTGCGCCTGTCGATACCGGCGCCGAACTGTTGGTACAAATCGCCCAATTGGCCAACGCCGGCAGCAGTGCCGAGGCCACCGCAGCCTGTACGCGCTACTTGCAGCTCTATCCGCCCAATGCCCAGGTGTTCTATTGGCTTGGGCTGCTCAGCGATACCGCCGGTGACAGCACTCAGGCGTTGAATCACTACCGCAAGGCGCTGTACCTCGATCCACAGCATCATGAGGCGCTGGTGCACCTGGCAGCGTTGTTGGCCTCCCAGGGCGACAGCGCCGGTGCCAGGCGCCTGCAGGAACGCGCCGCACGCCGGGCCGATCGGGAGTCTGAACAATGATGGGAGAGCACGACGTGCAGTTGGTCGCCTCTGATGCCGCCGCCATCGACGATTGCTGGAACCGCATCGGCGTGCAGGGCGACAAGAGCTGCCCCTTGCTGGTCGAACATATTCACTGCCGCAACTGCGCCGTATACGCGGCGGCTGCAACCCGGTTGCTGGATCGCTACTCGCTCAGCCAGACCGTGCACGAGCAGGTCCATGCCCAGGAGGAGGGCAGTGGCCGCTCGATGCTGCTGTTTCGTTTGGGCGAGGAGTGGCTGGCGCTGGCCACTCGCTGCCTGGTCGAGGTAGCGCCGCTGCAGCCGGTGCATTCGTTGCCTCACCAGCGGGCGCGCATGTTGCAGGGCGTGGCCAACGTGCGCGGGGCCCTGGTGCCCTGTCTGTCGCTGGCAGACCTGCTTGGTCTGGAGGTGCTCGGCAACGGCGCCACCTCGGCCCGGGTCATGCCACGCATGTTGATCATCGCGGCAGCCGGAGGCTCTGTGGTGGTACGGGTCGATGAAGTGGACGGGATCCATGGCCTGGACCCGGCGCGTGTGGTGCATGAGCAGGGTGAAGCACGCTTTACCGCCGCGGTCCTGCAATGGCGTGGACGCAGCGTGCGGGTACTGGATGAAGAACAAGTGCTGTCTGCCGTGAACCGGAGCCTTTCATGACCCCAGAGCAAATGCGCGATGCCTCCTTGCTCGAGCTGTTCAGCCTGGAGGCCGAGGCCCAGACCCAGGTGCTCAGTGCCGGGCTGCTGGCGTTGGAGCGTAACCCGACTCAGGCCGACCAGCTCGAAGCCTGCATGCGCGCCGCCCACTCGCTCAAGGGGGCGGCGCGTATCGTTGGCGTCGATGCTGGTGTCAGCGTCGCCCATGTGATGGAAGATTGCCTGGTGGGCGCCCAGGAAGGCCGGCTGCTGCTGCGCCCTGAGCATATCGATGCCTTGCTGCAGGGCACCGACTTGTTGATGCGTGTCGCCACCCCGGGGGATCCGACCCTCGATTCGGCGGTGCAGGCCTTTTTGGTGCAGATGGCGGGCTTGCTCGATCCTGCCGGGATGGCCGCCGCGGCGGTGCCAGCGCCGGTGCAGCCGCCACCTGCCCCGTTGCCGCCGATGGCCGCCCCCCTGTTCGAGCCGCCGCTGCTTGAAGCCGAGCCTGAACCTGAGCCTGTGGCCGCGCCCAAGGGCGTGCGTGGCGGCGAAGGGGGCGAGCGGGTGCTGCGGGTCACGGCCGAGCGCCTGAACAGCTTGCTTGATCTGTCGAGCAAATCGCTGGTCGAAACCCAGCGGCTCAAGCCCTACCTGGCCACCTTGCAGCGCCTCAAACGCATGCATGGCCAGAGCATACGCGCCCTGGACGGGCTCAAAAGCCAGCTCGAGGCCAGTGGGCAAAGCCCGGAAGTCCGCGAGGCACTGGCCCAGGCCCAGCAACTGCTGGGGGAAACCCAACAGATGTTGCTGCAGCAGGCTGCCGATCTTGACGAGTTCGGCTGGCAGGCCAGCCAACGGGCGCAGTTGCTCTATGACACGGCCCTGGCCTGCCGCATGCGTCCGTTTGCCGATGTGCTGACCGGTCAGAGCCGCATGGTTCGCGACCTGGGACGTTCGCTGGGCAAGCAGGTGCGCCTGGAGATCGAAGGTGAAAAGACCCAGGTCGACCGCGACGTACTGGAAAAACTCGAAGCACCGCTGACGCACCTGCTGCGCAACGCGGTCGATCATGGTATCGAACTGCCGGAGCGGCGGCTGTTGGCCGGCAAGCCGCTGGAAGGGCAGATTCGCCTGCGCGCCTCGCACCAGGCCGGCCTACTGGTGCTGGAATTGAGCGACGACGGTGGCGGCGTTGACCTTGAGCGTCTACGCCGCAGCATTGTCGAGCGCCACCTGTCACCGGCCGAAACCGTGGCGCAGTTGAGCGAAGCCGAACTGCTGACTTTTCTGTTCCTGCCGGGCTTCAGCCTGCGTGACCAGGTCACCGAGGTCTCGGGGCGTGGCGTCGGCCTGGACGCCGTCCAGCACATGGTGCGCCAGCTGCGTGGCTCCATCGAGCTGACCCAGACCACAGGCCAGGGCAGTTGCTTTCACCTCGAAGTGCCGCTGACGCTCTCGGTGGTGCGCAGCCTGGTGGTGGAAGTCGGCAACGAGGCCTACGCCTTTCCCCTGGCCCATATCGAACGCACCCTGGAGTTGCCGGCCGAGGCTATCGTGCAGATCGAGGGGCGCCAGCATTTCTGGCATGACGGGCGGCATATCGGCCTGGTTGCTGCCAGCCAGTTGCTCAATCGTCCACCCAGCCAGACGGATGGCCAGACCATCAAAGTGGTGGTGATTCGCGAGCGCGACATGCTCTATGGCGTGGCGGTCGAGCGCCTGATCGGCGAGCGGGTGCTGGTGGTGATGCCGCTGGATGCGCGTCTGGGCAAGATCCAGGACATTTCTGCCGGCGCCTTGCTGGATGACGGCTCGGTGGTGCTGATTATCGACGTCGAGGACTTGCTGCGTTCGGTGGACAAGCTGCTCAGTACCGGTCGCCTGGAGCGTATCGAGCGCGGTCAGCGCAGTACCCGCGAGGCGGCGCGCAAGCGCGTGCTGGTCGTCGACGACTCGCTGACCGTGCGCGAGCTGCAGCGCAAGCTGCTGAGCAACAAAGGTTACGAAGTTGCCGTGGCAGTCGATGGCATGGATGGCTGGAATGCCTTGCGCAGCGAGGATTTCGACCTGCTGATCACCGACATCGACATGCCGCGCATGGACGGTATCGAACTGGTGACCTTGTTGCGCCGCGACAGTCGCTTGCAGTCGCTGCCGGTCATGGTGGTTTCCTATAAAGACAGAGAAGAAGATCGTCGTCGTGGACTGGATGCTGGAGCCGACTACTATTTGGCAAAGGCCAGTTTCCACGATGATGCCTTGCTTGATGCAGTGGTTGAGTTGATCGGGGGAGCCCAGGGATGAAGATCGCTATCGTCAACGACATGCCCATGGCCGTGGAGGCCTTGCGCCGGGCGTTGGCGTTTGAACCGGCGCACCAGGTCATTTGGGTAGCCAGCGACGGTGCCGAGGCCGTAAGGCTTTGCACCGAGCAGTTGCCGGACCTGATTCTGATGGACCTGATCATGCCGGTCATGGATGGCGTCGAGGCGACTCGGCGGATCATGGCCGAGACGCCATGCCCCATCGTGATTGTCACGGTAGACCGCAAGCAGAACGTACACCGGGTGTTCGAGGCCATGGGCCACGGCGCGCTGGATGTGGTCGATACCCCGGCCCTGGGCGGCGGCGATCCGAAGGAAGCGGCTGCGCCGCTGTTGCGCAAGATCCTCAATATCAGTTGGTTGGTCGGCCAGCAGCGCAACAACACCCCGCGGCCATTGGCTGCGCCGTTGCGTGAGTCTGTGCAGCGCCAGGGCCTGGTTGCCATCGGCTCGTCGGCTGGCGGCCCGGCCGCGCTGGAGGTACTGCTCAAGGGCTTGCCTCGTGATTTCTCCGCCGCCATCGTGTTGGTCCAGCATGTCGACCAGGTGTTCGCCGCCGGCATGGCTGACTGGCTGAGCAGCGCCTCGGGCCTGTCGGTACGCCTGGCGTGCGAAGGCGAGCCGCCACAACCGGGGCAGGTGTTGCTGGCCGGGACCAACCACCATATTCGCTTGTTGAAAAACGGCACCCTGGCCTACACCGCAGAGCCGGTCAACGAGATCTACCGACCTTCGATCGACGTATTTTTTGAAAGCGTGGCCCGCTATTGGCGTGGCGACGCGGTGGGCGTACTGCTGACCGGCATGGGGCGCGATGGCGCCCAAGGCCTGAAGCTGATGCGCCAACAAGGCTACCTGACCATTGCTCAGGACCAACACAGCAGCGCCGTGTACGGCATGCCAAAAGCCGCGGCCGCGATAGACGCCGCGGTGGAGATACGCCCCCTGGAGCGGATCGCTGCACGATTGATGGAAATTTTTCCAAAATGACGATATGTATTGAGCCACGCCGGCCTGCCGGCAGTGACCAGGTGACAGCGCATGAATGATTTACCGCTCGACGGTTTTCCGACCATGAACGAAAACTCGGCAATGGTCCTATTGGTCGACGATCAGGCGATGATCGGTGAGGCGGTGCGCCGTGGCCTGGCTCACGAAGAAAACATCGACTTCCACTTCTGCGCCGACCCACACCAGGCGGTGGCGCAGGCAATGCGGATCAAGCCCACGGTGATCCTCCAGGACCTGATCATGCCGGGCCTCGACGGCCTGAGCCTGGTGCGCGAGTACCGCAACAACCCGGCCACCCAGGACATCCCGATCATCGTTCTGTCGACCAAGGAAGACCCGCTGGTCAAGAGCGCGGCCTTTGCCGCCGGTGCCAACGATTACCTGGTCAAGCTGCCGGACAACATCGAACTGGTAGCGCGCATCCGTTACCACTCCCGTTCCTATATGACGCTGCTGCAGCGTGACGAGGCGTACCGCGCCCTGCGTGTCAGCCAGCAACAGCTGCTCGACACCAACCTGGTGCTGCAGCGGTTGATGAACTCCGACGGCCTGACCGGGCTTTCCAACCGTCGTCATTTCGATGAGTACCTGGAGCTGGAATGGCGCCGTGCCATGCGTGAGCAGGCCCAGCTGTCCTTGCTGATGATCGACGTCGACTACTTCAAGTCGTTCAACGACAACTTCGGCCACCTGGCCGGTGACGAAGCCCTGCGCAAGGTGGCTGAGGCCATTCGCAACTCCTGCGCGCGCCCAAGCGACCTGCCGGCCCGCTACGGCGGCGAAGAATTCGCCCTGGTGTTGCCCAACACCTCGCCGGGCGGTGCGCGCCTGGTGGCTGAAAAGTTGCGCCAGAGCGTCGAGGCGATGCAGATTCCCCACAACATGCCCGAGGCAGGCTCCAGCCTGACCGTGAGCATCGGCCTGGCCACCCACACGCCGAGCATTGGTAGCCATTGCCGGCAGCTGATTTCGGCCGCGGACAAAGGCCTGTACCTGGCCAAGCACAACGGCCGCAACCAGGTGGGCATAGACTGACCTGTGCAGGAGCGGGCTTGCCCCGCGATAGCGGTGTGGCTGACAGATCGCTGTCGCGGGGCAAGCCCGCTCCCACCCACAACAAGCCCATTCCCTCAACAAGCCCGCCTTCACATCTACCGCCCGGCGGGCTGCCGTGGCGATACATACTCGGTTATACTCTCCGGCTTTTCTACAGAATACGCACGAGAGCTGCCGACCATGGAAATCAACCCGATCCTGAATACCATCAAGGACCTGACCGAGCGTTCCGAATCAATTCGGGGGTATCTTTGACTACGATCAAAAGCATGAGCGCCTGATCGAAGTCAACCGCGAGCTTGAAGATCCAAACGTCTGGAACAAGCCCGAATACGCCCAGGAACTGGGCCGCGAACGTTCTGCGCTGGCACAGATCGTCGAGACCCTGGACGAGATGTCCAGCGGTCTGGCCGATGCGCGCGAACTGCTCGACATGGCCGTTGAAGAGGACGACGAAAGCGCCGTCAACGATGTCGTCGAGATGCTCGAAGGCCTTGAAGCCTCCCTCGCCCAGCTGGAATTCCGTCGCATGTTCAGCGGCGAAATGGACATGAACAACGCCTACCTGGACATCCAGGCCGGTTCCGGCGGCACCGAAGCCCAGGACTGGGCCAACATCCTGCTGCGCATGTACCTGCGCTGGGCGGCCAAGCGTGGCTTCGACGCCACCATCATGGAACTGTCCGAAGGCGAAGTCGCCGGCATCAAGGGTGCCACCGTGCACATCAAGGGCGAGTACGCCTTCGGCTGGCTGCGTACCGAAATCGGCGTGCACCGCCTGGTGCGCAAAAGCCCGTTCGACTCCGGCGCCCGCCGCCACACCTCGTTCTCGGCCGTGTTCGTATCGCCCGAGATCGACGACAAGGTCGAGATCGAGATCAATCCGTCGGACCTGCGCATCGACACCTACCGCTCCTCGGGCGCCGGTGGTCAGCACGTAAACACCACCGACTCGGCGGTACGTATCACCCACGTACCGACCAACACCGTGGTCAGTTGCCAGAACGAACGCTCCCAGCACGCCAACAAAGACACCGCCATGAAAATGCTGCGGGCCAAGTTGTACGAGCTGGAAATGCAGAAGCGCAGTGCCGCTTCCCAGGCGCTGGAAGACAGCAAGTCGGACATCGGCTGGGGTCACCAGATCCGTTCGTACGTGCTCGACGCCTCGCGGATCAAAGACCTGCGCACCAACATCGAGCGCAGCGACTGCGACAAGGTGCTCGACGGCGATATCGACGAATACCTGGAAGCCAGCCTCAAGCAGGGGCTGTAACCGCGACAAAGATGCCGCGGGCAGTCCGCTCCAGCGTAGGAGCGGGCTTGCCCCGCGATCCCGGCCCCGGCCTGGGACAATGAACCCGTGATGGAAAATGTGACGACATGAGCGACCTCAAACTCGATCCGCAAGACCTGCAACAGGAAGAAAACACCCTGATCGCCCTGCGCAAGGAAAAGCTTGCTGCCGAGCGTGCCAAGGGCAATGCCTTCCCCAACGACTTCCGCCGTGACAGCTACTGCAACGACTTGCAGAAACAGTATGTCGACAAGACCAAGGAAGAGCTGGAAGCTGCAGCGATTCCGGTCAAGGTTGCCGGCCGCATCATGCTCAACCGTGGCTCGTTCATGGTGATCCAGGACATGACCGGGCGCATCCAGGTCTACGTCAACCGCAAGACCCTGCCGGAAGAAACCCTGGCCGCCGTCAAGACCTGGGACCTGGGCGACATCATCGCCGCCGAAGGCACCCTGGCCCGTTCCGGCAAGGGCGACCTGTACGTCGAGATGACCAACGTGCGCCTGCTGACCAAGTCGCTGCGCCCGCTGCCCGACAAGCACCACGGCTTGACCGACACCGAGCAGCGCTACCGCCAGCGCTACGTCGACCTGATGGTCAACGAAGAAGTGCGCGACACCTTCCGCGTGCGCTCGCAGGTCATCAACCATATCCGCAACTTCCTGATCAAGCGTGACTTCCTGGAAGTGGAAACGCCGATGCTGCAGACCATCCCAGGTGGTGCCGCAGCCAAGCCGTTCGAGACTCACCACAACGCCCTGGACA
Source organism: Pseudomonas sp. JQ170C (assembly GCF_035581345.1). Lineage (NCBI taxonomy): Bacteria > Pseudomonadati > Pseudomonadota > Gammaproteobacteria > Pseudomonadales > Pseudomonadaceae > Pseudomonas > Pseudomonas sp. JQ170C. The sequence continues at coordinate 1,280,804 of NZ_CP141608.1, forward strand.
TGGCCATGTTCCTGCGTATCGCGCCGGAGCTGTACCTCAAGCGCCTGGTGGTCGGTGGCTTCGAGAAAGTCTTCGAGATCAACCGCAACTTCCGTAACGAAGGTGTTTCGACCCGGCACAACCCCGAGTTCACCATGCTCGAGTTCTACCAGGCCTACGCCGACTACGAAGACAACATGGACCTGACCGAGGAGCTGTTCCGCGAACTGGCTCAGCTGGTCCTGGGCAGCACCGACGTGCCGTACGGCGACAAAGTGTTCCACTTCGGCGAGCCGTTCGTGCGCCTGTCGGTGTTCGACTCGATCCTCAAGTACAACCCCGAGCTGACCGCTGACGACCTGAACGACATCGACAAAGCCCGCGACATCGCCAAGAAGGCCGGTGCCAAGGTCCTGGGCTTTGAAGGCCTGGGCAAGCTGCAGGTGATGATTTTCGAGGAGCTGGTCGAGCACAAGCTGGAGCAGCCGCACTTCATTACCCAGTACCCGTTTGAAGTGTCGCCACTGGCCCGTCGCAACGACGAGAACCCGAACGTTACCGACCGCTTCGAGTTGTTCATCGGTGGCCGCGAGATCGCCAACGCCTACTCCGAGCTCAACGACGCGGAAGACCAGGCCGAGCGCTTCATGGCCCAGGTGGCCGACAAGGACGCCGGTGACGACGAAGCCATGCACTACGACGCCGACTTCGTCCGTGCCCTGGAATACGGCATGCCGCCAACCGCCGGTGAAGGTATCGGTATCGACCGCCTGGTGATGCTGCTGACCAACTCGCCGTCGATCCGCGACGTGATCCTGTTCCCGCACATGCGTCCACAGGCCTGAGTGATCTGAACAAGCCGCCTTACGAGGCGGCTTTTTCATGCCTGAAGAAAACCTCTTCATCCGTTCCAATTCATTGGGAGAGAACCTGCAGTGACTCCTGCAATGGCTCAACAAGGTGCGGCCGACGTTGCCACGGCGGTCGCCGAAAGCGTGCAGTACCAGGGGCGCAAGGCCAGCCGCCTGGGCAGTGAACAGCGTCGCCAGGACATCCTCGATGCGGCCATGCGGATTGTCGTGCGCGATGGCGTGCGCGGGGTGCGCCACCGCGCGGTGGCAGCCGAAGCGGGCGTGCCGCTGTCGGCGACCACTTACTACTTCAAGGACATCGAAGACCTGCTCACCGACACCTTCGCCCAGTACGTGGAACGCAGTGCGGCGTACATGGCCAAGCTATGGGAAAACACCGAGGTGGTGCTGCGTCAGCTCTTGTCCCAGGGCGACGGTAGCCTGCAGTGGCGGGCGCGGTTGGCCGATGAGGTGGCGAAGATGACCGCCGATTATGTGCAGCGCCAGTTGCACAACCGTCGCGACTTTCTCATGGCAGAGCAGGCGTTTCGCCAGGAGGCATTGCTGTGCCCGCGTCTGGCCGAACTGGTCAGGCTGCACGAGCAGATTCTGTTGCGTGGCACCTGCCAATTGCTTCAGGTCGTGGGCTCGCGCCAGCCACAGCAGGATGCGCTGGTGTTGACGGCGATTATCGAGCAGATGGAATATCAGGGGCTGCTCGACGGCTCACGTGCCGATGCGCAAGCACAGATGCTCGCTATCCTTACCCGGTACATGCACCTGGTGCTGGCTGACGTGTGAGGCGCGGCCCCATTTCAAGGAGAACCCGATGAAAGCCAGAAGTCTGTTGTTGGCGTTGTCGTTCCTGCTGCTTGGCGGTTGTCTGGTGACCTTCAACGAGCCGATGCCGGCCAATGAAGCGGCGCCCAAGGCTTTGCTCGGAAAGTGGTCGAGCAAGGACGCCTGGGGTGAGCCCCTGACCCTGCAGATCAGCCGCAGCGGTGGTAACGCCTACAAGGCGGTGGCCATCGGCAAGGACAAGAAACGTGATGAGTACGCCTTTACCGTCTCAAGGCACGGCAACCGCTGGTACCTCTCGGCGGGCGTGCCCAAGCGCCTGGGCGGCAACTTCCTGATCGGCGGCTTCGAGGTCATCGACGGCAAGGAGCTGGTGGTCTACAACCTCGACGTCGAACAGGTGAACCAGGCCGTGGAGAAGAAAGAACTCAGCGGTCGCACCTACGAGGTGCCCGAGGACAATGGCGAGGGCGTGCTGATCGACAGCCCGGCCGAGCGTGTCCTGGCTTATCTGGACGACCCGGCCAACTCCGACCTGTTTATCGAAGTGGCGCGGTTCCAGCGGGCCGGCAAGTAATCAAGATTATTCAAGGAGAGTAGGGTGGACGAGTACCAGCAGACGATACGTGCCCTGTCTGACCGCATTGTCCTGGCACAAACCCCGATACGCGTACTCGATGCGGTGAAGTGGGACGACAACATCCGCCAGGGCTTTCTCAAGGCCAAGGGCAAGGAGATGCCGGCGGTGGATCGCGCCTATTATCAGGGGCGGCCGCTGTCGTTCGATTCCAGTGCGGTCAAGCTCGAGTTCCAGAACATCGAGCGCGATATCACCCGCCAACTGGGCCAGTTCAACCCGGTCGGGCAGATCATGCGGCGCATGTGCAAGGAGTACCGCATGGTGGTGCGCATGCTCGAAGCGCGCGGCACCGAGGATTTCGGCCTGATTTCCCAGGAGCTGTACGGGGCGGCGTCCGATGCCTTTCATGCCGGTGATCCGACCCTGGCGGACCTGGGCCTGATGCTTTCGGATTACCTGAACAACATTGATGGCCGTGGCGATCTCAAGGACGAGCCGAAGGACCTGACGGCCAAGCAGGCCGTGGAGATGCTCCAGCGGCGCTTGAACAAAGTGTTCAATGAAGCGGAAGACACCATTCGGGTCTTCGAGTCCGACGGTATCGTTGCCGATGCTGCCGCAGGCGCCGACTACATCAAGATTCGCGCCGATGCCATGTTCAACAGCCGTGACGTGCGTGCCCTCGAAGTCCATGAAGGGCTGGTGCACGTAGGCACCACCCTCAACGGCTTGAACCAGCCGATCTGCACCTTCCTGGCCAAGGGCCCGCCCTCGTCGACCGTGACCCAGGAAGGCCTGGCGATCCTGATGGAGGTGATTGCCTTTGCCTCCTACCCCAGCCGCTTGCGCAAGCTGACCAACCGCACCCGGGCCATCCACATGGTCGAGGAGGGCGCCGACTTCATGCAGGTCTACGAGTTCTTCCGCGCTCAGGGCTTCGGTATGCCGGAAAGCTACGGCAATGCCAGCCGGGTGTTCCGTGGCTCGGTGCCCAACGGGCTGCCGTTCACTAAAGACTTGTCCTACCTCAAGGGCTTCATCATGGTTTACAACTATATTCAGTTGGCCGTGCGCAAGGGCAAGCTCGAACAGATCCCCTTGCTGTTCTGCGGCAAGACCACGCTTGAAGACATGCGCACCCTGCGCCAACTGGTCGATGAAGGCCTGGTGGAGCCGCCCAAGTACCTGCCGGAGCAGTTTCGCGACCTCAATGCGCTGTCGGCCTGGATGTGTTTCTCCAACTTCCTCAACCACCTGAGCCTGGACCGGATTGAAGCCGACTACTCGAACATTCTCTGACCCATGGCGCAGGCCCCTGGGCCTGTTGCTGGTGTTGCTGAGTCTGGGCGGCTGCAGTTCGTTGCTGTTCTATCCGGAGCCGGGCCAGCCGTTCACACCTGAGAAAGCCAGGCTTGAATACCGCGACGTCACCCTGACGGCAGCCGACGGCACGCGCCTGCACGGGTGGTGGCTGCCGGCCAAGCCGGGTGTGGAGGTCAAGGGCACGGTGCTGCACCTGCACGGCAACGGCGGTAACCTGGCGTGGCACCTGGGCGGCAGTTGGTGGTTGCCCAAGCAGGGCTATCAGGTACTGATGCTGGACTACCGCGGGTATGGCCTGTCCCAGGGCAAGCCGGCATTGCCCGAGGTCTATCAGGACATCGCCGCCGCGCTGGACTGGCTGGACAAAGCCCCTGAAGTACAAGGCAAGCCTCAGGTGCTGCTTGGGCAAAGCCTGGGCGGCGCCATGGCCATTCACTACCTGGCCCAGCATCCTGAGCAAGCCCGGCGCTTCAAGGCGCTGGTCTTTGACGGCGTGCCGGCCAGCTACCGCCAGGTTGGGCGCTTTGCCCTGAGCACCTCGTGGTTGACCTGGCCGTTGCAGGTGCCGCTGTCATGGCTGGTGCCGGACGGTGACAGTGCGATTCATTCGATCGCCCGGATCAAGACACCGCCCAAGCTGTTCTTCCACAGCATCGACGACCCGATTGTGCCACTGGCCAACGGCATCCAGTTGTATCAGGCTGCGCCACCACCACGGGTGCTGCAGCTGACCCGGGGCGGTCATGTGCAGACGTTTGGCGACCGTACCTGGCGCCAGGTCATGCTGCGGTTCCTCGACGACCCCGAACATTTCAATGGATTGCGGCGCCTGGCCGAAGTCCCCAATTACCCTGACGAGACGTCACAATGAGTGAAGAACGTAACGCGATTCCCCTGATTATCACCGGTGTGTGCAGCATCATCGGTACTGTCTGTGCCTTGTGGTATTACGGCTACCTGCACTTTGCCAAGCCTGAGGATGCACTGCTGTTGAGCGACTTCACCATGCTCAAGACCGTGCCGGGGGAGGACTACAAGATCTCGCTCAAACCGGCCAACCAGGTAGCCCAGTGTGTCGATGGCGTGCTGGTGCTGTTTGATATGTCGCAGAAGGGCCTGACCGGTGTGCTGGTGGACAGCAAGAAGCAGGCGGTGCGCTGCCTTGGGCAGGAAACGCCGCAGCAGGTCCAGGAATAACGCAATCGCGGGGCAAGCCCGCTCCTACAGGCTTGCCCCGCGATCATTTCATCAATGCGCCTGGCTTACTGTACGCGGCGCCACTGGCTGGTTGTCATTGGAGATCGTCACTTCCACCCGACGATTCTGCGCCCGGCCCGAGGTGCTCGCGTTGTCGGCCACCGGAAACTCCTTGCCGTACCCCTGGGACACGATCCGCGCAGGATCGACCCCAGCCCTCACCAAGGCCATGCGTACCGCAGCCGCGCGGCGCTCAGACAGCGACTGGTTGTAGTTGGCGCTGCCCTTGCTGTCGGTATAGCCCTCGACGATCACCTTGCGGTCAGGGTTTTCCTGGAGGAACTGCGCCAGCTTGGTGACGTTGGGCAAGGCGCTGCTCTTGAGGTTGGCCTTGTCGAAATCGAACAGCACATCGCCAAAGGTCACCAGGGTGCCCCGGTCAGTCTGCTTGGCGTTGAGGCTGTCCTGCAGCTTTTTGATCTGCGCATCGCGGGCATCGAGCCTTGCCTGGGCGCGCTGATCGGAAGCGTTGTTGAGGTTGGCCTCGGCCGTGCGCAGGGCGATGGTCTGCTTGGCCACTTCAATACGCTGGTTGGTCAGGTAGGCGAGCTGATCGACTTTCTTCTCGTCTTGCTTGTCCATGTAGGCCTTGTCGGCCTTGTTCAACGAGTCCTGGGCCTCTTTGGTTTCCAGGGCGGCGACTTTGCTCGACTGTGGGTTGCTCTGCAGGGTCGAGAAGTTGGTCCGGGCCGATTCCAGATTGGCGTTCGGCTGCGTGGAGCAGGCGGCCAGGCCAACGCTCATGGCCAGGAGGGCGGGGATAAAGATGTGTTTACGCATAATGTTCATCCTTTGATCGAATACCAATGCTCGGGTCGACAGCGCAGCCTCACTGGGTGCTGCGCATACCTTCCTCACGCAAGTCCTGGACGCCCTCGTGGGCATCTTTCACAGCCTTCTCGGCCTTGGCGGCCTGAGCCTTGCGCTCGGCAACCCGGGCGTCCCACTCGGCCTGCTCGGCGAGCAGCTTGGCGTCGTCGTACTTTTTGTCGTGCATGGCGATTTCGGCTTGCTTGAGCTTGTCCTGGGCCGCTTTCATTTCCACGGCGGCAAACTCGGTACCGCCGGAACTCACCGCCGCATTGACGGCCGATTGGGTCACGGCGAACTGCTCGGTGGGCGGGTTGCCGGCACAACCGGCCAGGACCAGGCTGCTGCCCAGTGCCAGCGCGGCGAGTTTGAGCCCGCGCAAGGGGGTGGACGGGGTGTTAGCGGTGCGGGTCTTCATAGTGGTCAACTCCATTGGATCACTCCTGATGAACAACGAATTCCGTAACATTCCATTGGCGCGACCCGCCGGTCTCGAGCACTGCCATCAACCCGAGTCCAGGTGGGCTTTGCCATGATGGTTACAGGGTGTGACCGAGGCGTTTTTTCAATAGTTCAGAAAAATTTCCCGCATGATCGCGGCTTTTACTGACTGATCGGTCAGTCGATTTTTTTCGGAACTTTGCAGGCGGGCGGTGGTACGCGAGCGCCCGCGCGGGCGCTCGAAGGATGGAAAAAAGGCGGGGGAAATCAGTGGGTTGATTCGTCCTTGCGGCTGCTCATGTCATGCAGGTAGCGGCGTGACAGGGCAAGAAAACGCGGGGTCGGGCCGATGTCTTCATACAGTGGGTCGCCTTCTTCGTCGGTGGCGATCACCTGGTGGCCCTGCACGTACGGAAAGCTTGCTTCCAGTTCTTCAAGGGCTGCGCCCAACAGTTCGCCCAGCAGCTCTTCCGGGCGGCGCTTGGGGTACATCTCGGTGAGAGCGGCCAGGCGTGCCGCCGACTCCACGTCCAGGTGCAGGACGTGACCGGTAGGGCTCAGGCGGCCTTTGGCGTTCTGTTCCCAGTGCTGGGCAAGCTCGCGGATTTTCATGATCACCTCATCAACGCTATGTACCTGATTTGAGCGTAGCTACTGTGCAGGCTTTGGTCTGCCTTGAAAGCACGACCGGTAGTGGGGCACTCTGGGGCTAGAGCGGTTTTCCAGGAATGCCGGAGACAAGGCTGATGACTGATATCGATGTGCGCTTGCGTGAAGATGTTCATTTGTTGGGTGAGTTGTTGGGGGACACCGTGCGCGAGCAGTACGGTGAAGCGTTCCTGCAAAAGATCGAGGACATCCGCCGCAGTGCCAAGGCGGACCGCAGTGGCAGCGCCGAGCAGTTGAGTTCGACCCTCGATGACCTGGCAGAAGACGAACTGCTGCCGGTGGCACGCGCCTTCAACCAGTTCCTCAACCTGGCCAACATCGCTGAGCAATACCAGTTGATACGCCGTCGCGATGCCGGCCAGGCCGATCCCTTCGAGGACCGGGTGCTGCCCGAGTTGCTGGCGCGGCTCAAGGCCGAGCGGCACGGCGACGATGCCCTGGCGCGTCAGCTGGGCAAATTGAACATCGAGCTGGTGCTGACGGCGCACCCGACCGAAGTGGCGCGCCGTACGCTGATCCAGAAGTACGATGCCATCGCCGCACAGCTGGCTGCCCAGGACCACCGCGACCTGATGCCGGCCGAGCGCGAGCAGATCCGCGAACGCCTGCAACGGCTGATCGCCGAAGCCTGGCATACCGAGGAAATTCGCCGCACCCGACCAACGCCGGTGGACGAAGCCAAATGGGGCTTCGCCGTGATCGAGCATTCGCTCTGGCAGGCCATCCCTCATCATCTGCGCAAGGTCGACAAGGCCCTGCATGCCGCCACCGGTCTGCACCTGCCGCTGGAGGCGGCGCCGATTCGCTTCGCGTCCTGGATGGGCGGTGACCGCGATGGCAACCCCAATGTCACTGCACCTGTCACCCGTGAGGTGCTGTTGCTGGCGCGCTGGATGGCCGCCGACCTGTTTCTGCGCGACATCGACGCCCTGGCTGCGGAGTTGTCCATGCAGCAGGCCAGCGAGGCGCTGCGCACCAGGGTAGGCGAGTGCGCCGAACCGTACCGGGTGCTGCTCAAGCAATTGCGTGATCGGCTGCGCGAAACCCGTGCCTGGGCTCACAGCGCCTTGACGGCGCCCCAAGCACCTTCTGCCCAGGTGCTGCACGACAACCACGACCTGTTCGAGCCCCTGCACCTGTGTTTCGAGTCGCTGCATGCCTGTGGCATGGGCGTGATCGCCAACGGGCCGCTGCTCGACTGCTTGCGTCGGGCGGTGACCTTCGGCCTGTTTCTGGTACGTCTGGATGTGCGCCAGGATGCAGCGCGCCACACCGCTGCACTGAGCGAAATCACCGACTACCTCGGCCTGGGCCGCTATGGCGACTGGGACGAGGAGGCGCGCATTGCCTTTCTCCAGCAGGAACTCAACAGCCGCCGCCCACTGCTGCCCAGTTACTTCAAGCCCGAGGCCGACACCGCCGAAGTGCTCGCCACCTGCCGCGAGATCGCTGCGGCGCCTGCGGCGTCGTTGGGCTCGTATGTCATTTCCATGGCCGGGGCCGCCTCCGACGTCCTGGCCGTACAGTTGCTGCTCAAGGAAGCCGGCGTGCTGCGCCCCATGCGCGTGGTGCCGCTGTTCGAGACCCTGGCTGACCTGGACAACGCCGGCCCGGTCATGGAGCGCCTGCTTGGCCTGCCAGGCTATCGCAGCGCCTTGCATGGCCCGCAGGAAGTGATGATCGGCTATTCCGATTCGGCCAAGGATGCCGGAACTACCGCCGCTGCCTGGGCCCAGTACCGCGCCCAGGAAACCCTGGTGCGCATCTGTCGCGAGCAGCAGGTCGAATTGCTGCTGTTTCACGGCCGTGGCGGCACCGTGGGACGAGGCGGCGGCCCGGCGCATGCGGCGATCCTTTCGCAGCCGCCGGGTTCGGTGGCCGGGCGCTTCCGGACTACGGAGCAGGGTGAAATGATCCGCTTCAAGTTCGGCTTGCCGGACATTGCCGAGCAGAACCTCAACCTGTACCTGGCCGCCGTGCTCGAAGCGACTCTGTTGCCGCCACCCCCTCCGCAGCCAGCCTGGCGCGAGCTGATGGACCAGCTGGCCGCGGACGGGGTCAAGGCCTACCGTGGCGTGGTGCGCGACAACCCCGAGTTCGTCGAGTACTTCCGCCAGTCCACCCCGGAGCAAGAGCTGGGTCGCCTGCCGCTGGGCAGTCGGCCGGCCAAGCGCCGTGCCGGTGGCATCGAAAGCCTGCGGGCAATCCCGTGGATTTTCGGCTGGACCCAGACCCGCCTGATGTTGCCGGCCTGGCTCGGCTGGGAGGCGGCACTGACCAATGCACTGGCACGGGGGCAGGGCGAACTGCTGGCGCAAATGCGTGAGCAGTGGCCGTTCTTCCGCACCCGTATCGACATGCTGGAAATGGTCCTGGCCAAGGCCGATGCCGAAATTGCCCGCTCCTACGACGAACGTCTGGTGCAACCACAACTGCGACCTTTAGGTGCACATTTGCGCGACCTATTGTCGCAGGCGTGCCAGGTGGTGCTGGGCTTGACCGGGCAGCCGGTGCTACTGGCGCACAGCCCCGAGACCCTGGAGTTCATCCGCTTGCGCAACACCTACCTGGACCCGCTACATCTATTGCAGGCGGAGCTGCTGGCCCGCTCCCGTGTGCGCGAAGCCGCTCTGGATAGCCCGCTGGAGCAGGCCTTGCTGGTCACGGTGGCCGGTATTGCAGCAGGTTTGCGCAATACCGGTTGAAGGGGGCGGAACGGTCGCCGATGGGTGTCGCAAGGAGGGGAGATTGCTTGCAAAGCAATAGGTTGCGCTCGGCGCAACCTGTGCTTTGTGCAGCCGATGTGAGTGGTTTTTTCCGACTTTCGACCGCTTGTGTGGCTTGAAGGCGCTGTGTATCTTGAGCAGCCTTTTGACCGATTTGTGGTCATTACCCAAATTCCGGACTTGGCCCTCTGCGCCGACTCCATTGATTTGCTTACAAAAATGAGGAGCACAATATGCGCGTGATTCTGCTGGGAGCTCCCGGGGCCGGTAAAGGTACTCAGGCAAAGTTCATCACCGAAAAATTCGGCATTCCGCAAATCTCCACTGGCGACATGCTGCGCGCCGCTGTCAAGGCCGGCACCCCGCTGGGCCTGGAAGCCAAGGCGATCATGGACGCTGGCAAGCTGGTTTCCGACGAGCTGATCATCAACCTGGTCAAGGACCGCATCGCCCAGCCTGACTGCGCGAACGGCTTCCTGTTCGACGGTTTCCCGCGCACCATTCCTCAGGCTGAAGCCCTGGTAACCAATGGCGTCGAGCTGGATGCCGTGATCGAGATCGCCGTCGAAGACGAAGAAATCGTTCAGCGTATTGCCGGTCGCCGCGTTCACGAAGGTTCCGGCCGCGTCTACCACGTGGTCTACAACCCGCCGAAAGCGGAAGGCAAGGACGATGTCACTGGCGAAGCGCTGGTTCAGCGTAAAGACGACACCGAAGAAACCGTGCGTCATCGCCTGGCGGTCTACCACGAGCAGACCAAGCCGCTGGTGGACTTCTACCAGAAGCTGTCGGCTGCCAATGGCGGCAAGCCTGCCTATGCACACATCGAAGGCGTGGGCTCGGTTGAAGCCATCACCGCCAAGGTGCTGGCTGCATTGAGCTGATTGACGCTCGGTAGTGCAGACAACGGCCCGCTTGCGGGCCGTTGTTGTTTATAATGCCGCTCTTTTTTCTTACGCCTGGATACACCGATGACCACCTTGTTGGCCCTGGATACCGCCACTGAAGCCTGCTCTGTCGCCTTGCTGCATGACGGCAAGGTTTCCAGTCACTACGAGGTGATCCCGCGCCTGCACGCACAGAAGCTGCTGCCGATGATCCAGCAACTGCTGGCGGATGCCGGCACCACGCTGGCGGCGGTCGATGCCATTGCCTTTGGCCGTGGGCCGGGTGCCTTCACCGGTGTGCGTATCGCCATCGGCGTGGTCCAGGGCCTGGCCTTTGCGTTGGAGCGGCCGGTGTTGCCGGTGTCCAACCTGGCGGTACTGGCCCAGCGGGCCCTGCGCGAGCAGGGCGTGCACCAGGTGGCCGCCGCCATCGATGCGCGCATGGATGAGGTGTATTGGGGCTGCTATCAGGACGTTGGCGGTGAAATGCGCCTGGTGGGCAGCGAAGCGGTGCTGCCCCCGGAGCAGGCCGTTTTGCCAGCGGATGCCAAGGGCGACTGGTTTGGTGCAGGCACCGGCTGGGGCTACGCCGAGCGTATCCCGGTGGCCCTGAGCGGCCAGGATGCAAGCCTCTTGCCCCATGCCCAGGACTTGCTGACCCTGGCCACCTTCGCCTGGCAGCGCGGCGAAGCCATCCCCGCCGACCAGGCCCAGCCGGTATACCTGCGCGACAACGTGGCCACGCCAAAAGCGCGTTGAGTGCAGCTCGTCGGTTATTCCCAGGGCAAATAAAACCTTTTGCCTAGACTGTGGTCCAGTTATCAGTCGGGGATTAGCGAAGGATCTCTGATGCTGTTAAATTGCCATCAATGGTCCTGAGTAGATCGCCATGCGCATCGACGGATTTTCCTCACAGTCCTATCCCATCAAGCGTACCCCGCGCAAAGCGCCGGCCCGCAGCGATGACGTGGACGAGGATCTGCCCGGCGAATACGAGGTGCAGCCTCAGGCCAGCACTGGCCAGGCGCGTACCGCTGGATTGCCCGCCCGCCCGCAGGACATGATCTTCCCCCGCGCCTGCAACAAACGCACAGCCAAGGCCCTGGCCAGCTACCTGACGACTGCAGGCTTCGTGGATTGGGAGATGGAAGTGCTGGGGCTGGACCTGTACATTTGATGGATGAGTCTGTCCACGCTTCCCTATTTTCTCGGTTGCCCGTCCTGGAGTGAAAACGCCTGGCGCGAGTACCTGTATCCCGCTGACGCCAAGAGCGGCGAATTTCTAAGCCTCTACAGCCAGGTGTTCAACGCCGTAGAAGGCAATACCACCTTTTATGCCCGCCCGGCCCCGGCGACCATCGAGCGCTGGGCTCAGATCATGCCTGCGCACTTTCGCTTCACCGCCAAGTTTCCCGGCGATATCAGCCATGGCGGCGACCTGCACGGGCAACTGACGGCGGCACAGACCTTCATTGAACTGCTCAAGCCCCTGGGTGCACGGGTCGCCCCCTATTGGCTGCAACTGCCGGCGACCTTCGGGCCGGCGCGGTTGGGGGAGCTGGTGACGTTTCTCGATGAGGTCGACGTGCCCATTGCCGTCGAGGTGCGCAACCAGGCGTTCTTTGCCAAGGGCGATGAGGAGCGGTTGCTCAACCGCCTGCTGCTCGACCGTGGCGTAGAGCGCATCTGCCTGGACCCGCGGGCACTGTTCAGTTGCACCTCTCGTGATCCGGGCGTGCTCCATGCCCAGTCGAAAAAGCCGCGGGTGCCACCGCGCCCCACCGCCTTCAGCCAGCACCCGCAGGTGCGCTTCATCGGCCACCCGGAACTGGCTGCCAATGAGCCCTTTCTACTGCAATGGCTGGACAAGGTTGCTGCCTGGATCGAGGAAGGTCGCAGCCCCTATGTTTTCCTGCATACTGCCGATAACCGCCTGGCCGCGGCCCTGGCGCAGCGTTTTCATCGGGGTTTGATGGAGCGCCTGCCGGGACTTGCGGCCTTGCCTGAACTGGACAGGACGCCTGAGGCCGAACAGCTCGGCCTGCTTTGAACGCGTCCTGCCGCCTGCCCGGGAGCCGTGATCATGGATGTACAAACCCTGCGTGCCGAAGCCTTCAAAGCCCTGCATGAACGTGACACCGCTTTCGTCATCCCCAATCCCTGGGATGCCGGCTCCGCCAAGCTGCTGGCGAGCCTGGGGTTCGAGGCGTTGGCGACCACCAGCGCAGGCCTGGCGTTCTCATTGGGGCGCCCGGACGCCGAAGGGGCGCTGAGCCTGGATGAAACCCTGGACAATGCCCGCGCCATCGTCGATGCGACCGCCTTGCCGGTGGCCGCGGACCTTGAGAACGGTTTCAGCGATGACCCCAAAGGCTGCGCCGAAGCGATCCTCCAGGCCGCGCAGGCGGGCCTGGTGGGCGGCTCTATTGAAGATGCCAGCGGCAACCCGGATGAACCCATCTACAGCTTCCACCATGCCGTGGAGCGGGTTGAAGCGGCCGTGGCCGCGGCCCGTAGCCTGGACTTTCCTTTCACGCTCTGCGCCCGTGCCGAGAACCTGCTGCACGGGCGCCTGGACCTGGACGACACCATCGGCCGTTTGCAGGCGTTCGCCGAAGCGGGGGCTGACGTGCTCTATGCCCCGGGCCTGCGCACTGCCGAAGAAATTCGGGCCGTGGTCCAGGCGGTGGCGCCCAGGCCGGTGAACGTGCTGATGGGGCTCGCCGGCGTGCAGTTGAGCGTCAATCAGTTGCAGGACCTGGGCGTGCGGCGCATCAGTGTCGGTTCTTCCATGGCCCGCGCGGCCTACGGGGCGTTCTACCGGGCAGCGCAGGAGATCCAGGACCAGGGCAGCTTCACCTTTGGTGAACAGGCGCTGCCGTTCGCCCAGTTGAACCAGCTGTTCAGGCGCTGATCTGCCATGGGCAAGGGCCTGCTGCTGTGCCTGTTGCTGGTGGCGGCAGGCGTTGTCGCCTGGTACCAGGGCGTGCGTGTGCTGGACGCCTGGAACCCCTGGGCCGTGCTCGATGTGCGCCAACCGCCCAATCTGCTGACGGCGTACAAGCTCGGTCGTTTGCAGGATGATCCGCAGCGCTGCGCCCAAGCGCTGGCCACCTCCGGTCTACGCTATCGCCCGCAGGCTGACAGCGCTGCCCAGGCGCCCTGTCCGCTGGAAAATGTGTTACGCGTCGAAGGCGGCGCGGCGCGCCTGAGCAGCAGTTTTCTGGCCAGTTGCCCGCTGGCGGTGGCCTATGCATTGTTCGAGCGTCATGCCTTGCAGCCGGCGGCCCAGCGCGCTTTTGCCCAGCCGGTGGTGCAGGTCGATCACCTGGGCAGTTTTGCCTGTCGCAACGTCTACAACCGCAAGGACGGTCGGCTCAGCCAGCACGCCACAGCCAACGCTCTGGATATCGCCGGGTTTCGCCTGGCCGATGGGCAGCGGATAAATCTGCTGAAGGACTGGCGCGGCGAGGGCGCCAAGGCGCAGTTCTTGCGTGAGGTGCATGCGGGGGCTTGCGACAGCTTCAATACGGTCTTGGGGCCGGACTACAACGCCGCCCACCATAACCACTTTCATCTGGACATGGGCTTCTGGCAGGTGTGCCGCTGACTCAGGCGGCGATCCGTACGTTGTTCAGCACTACAGGCCGCGCCCAGCGGCTGTCGAAATCCAGGGCTGATTGCTGGGCCGCCAACGTGGGCTCGTCAAAGGGCTCGGCGGCCTTGTCCAGCAGGTCCAGCTCGAACTCGGCGATCGGCAGGTACAGCGGCTTCGGTGTGGGGCCAGGGCCGGGCTCTGGAATCGGATGCCCCTGGCTCATGACCACCGGGCGCACCCAGGTGTTGCTGATGTCCAGCTGGCGTTGCTGTTCGATCAGCTCGGCATCGCTATAAGGCGGGGCGAGCTTCTCCAGCAGTTCCGGTTCAAATTCGGCAATCGGCAGGAACAGGGGTTCGGGCGGGGCGATCTCGGTGTCCAGCACATTGCACAGGCGCTGGTTGTGGATGTGCGCCAGTACCTGGCTGCCGCCCAGCGGCTCGCCGGTGTGCTTGTCGTACTGCTCGATGACGGGGCTGTCACTGTCGCCGTCTTCACCTTGTTGCTCGGCCAGGGCGCGGGCAAAGAAGTCCTGCCACAGGTGGCTGACGCCACCCAATGCCTGGGTGTTATGCCGCCCGTAGTTGCCGACGGGCGATAAATAACCTGAGCTGAGCTGAAGAATGTCGGTCATGGCAGTCGCAGGCGCTGAAGGTCTGGCAAAATAGCGAATACTTCGTATATCGGCCGTGGCCGACGATCATTTAATTTTTTTGAGTACAGGATTTGATGGTGGAGCAACTGGCGGACGGCGGCATCCGGGTCGAGGCACTGACAGCTGACTATCAGGCCCAGGCCAATGAGTGGGCGCAGCGCCTGGACCTGCCGCTGGCGGACGATAAGGCAGGCTTTGCCGTGCAGGTCGGTGCCAACGGCCTGCAGATCCAGCAACTGGGCCCGCAGGCGCCGGGGCCGGTGCGGGTCGACTTCGTCGAAGGCGCGGCGGCGCACCGGCGGATGTTCGGCGGCGGTAGCGGGCAGATGATCGCCAAGGCGGTGGGCATTGCCCAGGGCGTGCGCCCGCAAGTGCTCGATTGCACGGCGGGGTTGGGCAAGGATGCGTTCGTGCTGGCCAGCCTGGGTTGCCGGATGACCCTGATCGAGCGCCAGCCGCTGGTTGCCGCGCTGCTGCAGGATGGCCTGGCGCGGGCGGCCAGCGATGCCGAGGTCGGCCCCATTGTCGCGCGGATGCAGCTGCTTACCGGCAATGCCATCGAGCACCTGCGCAATTGGCAGGGCGAGCCGCCGCAGGTGATCTACCTCGACCCGATGTTTCCCCACCGCGACAAGAGCGCCCTGGTGAAAAAGGAAATGCGCGTATTCCGCCCCCTGGTCGGTGACGACCTGGATGCGCCGGCGCTGCTTGAAGCGGCGCTGGCCCTGGCCAGCCACCGGGTAGTGGTCAAGCGCCCGCGCAAGGCACCGATCATCGACGGGCCCAAGCCGAGCCATAGCCTGGAAGGCAAGTCCAGTCGCTACGACATCTACCCGAAAAAAGCCCTCAAGGCCTGATCAGGGCCGATAGGCACTCAGGAACATTCCCACCACTTCCTCGACATGGGCCTGGGCGGCCTCCGCGTCCAGGGCAGGGGCGTAGCCGAGCAGCAGGCGATAATTCGGCGCGCCCTTGAGCAGGCAGAAGAAGTGTTCAGCCGCTTTGTCCGGATGCTCGATGCGCAGCAACCCGCGCTGGTCGACGCGTCGCAGCAACGCCTCCATCTCCCGCAACACCCGCAATGGGCCGGCTTCAAAGAAGATCTGGCTGAGCTTGGGGTCCTGGGTACCCAGGGTCATGATCAGGCGCGTCAGTTGCACGGACTGCTCGCTGCTGATCAGCGCCTGGAAGCCGCAGCCAATGTTGAGCAATACCTGCTCCAGCGGCGCACCGTCAGGCAGCTCGAAGATCAACTCCGGCAATTGCGCGGTGCAGGTTGCCGAGATGGCAGCGGTAAACAGCGTTTCCTTGTCGGTGAAGTGGCTGTAGACCGTGAGTTTTGAAACACCTGCCGCTGTCGCGACCGCATCCATGCTGGTGCTGGCATAGCCAAGCGTTAGAAACAGCTGCTTGGCCGCCTCGAGTATGGCCTGGCGCTTGGCCAGGTCTTTGGGCCGGCCGGGGCCGACGGGAGCGGTGAGATCGTTGGGCATGAGTACGTGTACAGGTTCCAGTTGGTGCACATGGTACATCGCCGACCCGTCCGGGGCTGGCAGATATCGTCATAAAGGATTCGCGTTAATGCGTTTTTTCTCTTGGGCCGCGGCTTCCCGGCTGTGGTTCCCTGATTTAATATACCCGCCAGTATAAATATTCAAAGCGTCACTCGCGAAAGGTCATTCCTCATGTTACGCCATGCCTTGCCCCTCGCTCTGCCCATCGGCCTTGCCGTGCTGCTTTCTGCCTGCGGGCAGGAAAGTGCGCCGCAGACCTCCCTGCGTCCTGCCATGGTGGTGCAGCCGCAACCGGCCAGCGCCGCTGCCGACAGCTACCCGGGCGAGGTGCGCGCGCGCTTCGAGCCGGAGCTGGCGTTCCGTATTGGCGGCAAGGTCAGCAAGCGCCTGGTCGAAGAGGGGCAGCGGGTCAAGGCCGAGCAGCCGCTGGCACAGCTCGACCCCCAGGATGTGCGCCTGCAACTGGAGGCCAGCCGCGCCCAACTGGCCGCCGCTGAAGCCAACCTGACCCTGGTCAAGGCCGAGCGCGACCGCTACAAGACCCTGCTGGACCGTCAGATGGTCAGCCATTCCCAGTATGACAATGCCGAAAACCTCTATCGCGCCGGCCTGGCCCGGCTCAAGCAGGTGCGTGCCGAATACGACGTGGCCGGCAACCAGGCCGAATACGCTGTGTTGCGCGCCTCCCAGGACGGTGTGATCGCCAAGCGTCAGGTCGAGGTCGGGCAGGTGGTGTCCGCCGGCCAGACCGTGTTCACCCTGGCCGCCGATGGCGAGCGCGAAGTGCTGATCGGTCTGCCGGAGCAGCACTTCGGCCGCTTCAAGGTCGGTCAGCCGGTGTCGGTCGAGCTCTGGTCGCAACCCGATGAACGTTTTACCGGGCGTATTCGTGAGCTGTCGCCTTCGGCCGATCCGCGCTCGCGGACCTTCGCCGCGCGCATTGCCTTCACCGCCGGCAAGGTGCCGGCAGAGCTGGGCCAGAGTGCCCGGGTGTATATCCAGCATGCCGAGCGGGCGCCGCTGGCCGTGCCACTGTCGGCGCTGACGGCCGAGAACGGTCAGACCTATGTCTGGCGTGTGGACGCCAACAATACCCTCAAGCGTATACCGGTGCGGGTTGGGGCTTATGGCGAACACACAGTGCCGGTACTCGAAGGCCTCAATGCTTCGGACTGGGTAGTGGCGGCCGGCGTGCATGTGCTCCAGGAGGGGCAACAGGTACGTCCGGTGGATCGTTCCAATCGTGTGGTGAATCTGGCGGCCAAGGAGTAAGTCCCGATGGGTTTCAACCTTTCCGCCTGGGCCCTGCGCAATCGGCAGATCGTGCTGTTCCTGATGATTCTCCTGGCGCTGGTCGGCGCGCTGTCCTACACCAAGCTTGGGCAGAGCGAAGACCCGCCATTCACCTTCAAGGCCATGGTGATTCGCACCATCTGGCCCGGCGCCAGTGCCGAGGAAGTTTCGCGCCAGGTCACCGAGCGCATCGAAAAGAAGCTGATGGAGACCGGCGAGTACGAGAAGATCCTGTCGTTTTCGCGCCCGGGTGAGTCTCAAGTCACCTTCATGGCCCGTGACTCGATGCATTCGGCCGATATTCCCGAGCTGTGGTATCAGATCCGCAAGAAGGTCGCCGATATCCGGCATACCTTGCCGCCGGGCGTCCAGGGGCCGTTTTTCAACGATGAATTCGGCACCACCTTCGGCAACATCTACGCGCTGACCGGCGAAGGTTTTGATTACGCCGTGCTCAAGGACTATGCCGACCGCGTGCAGATCCAGCTGCAGCGGGTCAAGGATGTGGGCAAGGTCGAGCTGTTGGGGCTGCAGGATGAAAAGATCTGGATCGAGCTGTCCAACGTCAAGCTGGCTACCCTCGGCTTGTCCCTGGCGGCTGTGCAGCAGGCCCTGGAAGAACAGAACGCGGTCAGTACCGCGGGCTTCTTCGAGACCCCCAGCGAGCGCCTGCAGCTACGGGTGAGCGGTCGCTTCGACACGGTCGAGCAGATCGAGCAGTTCCCCATCCGTGTTGGCGATCGCACCTTCCGTATCGGTGATGTGGCCCAGGTGCGTCGCGGTTTCAACGACCCTCCCGCGCCACGCATGCGCTTCATGGGGCAGGACGCCCTCGGCCTTGCGGTGTCGATGAAAGCCGGTGGCGACATCCTGGTGCTGGGCAAGGCCCTGGAAGCCGAGTTCGAGCGCATCTCGCACAACTTGCCGGCTGGCATGGAGCTGCGCAAGGTGTCGGATCAGCCGGCGGCGGTGAAAACCGGGGTGGGCGAGTTCGTCCAGGTGCTGGTCGAGGCCCTGGCGATCGTGTTGCTGGTGAGCTTCTTTTCGCTCGGTGTGCGCACCGGACTGGTGGTGGCCCTGGCCATTCCGCTGGTGTTGGCCATGACTTTCGCCACCATGTACTACCTGGGAATTGGCCTGCACAAGATCTCTCTGGGGGCGCTGGTGCTGGCCCTGGGGCTGTTGGTGGACGATGCGATCATTGCCGTCGAGATGATGGCGATCAAGATGGAGCAGGGCTTCGACCGCATCAAGGCCGCCAGCTACGCCTGGACCAGCACGGCCTTCCCGATGCTCACCGGCACCCTGATTACGGCGGCAGGCTTTTTGCCGATTGCCACGGCGCAGTCGAGCACCGGCGAGTACACCCGTTCGATCTTTCAGGTGGTCACCATTGCCTTGGTAGCCTCCTGGATTGCCGCCGTGGTGTTTGTGCCGTACCTGGGCGAGCGCCTGTTGCCGGACCTGGCCAAGCTGCATGCCGCCAAGCATGGCACCGCCGAAGGCGGGCCGGACCCCTACGGCACACCGTTCTACCAGCGTGTGCGGCGTGTGGTGGGCTGGTGCGTCGAGCGGCGCAAAACCGTCATCGTCGCAACCATCGCGCTGTTCATCGGCAGCATTCTGCTGTTTCGCTTCGTGCCCCAGCAGTTCTTCCCGGCCTCCGGGCGACTGGAACTGATGGTCGACCTGAAACTGGCCGAAGGTGCCTCGCTGAGCAATACCGCCGATCAGGTCAAGCGCCTGGAGGCCATGCTCAAGGACCGCGCGGGTATCGACAACTATGTGGCCTATGTCGGCACCGGCTCGCCGCGCTTCTACCTTCCGCTGGACCAGCAGTTGCCGGCGGCAAGCTTTGCCCAGTTCGTGGTACTGGCCAAGACCATCGAAGAGCGTGAAACCCTGCGCAGCTGGCTGATTGCCACCCTCGACGAGCAGTTCCCGGACCTGCGCTCGCGCGTCACCCGCCTGGAGAACGGCCCGCCCGTGGGCTATCCGGTGCAGTTCCGGGTGACTGGCGAGCATATCGAGCAGGTGCGTGCCCTGGCGCGCAAGGTCGCCGCCAAGGTGCGCGAGAACCCCCATGTGGTCAACGTCCACCTGGACTGGGAAGAACCGAGCAAGGTGGTGTACCTGAACATCGACCAGGATCGTGCCCGTGCCTTGGGCGTGAGTACCGCCAACCTTGCCAAGTTCCTGCAGAGCTCGCTCACAGGGTCGTCGGTCAGTCAGTTCCGTGAAGACAACGAACTGATCGAGATCCTCCTGCGCGGTACCCAGCAGGAGCGTACCGAACTTGCCAACTTGCCAAGCCTGGCAGTACCGACCGACAACGGCCAGAGTGTGGCCCTGTCGCAGGTGGCAACGCTTGAGTACGGTTTCGAGGAAGGCATCATCTGGCACCGCAACCGCCTGCCTAGCGTCACGGTGCGTGCCGATATCTATGGCAAGGAACAGCCAGTGACCCTGGTCAAGCAGATCCTGCCGACCCTTGATCCGGTGCGTGCCGAGCTACCCGATGGCTATTTACTGGAAGTCGGTGGCACGGTGGAGGACTCCACCCGCGGACAGAAGTCGGTGAACGCTGGCGTGCCGCTGTTCATCGTGGTCGTGTTGACCTTGCTGATGCTGCAACTGCGCAGCTTTTCGCGCACGGTGATGGTGTTCCTCACCGCGCCGCTGGGGTTGATCGGGGTGACCCTGTTCCTGCTGGTGTTCCGCCAGCCGTTCGGTTTCGTGGCGATGCTCGGGACGATCGCGCTGTCGGGGATGATCATGCGCAACTCGGTGATCCTGGTCGATCAGATCGAACAGGACATTGCGGCGGGGCTGGATCGTTGGCAGGCGATTATCGAGGCGACCGTGCGACGCTTCCGGCCGATTGTGCTGACCGCGCTGGCGGCGGTGCTGGCGATGATCCCGCTGTCACGCAGCGTGTTCTTCGGGCCGATGGCGGTGGCGATCATGGGTGGGTTGATCGTGGCCACGGCGTTGACGCTGTTGTTCTTGCCGGCGTTGTACGCCGCGTGGTTCAGGGTCAAGAAGGGGTGAGTGATCGCGGGGCAAGCCCGCTCCTGTCGTAGGAGCGGGCTTGCCCCGCGATGCGATTACAAGGCCCCGAAAACCTTCTTGGCAACGCTGGTAGCCGCCGCTGCAGGGTTCTGGCGAATGCTTTCTTCCTGCTTGGCAATCATCTCGAACAGGCCGTTGAGCGCCTGCTCGGTCACATAGCCTTCCACATTGGCGCTCTTGGCATCCACCACGCCCAGGGCCGCTGCCTGCCCGGCAAAGCTGTTGTACTGCTGGACCAGGCCCACCTGGTCGGTGGCCTGCTTGACGATCGGCAGGAACTTGGCGCGGATCTGTTCGCGGCTGGTCTTGCTCAGGTACTGGGTGGCCGAGTCGTTGCCGCCTGCGAGGATGCCCTTGGCATCGTCGACGGTCATTTTCTTCACGGCATCGACCAGCAGCGCCTGGGCCTGGGGAACGGCCGCTTCGGCCGCCTTGTTCATGCTGGCCTCCAGCTGCTCGACCTCGGCCCCCATGCCGAACTTCTTCATGGTCTTGGCAGCCTTGCCCAGTTTGCCAGGCAGCTCGATACGCACGTCGGGGTTGGCGCTGAAACCACCGGGCGTGCCCAGTTGCTTGACGGCGACTTGCGCGCCCTGGGTCAGGGCATCCTTGAGGCCGGCGGAGGCGTCTTTCTGCGTGAGGTCACCCAGCGACAGTGCCAGGGCACTGGCCGAAAACAGCAGGCCGGCGCACAGGCCGGTAAAGGTGAGGGCAGGGCGTAACATGGCAGCATCCTTATGCAAAAGCGGGCAATCAATCAACGAACGGCATCAACCTTGATGCGTACCGGTTGCGGGTCGGTGCCATCGAGCTGCACGCCATGGTGTTCGGTGTTGATGAACAGCAATTTGCCGTCGAGCTCGATCCGCGCGCTGACCGCGTAGCGGTGACCAGGCTTGACCTGGGCCGGGTCGTAGCTCAAATGAAAGGGCAGCGGAACCTGGCCTTTGACCGGGCCGCTCTGGCTGGCAAGCGTTACGGCCGGGGCGTCCATCAGTGAAACGTCCTGCAGGCTGACGCTAAGGGTGGCGGCCGGTGGCAGGGCAATGCGCTGCAAGTAGAACACCTCGCCGTCGAGGCTGGCCTTGGAGGCGGGCGGGGTGCTGCTGCAGGCGGCGAGCAGGCTGCCAAGCAGGATCAGGGACAGTTTTTTCATCAGTAGCTCCTTGTGGGTGGAGCCGCCAAGGCGGCGACCAACCCGGGTTAAGTCGTGTTGCTCCAGGGCACAGGCCGGTAGGGTCTATGCCGGTACCATACCGGTGCTAGGCCGGTACGTCGGGGTGCTCTTCGCTGCGGTGCAGGGCAACCTGGCGAATCGACAGCCGAACCTCGGCCGACAGTACGCGCTTGGCAGCACCTTCGGCCAGTTCGCTGAGTTTTTCGTGGTAGCCCAGTTTGCCGTTGGTGTCCGGGCGCAGTACGCCCTGTTCGATCTGGGTCTGGATGAAATGGCGGAACAGGGTCTTGTCGAAGAACTCCGGGGCGTTGAGGCCGTGCAGGATCGACAGGCGCTGGGCCATGACCACGCACAGGTCTTCCAGCTCTTCGGCGCTGAGGGTGTGTTGGCCGCTGTTGAGCAACAGTGCGGTGGCCATGTAGAAGCGCTGTAGCGTCTGGGTGATGGCCCGGGCCAGCAAGGTCAGCAGCACGAACAGGCGTGAGCTGGGCGCCGGGCGCAGGTACACGCCGTTCTCGAAGCGCAGCAGGCCGTGGTCGACAAAGGCTTGCAGCCACTGGTCGATCAGGCCGTCGAGCTCGTCCAGCTCCCAACGAATGAACAGCTCCGATTGCAGGTACGGGTACAACGCCCGGGTGTACTGCAGGATCAGCTCGCGGCTCATGCGCGAGCTGCTCTGGAAGAAACTCGCCAGCAACGCTGGCAGGGCGAAGATGTGCAGGACGTTGTTGCGGTAGTAGGTCATCAACACCGCGTTCTGTTCGTCCAGGTACAGGATCTTGCCCAGCGCATCACTCTGTTCGGCCAGCAGGCCCATGCCCTTGACGTGGCTGATCAAGGCCAGGCCGTCACCTTCGGGCAGGGTGGTGTGCGGTGAGTAGGGCACCTGGCGCAGCAAGGCCAGGTAGAGGTCAAGCACACGCGCCAGGGCGCGCTCGTCCAGGGCCAGCCGGCTGGTCGAGAGCAGGGCCAGTGCGGCGAGATTGACCGGGTTGATGGCCGCGGCCTCGTTGAGGTGGCGGGCGACCTTTTCACCCAGGCGCGAGGTGGTTTCGTTCAGCCAGGCGGGGCGGAACTGCGGTGCATGGGCTTGCTCGCGCCAGCCCGGTTGTTGCTGGTCGAGGAAGGCGCCGAGGCGAATCGGCTCGCCGAAGTTGACCGCCACCTGGCCGAAGCGCTGCTTGAGGGCACCCAGGACCTTGAAGATGTCGAAGATCGACTCCTTCTTTTTGCTCGCGCCACGCAGTTCACCCAGGTAAGTGCGGCCTTCAAGCACGCGCTCGTAGCCGATGTACACCGGTACGAAGACGATGGGCGTGCGCGAGGAGCGCAGGTAGCTGCGCAGGGTAATGGCCAGCATGCCGGTCTTGGGCTGGAGCATGCGCCCGGTCCGCGAACGGCCGCCTTCGACGAAGTACTCCACCGGGAAACCCTTGGTGAACAGGGTGTGCAGGTATTCGTTGAACACCGCCGTGTACAGCGGGTTGCCCTTGAAGGTACGGCGCATGAAGAACGCCCCGCCGCGGCGCAGCAGGCCGCCGATCACCGGCATGTTCAGGTTAATGCCGGCGGCGATGTGCGGCGGCGTCAGGCCGTTGCGAAACAGCAGGTACGACAGCAGCAAGTAGTCGATGTGGCTGCGGTGGCAGGGTACGTAGATCACCTCGTGGCCCGGGGCGATGCCCTGTACCTGCTCGATGTGATTGACCTTGATGCCGTCGTAGATCTTGTTCCAGAACCAACTGAGCACCACTTCCAGGAAGCGGATGGCCGTATAGGTGTAGTCCGAGGCGATCTCGTTGCCATAGCGCAGGGCCTGGGCCTCGGCCTTGGCCAGGGGGATATTCTGGCGTTCGGCCTCGTCGGCGATGGCCTGGCGAACCAGCGGATCGTGGACCAGGCCTTTGACCAGGTTGCGCCGGTGCGAGATGTCCGGGCCGATGACCGCGGTCTTGAGGTTGCGAAAGTGTACCCGCAGCATGCGCTGGGCCATGCGCACGGTGCGCTCGTGGCCCTTGTTGTGCTGCACCAGTTCACGCAGGTGAATCGGCTCGGAAAACTGCACGCGGGTCTTGCGGCCCAGAATCAGCACGGTCAGCAGCCGGCGCAAGCGGCCGGTGACGGCCCAGCTGTCGGCGAACAGCAGTTTCCAGGGGCTGGACTCACTGGCCGGTGACTGGCCCCAGAACACGCTGACCGGAATGATCTGCGCATCTTCTTCGGCATGCTGGCTGATGGCATTGACCAGCCGGGCCAGGGTCGGCGGTGCGCCGCGTTTGTCCTGACGGCCAAGCCAGTCTGGCTCGGGCGTGAGGTAGAAGAACGCGGCAGGCTCTTGCAGGGTGCCCACCGACACCGGCAATACCGGACGCGGCAGCCCCGCTTTGGTGCACTCGCGGTCGAGCACGGCCAGGTCGGTCAGGGAGGGCGATTGCAGGGCGTAGAACACCGGACGGCTGCGGTCCAGGTTCAGGGTGAAGGCTGACTGGTTGATGGTCTCGGAGCGAACCCACAGGTACAACAGGCGACGCAGGGCGCCAAAGATCAGGCGGCGCAGGGGGGAACGGGTCATACGGTGTGTGCTCTGGATGAGATTTTCGAGTGGTTGCTCAGTCGGTTAGTGTGCCGTATCCGCGCAAGTTCAGCAAAAAGCACTCCGGTCATGAAATTTAATTTAAGTGTGTCATATACTCGGTCCGCCGCTTGCAGGAGTTTTCTGCAAGCTGCGTCGGTGGAGGGTGGTGACCCCTCCGCAAGCAAGGCGATTCCAAAATAAAAATTCGGAGTAGTTCAGATGTCGTCTCGTGAAACTGGAAGTGTGAAGTGGTTCAATGACGCCAAGGGTTATGGCTTCATTCAGCGTGAAGGTGGCGCGGACGTGTTCGTTCACTACCGTGCCATTCGTGGTGAGGGGCATCGCACCCTCATCGAGGGGCAGCAGGTCGAATACAGTCTGACTCAGGGCCAGAAAGGCCTGCAGGCGGAAGATGTAATCGGGCTGTAAGCGCCGGGCCACAAGCCTTGAGCCTGGGTCCACCAGCGAAAAGGCCCGCCGCCGGACGACCGGGGCGGGCCTTTTCGTAAAAAACCGGCTCAGCTGGTACGCCAGGTGATTTCCTCTTCACCGTCGGCGCTGATGCGGATCCAGCGATCGGCATCGTCCTCACCTTCTTCCTCGACCCAGGTACCCGGCGCACAGCGCACTTCGACGTTCAGTGCGGCAAAGGCGGCGCGGGCGCAGGCGATGTCATCGTCCCACGGGGTCTGGTCACTTTCCAGGTAGAGACTGTTCCATTTGCCTACAGCCTTCGGTAACCAGGTAACTGGAATGTTACCGGCCGTGCATTTCCAGGTCTGACCTTTTTGCTGCCATTCGCTGCAAGGGCCCAATGCCTGGGTCAGCCAGTCAGCGATCTGCTTGTGGTCGACGTCGGCGTCTTTGAGGTAAATCTCGATATCGGGTTGGCGCATGGGGGCTCCGGGTGTGCTCAGTCTTGTCGCACAAAGTAATCGTAACGCATCGATACCGTGACCTCGAAAGGCTCGGCCTGCTCGATGACGCCGGCTCGTTTTTCCGCGCTGGCGCGCCAGCCATGAGGGGTCATGGCCAGCAGGTCGGCGCGGGACTTGCCATCGACAAGGCTCAGGCGGAATTTCAGGGTTTCGCTGTGGGCGTGCTGCATGCCCGCCGGGACCAGCGCCAGGTGCTTGTCGTCGGCGTAGTCGCGCACTTCATCGTAGAGCTTGTGGCGCAATTCGATCAGGTGCTCGTTGGTCGGGCCGACACGCATCAGGCCGCCGCCAGGGGCGAGCAGGCGCAGGGCCTCCTGCCAGTCCAGGGGGCTGAAGACGCTGGCCAGGAACTGGCAGCTGGCATCGGCCAGGGGCACCCGCGCCATGCTGGCGACCAGCCAGGTCAGTGCCGGGTTGCGCCGGCAGGCACGCTTGACCGCTTCGCGAGAGATGTCCAGCGCGTAACCGTCGGCCTCGGGCAGTGCCTGGGCGATCTGCGCGGTGTAGTAACCCTCGCCACAGCCGATATCCAGCCAGCGCTCAGGTGCGCGCTCTGCCGCAAGCTCCGCCAGCCGGCGGGCCACCGGGGCGTAGTGCCCGGCGTTGAGGAAGTCGCGGCGGGCTTCGACCATGGCCTGGTTGTCGCCCGGGTCGCGGCTGTTCTTGTGCTGCACCGGCAACAGGTTCAGGTAGCCCTGGCGGGCACGGTCGAAACGGTGGCCGGCCGGGCAGGCCACACCGTTATCGAGGGTGCTCAGCGGGGCGCTGCAGAGAGGGCAGGTGAGCATCAGGCAAGCAACCGGGTCAGGGTCTGGTAGTAGATTTCGGTCAGTACATCCAGGTCGCTGGCCAGGATCCGCTCGTTGACCTGGTGGATGGTCGCGTTGACCGGGCCCAGCTCGACCACCTGGGTGCCGAGGGTGGCAATGAAGCGCCCGTCGGAGGTGCCGCCGCTGGTCGAGGCTTTGGTTTCGCGGCCGGTCACGGCCTTGATGCTGGCCGAGACGGCATCGAGCAGGTCACCCGGCTCGGTCAGGAACGGCAGGCCCGACAGCGCCCAGTCCACATGCCAGTCCAGCTGGTGCTTGTCGAGGATCGCCGCGACACGCTGCTGCAGGCCTTCGACCGTCGACTCGGTGGAGAAGCGGAAGTTGAACAGTGCGGTCAGCTCGCCTGGCACCACGTTGGTGGCGCCAGTACCGGAATTGAGGTTGGAGATCTGGAAGCTGGTTGGCGGGAAGAAAGCATTGCCTTCGTCCCAGTGCTCGGCTGCCAGTTCCGCCAGGGCCGGGGCGGCCAGGTGGATCGGATTCTTGGCCAGGTGCGGGTAGGCCACATGCCCCTGCACACCGCGTACGGTCAGCTTCGCGCCCAGGGAGCCGCGACGGCCGTTCTTGACCACGTCACCCACCAGGCTGGTGCTCGACGGCTCACCGACGATGCACCAGTCCAGACGCTCCTTGCGCGCGGCCAGGCGCTCGATGACGGCCTTGGTGCCGTGGTGGGCCGGGCCTTCTTCGTCGCTGGTGATCAGGAATGCCACCTTGCCGCGGTGGTTGGGGTAGTCGGCGACAAAGCGCTCGGTGGCTACCACCATGGCGGCCAGGCTGCCTTTCATGTCGGCGGCGCCGCGGCCACAGAGCATGCCTTCGGCATCGATCAGGGCATCGAACGGATCGTTCTGCCAGGCTTGCACCGGGCCTGTAGGCACCACGTCGGTGTGACCGGCAAAGCACAGCACCGGGCCGTCCTGGGTACCGTGGGTGGCCCAGAAGTTGTCGACGTCTTCGATGCGCATCGGCTCGAGCATGAAGCCGGCATCGCCCAGGCGCTGCATCATTTGTTTCTGGCAGTCGGCGTCCACTGGGGTTACCGAGGGGCGACGGATCAGGTCGCAGGCCAGTTCAAGGGTAGGCGAGAGGTCGGCTGGGGCCGTCATTGAAGGAACTCCGGGGGCAAGGCAGGGCACGAATTCGAGGGGCGTTATCTTATAGCAAAACTGTAGGAGCGGGCTTGCCCCGCGATCAGCGTCAGCACAGATTGTGGCTGTGGGCGTTGATCGCGGGGCAAGCCCGCTCCTACAGAGGTCAGGAGGCCTGGGCGGGTTGGGCGGCATCCACGGGTTTTGGCAGCGACGACAGCATCGCCATGATCAAGGCCGCCAGGTAGGGCAGCGATTGCACCAGCAGCATGGTCACCCAGAAGCGCATGTCATTGCTCGGCAGGCCCTGGACCAGGTAGATCCCCGCCGCCGCACCCCACAACAAGACCATGATGAACAGCTCTTCGCGGGCCTCGGAAATAGCCACCAGCAGCCCGTGGCTGTCGGCATGCTTGGGGGTGCGAATGAACGGAATGCTGCTGGTAAAGAACCCGTACAGCACCGCCTTGGCGATGGTGTGCGACAGCGCCAGGCCTGCCAGGGCCGCCGCGAAGGCGTCCTTGAGGTTGACCCCGACCGCGCGGCGGTACAGGAACACGATCTTGCCGACTTTGAACACGAACAGCGCCAGCGGCGGGATGGCGAAGATCAGCAGTGGCGGGTCGACCCGCTGCGGCACGATGATCATCGCCGCCGACCAGAGCAGGGCGCCCACGGTGAAGAAGATGTTCATGCCATCGGCGATCCACGGCAACCAGCCAGCCAGGAAGTGATAGCGCTGGCCGCGGGTGAGCTCCGTGTCCTTGCCGCGCAGCAGGCTGGCGGCGTGGCGCTTGATGATCTGGATGGCACCGTAGGCCCAGCGAAAGCGCTGCTTCTTGAAGTCGATGAAGGTGTCGGGCATCAGGCCCTTGCCGTAGCTCTCATGGGAGTACGCCGCCGAGTAGCCTTTCTCGAATACCCGCAGGCCCAGTTCGGCGTCTTCACAGATGCACCAGTCGGCCCAGCCCAGTTCTTCGAGCACCGAGCGGCGGGTCATGGTCATGGTGCCGTGCTGGATGATCGCGTCGCGGTCGTTACGGGTCACCATGCCGATATGGAAGAAGCCCTTGTACTCGCTGTAGCACAGCTTCTTGAAGGTGCTTTCGTTCTGGTCGCGGTAGTCCTGGGGCGATTGCACCACGGCGATTTTCGGGTCGGCAAAGTGCGGCACCATGTGCTTGAGCCAGTTGCGGTCCACGCAGTAGTCCGAGTCGATCACCGCGATCACCTCGGCGTCCTTGGCCGTGTGCGGGATCAGGTAGTTGAGCGCACCGCCCTTGAACCCGGCAAGCGGCGAGACGTGGAAGAACTTGAAGCGTTCGCCGAGCATCTCGCAGTGGGCCTTGATCGGCTCCCAGACGGCCGGGTCCTTGGTGTTGTTGTCGATGATCAGGACTTCGTAGTCCGGGTAATCGAGGGCCGCCAGGGCATTGAGGGTCTGTTTGACCATCTCCGGCGGCTCGTTGTAGCACGGCACATGCACCGAGACTTTCGGTCGGTAGGCACTGTCGGCCTGCACCGGCAGGAACTCCCGGCGACGCTTGTGAATCCACACCGCCTCGGCCAGTTCATGGGCTTCGGTCAACAGCACGATGAACACCCCGAGGGCGCCGAGGGCGAGCAGAAAGCCCACGGTCAGGCTGAACCAGGTGCTGTATTGCTGGCTGTAGTCATAGCCGATCCACACCAGCACCGAGCCACAGAGGAACGCGATAAAGGTCAGGAAGGTGCGGCCGCGCTGGCGCAGGGCCGAGCCGTCGATCAGCAGCAGGGTCAGCGACAGCATCGCCAGCACCACCGAACCTACGGCCAGCACGCGCCACTGTGGAATGGCCACCACCGGCCCTTCAAAATTGAATTTCTGCTGGCGTGCGGCATTGAACACGCCCCAGTAGGCGCCCACCGAACCTTCGTCGCTGGCTTTCCAGGGTTGATCGTAGGCTTCGATGACGAAGTAGTTGTAGCCCTGGCGGTTGAGGGTATTGACCAGGGTGCGCAGGTAGATCGCCTGGTCGGCCTGTGTGGCGTCGGCGCCACCGCGCATGCGGCCATTGCTTGGCCAGCCGACCTCGGAAAGCAGCAGCGACTTGCGTGGGAAGAGTTGCTTGAGATCGCGGGCACGGTCGAGCACGAACTGACCGGCGTCCTTCATCGGGATGAATTCCCAGTACGGCAGGATGTGGGCAGCAATCAGGTCGACGTGCTTGGCCAACTCCGGGTGTTCCTTCCAGATGTGCCACTGCTCGCTGGTGGTCACCGGTACTTTCACGGCGGCACGGACCCGGTCCAGGTACTGGATCAGCGCCTCGGGGGTGATTTCTTCGCGGAACAGGGCCTCGTTACCGACCATCACGCGCACGACGCTGCGCGAGCTGTTGGCCAGTTCGATGGCTTTCTGGATTTCCCGCTCGTTGCGTTCAAGGTCCGGGCTGATCCATACCCCAAGCGTCACTCGCAGGCCGAACTCCTCCGCCAGGCGAGGTATCTCGGCCTGGGTGCCTTCGACGGTGTAGATACGAATGCTGTCGGTGAGCTTGCTCAACTGCTCCAGGTCCTGGCGCAGTTCGTCCTCGTTGGGGTACTGGCCCTTCTGCGGGCTTTCGCCGAGGCGAAACGGCGAGTAGGAGAAGCCGGAAATCTGCTCCGGCCAGTCAGGGGCGGATACCGGGCGGTTGATCAGTGCCCAGAACCCGGTGAATAGCGCGGCAATGGCCATGACTATCACCAGGTTGATACCAAATTTACGCGATGACATAGATAGTTCGGGTTCCGAAGGGTGGAACGGGCGAGCGCCACAGGGCGCGGATCGTGCTCTTGGCCGGCCTATGCTGTGTAGGTACAGGTTGGCGGCTGTAGGTTAGATAGACTCCACGTGATGAAGTTCTTGGGCCCGTGCTGTTGTCGTCCAAGACTGAAGATTGCATCGGACATTAAAGCAGGATTAGCGCCGACTTTACCAACTCGTGCGTGGCGTCCGGTCTGAAGCGGGATGGCATCGGGCCGCAAGAGGCCTATAATGCGCGCCGGTTTTTTCGGGGTATGGCCATGAGTACAGATGATCCACGCTTTGCCGGTGTTGCAAGGTTGTATGGCGACAACGGCTTGCAGCGCCTGCGCGAGGCCCATGTGGCAATCGTCGGCATCGGCGGCGTCGGCTCGTGGGCGGCCGAGGCGATGGCCCGGAGTGGCGTCGGTGAGATCTCGCTGTTTGACCTGGACGATGTCTGTGTCAGCAACACCAATCGCCAGTTGCATGCGATGGAAGGCAACATCGGTCGCGCCAAGGCCGAGGTCATGGCCGAGCGCCTGCGGGCGATCAATCCTGCGTGCAAGGTGCATGCGGTGGTGGACTTCGTGACCAAGGAAACCCTGCCCGAATACATCGGCAAGGACATCGACTGCGTGATCGACTGCATCGACAGTGTCATGGCCAAGGCCGCGTTGATCGGCTGGTGCAAGCGGCACAAGGTCACCATCATCACCACCGGCGGCGCCGGCGGGCAGATCGACCCGACCCAGATCCAGGTGGCTGACCTGAACAAGACCTTCAACGACCCACTGGCTTCGCGAGTGCGTTCGACCTTGCGTCGGGACTACAACTTTTCCCGTACGGTCACCCGCAACTACAGCGTGCCGTGCGTGTTCTCCACTGAGCAGCTGCGCTATCCCAAAGGTGACGGCAGTGTCTGCCTGCAGAAGAGTTTCGTCGGGGAGGGCGTCAAGCTCGACTGTTCCGGCGGCTTTGGCGCGGTGATGATGGTGACGGCGACCTTCGGCATGGTCGCCGCCAGCAAGGCGGTGGAAAAACTGGTGGGTGGTGCCCGTCGTCCTTCCGAGCGCAAGGCTCAAGTGCCGGCGGCGAGCTGAGCCATGCGCTGCAGCACGGCGTTCAGGCCGTTGCTGCGCGAGGGGGAGAGCTGGCGGCCCAGGCCCAGTTGATGGAACCAGGCGGGCAGGTCGAGCTGCGCCAGTTCAGTGCTGGACAGGCCTTCGACCCGCACCAGCAGCAGTGCCAGCAGGCCGCGGATGATCCGCGCATCGCTGGCACCCTTGAAGCGCCATTGCCCCTCGTGTTGTTCAGCCACCAGCCAGACCTGGCTTTCGCAACCGTGAACGCGATTGGCCTCGGATTTTTCCTCGTCACTCAACGCTACCAGCCGCTCGCCCCATTGCATCAGTAGGCGAGCCCGTTGTTCCCAGCCGGCCGCCTGCTCAAAGCTGACAAGGGCCTCTTGTGCGCTTTCGGGCAGGCTCATCGCAGCAACTCCAGGGCTTGATCCAGTGCCTCGAAGAAGCGCTGCAAGTCATCGGAATCGTTGTAAAGCGCAAGGGAAACGCGGATGGCACCGTCCAGCCCAAGGCTTTTAAGCAGCGGCATGGCGCAGTGATGCCCGGCGCGGACGGCGATGCCTTGTTCGGTCAGCATATGCGCCAGGTCGGCGTTGTGGACGCCTTCGACCACGAAACTGGCCAGGGCCAGTTGCGGCTGGCCCAGCAGGCGGATGCCTTCGCGATCATTGAGGCCGCGCAGCAGATGGCGATGCAGGCCGGCTTCGTGTTCGGCCACTGCGCTCGGATCAAGCCCGGCCAGGTAGTCGAGGCTGGCGCCCAGGCCAATGACGCCGGCAATCGGCGGTGTGCCGGCCTCGAAACCCAGGGGCGCCGGGCGAAAGCTGGCGCTGTGGTAGTCGGCTATCTGGACCATCTCGCCGCCGAACTGCCAATGGCGCAGGCGCGCCAGGGCTTCGCTGCGGCCGTAAAGCACGCCGACGCCGTCGGGGCCATAGAGTTTGTGGCTGGAAAATACATAAAAGTCGCAGCCCAGTTGCTGCATGTCCTGACGTCCATGCACTACCCCTTGGGCGCCGTCGACAACGGTCAGCGCGCCTTGGGCGCGGGCGTGGTCCAACAGCGGTGCGAGGGGCTGCCAGGCGCCCAGCACATTGGACAGCTGGCTTACCGCCAGCACTCGGGTGCGTGGGCCAATCAGCTGAAGTGCGACTTCCAGGTCGATCAGGCCGCGACCGTCCAGTGGCAGGATCACCAGCTTGAGGCCGCGACGATGGGCCAGCTGTTGCCAGGGCAGCAAGTTGGCGTGGTGTTCCAGGGCGCTGATGGCTATTTCGTCACCGGGCTCGAACTGCCCCTCAAGGCCATAAGCCAGCAGGTTCAGGGCCGATGTGGCGCCATGGGTGAAGACGATGTTCTGGGTGTCGCCGGCATTCAGCCAGCCGGCGACCTTTTCCCGGCTGCGCTCGAACGCCTGGGTAGCCAGGGCGCCGGGCAGGTGTTGGGCACGGTGCACATTGGCGGCGCCGTGGCCGTAATAATGGCTCAGGGCATCGAGCAGGATTTGTGGTTTTTGCGTGGTGGCAGCGCTGTCCAGGTAGGTCTGGTGCTGGCGTTGCAAGGCGGCGATGGCTGGAAAGTCAGCACGCCACGGGGAGGGCTGGAACATGATGATCGGACCTGAATATCGGGCCTGGCGTTAGGCCAGACCCGATGGTACCACTTAGTTGTGAGCGTGCAGCGCTTCGTTCAGCTCGATGGCCGACTTGTGCGTCTTGCACTCTACTGCGCCGGTGACCGAGTTGCGGCGGAACAGCAGGTCGGTCTGGCCAGCCAGATCGCGAGCCTTGACTACCTTGACCAGCTGGTTCTGCTCGTCGAGCAGGGCCACCTTGGTACCGGCAGTGATGTACAGGCCGGCTTCGACGGTGTTGCGGTCACCCAGCGGGATGCCGATACCGGCGTTGGCGCCGATCAGGCAGCCTTCGCCGACCTTGATGATGATGTTGCCGCCGCCCGACAGGGTACCCATGGTCGAGCAGCCGCCGCCCAGGTCCGAACCCTTGCCGACGAAGACGCCCGCAGAAACGCGGCCTTCGATCATGCCTGGGCCTTCAGTACCGGCGTTAAAGTTGACGAAGCCTTCGTGCATGATGGTGGTGCCTTCACCGATGTAGGCACCCAGGCGTACGCGGGCGCTGTCGGCGATACGCACGCCTGCCGGCACGACGTAGTCGGTCATTTTCGGGAACTTGTCGACCGAGAACACTTCCAGCAGTTCGCCCTTCAGGCGGGCTTCGAGTTGCTGTTCGGCCAGCTCTGCCAGATCGACGGCGCCCTGGCTGGTCCAGGCCACGTTCGGCAGCAGCGGGAAGATGCCGGCCAGGCTCAGGCCGTGCGGCTTGACCAGGCGGTGCGAGAGCAGGTGCAGCTTCAGGTAGGCCTCTGGGGTGGAGGTCAGGGCGGCATCTTCGGCCAGCAGGGTAGCGACCAGTGGCTTGTTGCTTTCGGCCAGGCGGGTCAGCAGGGCGGCCTGGGCGGCGTCGACACCCTTGAGGGCATCGGCCAGCTGGGCGGCCTGGGTGTTGCTGAAAGCGATGGCCTGGTTGCCACCTTCATAACCCAGCACTGGCGAGATGGCGGCAACCAGCTCGGCGCTCGGATTGACCAGTGGCTGTGCATAGAAGACTTCCAGCCAGGCGCCTTGACGGTTTTGAGTGCCGACACCGAAGGCCAGGCTGAACAGGGTAGTGGACATGCAGTTACCTCTTGCGAATTTGAATGAAAGCTTGGCGCCGCGTTATTGAAGGGCGGCTGCGTACAGGTCGGGCTTGAAGCCCACCAGGGTCCGCTCGCCGAGATCGAGCACCGGGCGCTTGATCATCGACGGTTGGGCCAGCATCAGTTCGATGGCCTTGGCCTGGTCGAGGTCGGCCTTCTGAGCGTCGTCGAGCTTGCGGAAGGTAGTGCCGGCACGGTTGAGGACAGTTTCCCAGCCGTGTTCGTTGCACCAGCGGTTCAGGCTGTCACGGTCAATGCCTTGGGTCTTGTAGTCGTGAAAGTCGTAGCCCAGGCCTTTGTCTTCCAGCCAGGTACGGGCTTTCTTCATGGTGTCACAGGCCTTGATTCCATAAAGGTGCAATGGCTTGTCGCGGTTGATCATGTCTTGCCCCTCCTGGGAAAAAATGGTGAAGGATTATGCCACGGTCAACCGGTTTGGGTTGCCCTTGCCGAGGCACTTTGTAGCATTGTGTTACAGGTTTCGGCAGCCTCTGCGACTTTTGTGCAGCGGTGCGCCAGCAGCCTGAACGGCTACTATGTCGTTTCAATGGCAAGCCCTGTCCGGGGCATGTGCGCCATTGATTGCGCATGAATTGAACAGGAACACGCCGTATGCAATCAGCCTACACCGTTCTCATCCTGCTGATGCTGGTGAGTGTCTCCAAACTCGTGGGTCGGGTAATCCCGTTGCCGCTGCCGCTGGTGCAGATTGGCGCCGGCGCTTTGCTGGCATGGCCGACCCTGGGGCTGCACGTAGCGCTGGACCCGGAACTGTTCCTCTTCCTGTTCCTGCCGCCGTTGCTGTTTGCCGATGGCTGGCGCATGCCCAAGCGTGATCTGTGGCGCCTGCGTGGGCCGATCCTGACACTGGCGGTAGGCCTGGTGCTGTTTACCGTGGTGGGTGCCGGGTACTTCATTCACTGGATTTTGCCGAGCATCCCGCTGCCGGTGGCCTTTGCCCTGGCCGCGGTGCTGTCGCCAACCGACGCCGTAGCGGTATCGGCCATTACCCAGGACCGCCTGCCGACGCCCTTGATGCACATGCTTCAGGGCGAAGCCTTGATGAACGATGCAACGGGCCTGGTGACCTTCAAGTTCGCCCTGGTGGCGGCGATTACCGGGGCGTTCTCGCTGGCCCAGGCCAGCCTCACCTTCGTGCTGGTGGCAGTCGGTGGCCTGGCGATCGGTGTCGCGCTCAGTTGGCTGGTAGGGCGCTTGCGCGCCTGGATGATCGCCCGCGGTTGGGATGATCCGGCCACCCACGTGGTGTTCATGTTGCTGCTGCCGTTTGCCGCCTATGTGTTGGCCGAGCGCCTTGGCGCCTCCGGGATTCTCTCGGCGGTGGCGGCGGGGATGATGCAGAGCTGGCTCGACTTGCTGCCGCGCCAGACCAGCACCCGCCTGCTCAATCGCAGTGTCTGGTCGCTGCTGGAGTTCAGCTTCAACGGCTTGATCTTCCTGCTGCTGGGCCTGCAGTTGCCGGACATCATCAAGGCGGTCACCAGCCATGAGGCGTCGTTGTGGCCAACCCTGCTGTGGCGGTGCCTGGATGTGGTGGCGATCTTTGCGATGCTGGTGGTGCTGCGTTTTGTCTGGGTGCAGGGCGTATGGCGCCTGATCGGCATGATCCGGCGTTGGCGCGGCAAGAAGGATCTGGTGGAGGTGCCAAATGCACGGTCCTGCTGGCTGTTGACCCTCGGCGGCGTGCGCGGGGCCGTGACGCTGGCCGGTGTCATGTCGGTGCCGCTGCTGATCAGCACCGGCACTGCATTCCCGGAGCGGGACCTGCTGATCTTCATCGCCGCGGGCGTCATTTTGCTTTCACTGGTCTCGGCCTGTATCGCCCTGCCGGTTTTGTTGCGTGGGGTGCCCAAGAGTCCGGATGACACCTTGCGCCAGGAAGCCAAGGAAGCCTGGCGGCGTACGGCCGAAGCTGCGATTCATGCCCTGGAGGCCGAAGAACTGGCCGAGCCTGGAGCCCCTCAGGACGCGGCGCAGGCAGCGCTGGCGGCGGAGCTCAAGGCGCGCCTGATGGCCGAGTACCGGCATCAACTGGATACGTTCAATGACAATGCCGAGGCGCAGGCCCTGGCCGAACAGATGGACCAATTGGAGCGGCGCTTGCGGTTGCGTGCGCTGCGGGCGCAGCGGCTGGAGTTGTACAAGCTGCATCGACATCACCAAGTGGGCGATGACGTGGTACGCGAGGTGCTGGGGGAGCTGGATTTGAGCGAGGCAAACCTGGGGGCGGTGAAATGAATCGCGGGGCAAGCCCGCTCCTACCGGGTAGGAGCGGGCTTGCCCCGCGAAAATTCACTTCTGCAAGAAAGCGCGAATCCGCTGCGCCGCTTCCACGCATTCAGCCAGCGACGCAACCAGCGCCATGCGCACACGGCCGGCCCCCGGGTTGACGCCATTCACTTCACGGGACAGGTAGGAGCCCGGCACCACGGTGACGTGCTGGGTCTGGTACAGGTCGCGGCAGAACTCGGCATCGTCACCCGGCACCTTGGCCCAAAGGTAGAAGCCACCGTCCGGGCGCTGCACATCCATCACCGGCGCGAGAATCTCCAGTACGGCATCGAATTTCTCGCGGTACAGGTCGCGGTTGGCCAGTACGTGTTCTTCATCGTTCCAGGCAGCAATGCTCGC
This sequence comes from Pseudomonas sp. JQ170C, assembly GCF_035581345.1. Lineage (NCBI taxonomy): Bacteria > Pseudomonadati > Pseudomonadota > Gammaproteobacteria > Pseudomonadales > Pseudomonadaceae > Pseudomonas > Pseudomonas sp. JQ170C. The sequence continues at coordinate 1,317,093 of NZ_CP141608.1, forward strand.
CAGCTGGGTCTGGATCGGCATAGCGCAGCCGTGGTAGGTGCGGTACAGCAGGAACGGCTTGATGATCTCGGCGTCGCCGGCGACGAAGCCCGAACGCAGGCCTGGCAGGTTGGAACGCTTGGACAGGCTGTGGAACACCACGCAACGCTTGAAGTCGCTGCGGCCCAGCTCCACGCAGGCGCTGAGCAGGCCTGGTGGCGGGGTTTGTTCGTCGAAATACAGTTCGCTGTAGCACTCATCGGCGGCAATCACGAAGTCGTGCTCATCTGCCAGGGCGATCAGTTTTTTCAGGGTTTCCATCGGCACCAGAGCGCCGGTGGGGTTGCCGGGTGAGCACAGGAACAGGATCTGGCAACGCTTCCAGGTGTCGGCCGAAACAGCGTCGAAGTCGGGGTTGAAGCCGTTGGTGTCAAGGCAGGGCAAGTAGTGCGGGGTGGCGCCGGCCAACAGGGCCGCGCCTTCGTAGATCTGGTAGAACGGGTTGGGGCTGATCACCAGGCCGTCGGCGTCGCGGTTGACCACGGCCTGGGTGAAGGCGAACAGGGCTTCACGGGTGCCATTGACCGGCAGCACGTGTTTGTCGGCATCCAGCCAGCCACTTGGCACATTGAAGCGACGCTCGCACCAGCGGGTGATGGCCTGGCGCAGGGCCGGAAGGCCGGCAGTAGTGGGGTAGACGGCCATCTGTTGCAGGTTGTCGGCCAGTGCCTGGGCGACGAAGGCCGGCGATTCATGCTTGGGCTCACCGATCGACAGGGCAATGGCGCGCTTGTCGGCAGCTGGCTGAACGCTGCCGAGCAATGCACGCAGTTTCTCGAACGGATAAGGCTGAAGCTGAAGCAGATCGGTGTTCATCGGCGCAAGGTCTCGTCAAACGTTAAATGGTCAGGCGGGAAATCGGTACCACGGCGGCCTGGTCGACGCGCAATTGCTCGACGATGGCGTCCTGCAGGCGGCTGCACAGTTGGGGGTCGGACAGTGGCTGGTTGTCGGCGTCGGTAATGAAGAACACGTCTTCGACCCGCTCGCCGAGGGTGGCAATCTTGGCATTTTGCAGCGACAGATCGAATTCCAGGAAGATCTTGCCGATCCGCGCCAGCAGGCCAGGGCGGTCGGGGGCGCTGAGCTCGAGGATGGTGACCGGGCGCTGGGCGTCGTTGTGGATGGTGACCTGCGGCGCGAAGGTGAAGTGCTTGAGCTGGCGCGGCACCCGACGCTTGATGATGGTCGGGTAGTCATCCGGGTTGCGCAGGGCGTCGGTCAGGCCGTCGCGAATCTCCTTGACCCGCTGCGGATTGTCGCCGATCGAGCCGCCATCGTTGTCGAGCACGATGTAGGTGTCGAGGGTGAACTGGCTGCTGGAGGTGATGATGCGGGCGTCATGGATGTTCAGGTTGAGCTGGTCCATGGCCGCTACGGTCACGGCGAAGAAGTCGTGCTGGTCGGGTGCGTAGATGAAGATCTGCGTGCCGCCTTCAAACTCGCGCTGGGTGGTTTCCTTGATCAGCACCAGCGGGCCGCCGTCGGCCGGCTGCTGCAGGATCGCGTCGCTGTGCCAGGCCACGTCGGCTGCGGTATGGCGCAGGAAGTAGTCGTCGCCCAGTTGCGCCCAGAGCTGCTCGACGTCGTCCGGGTCGGTGCCTTCGCGGATCAGGATGTCCAGGGCCGAGCTCTGGGTCTGGCGGATCTGCTCTTCGCGGTCCAGCGGGTTTTCAAGGCCCCGGCGCAGGGCGCGCTTGGTCTCGGTGTAGAGCTGGCGCAACAGGCTTGCACGCCAGGAGTTCCACAGGCTTGGGTTGGTGGCGTTGATGTCGGCCACGGTGAGCACATAGAGGTAGTCCAGGCGGGTTTCGTCGCCCACCAGCTGCGCAAAATCGTGGATCACCTGCGGGTCGGAGAGGTCCTTGCGCTGGGCGGTGGTCGACATCACCAGGTGATGCTGAACCAGCCAGACGATCAGGCGGCTGTCCCACACCGGCAATTGGTGGCGGACGCCGAAGGCCTGGGCGTCCACTGCACCGAGCTCGGAGTGATCGCCCTGGCGACCCTTGCCGATGTCGTGATAGAGCCCGGCCAGGTAGATCAGCTCAGGCTTGGGCAGTCGGCCCATGAGCTTGCTGGCCAGCGGGAATTTCTCGGACACCGGGGTGTACTGCAGTTTGCGCAGGTGCTTGATCAGGTTCAGGGTGTGCGCGTCGACCGTATAGATGTGGAACAGGTCGTGCTGCATCTGCCCGATGATCAGGCCGAACTCCGGCAGGTAGCGACCGAGGATGCCGTAGCGGTTCATCCGCCGCAGGTTGCGATGAATGCCGATTTCGCACTTGAACAGCTCGATGAACAGGCTGGTATTGCGAATGTCGTTGCGAAAGTCGTCGTCGATCAGGTGCCGGTGTTCGCGCAGCAGGCGAATGGTGTCGGCGCGCGCCCCCTTGATTTCCGGGTGCTGGGCCATCAGCACGAAGATTTCCAGCATGGCGAACGGCGTGCGTTTGAACACGTTCGGTCTGACGGCCTCGATGTAGCCGTCGTGCAGGCGGAAACGGGCGTTGAGTGGCTGGGTATTGCCACTGTCGTCGTCGAGGATGACTTCTTCAAAGTGCTGGATGATCAGGTCGCTGAGCTCGGCGATGCTCATGACCACCCGGTAGTACTGCTGCATGAACTGCTCGATGGCCCGCTTGGGGTTCTCATCGGTAAAACCCAGCAGGGCGGCGATGCTGCGCTGGTGGTCGAACAGCAAGCGGTCTTCGGCGCGGCCTGCCAGCATGTGCAGGGCGTAGCGCACCTTCCACAGGAACTCCTGGGAGGAGGCCAGCAGGGCATTCTCGCTTTCCAGCAGGAAGCCTTCCCCGGCCAGGGCGTGCAGGTTGAGGGTGCCGTACTGGCGGCGAGCGATCCACAGCACTGTCTGGATGTCGCGCAGCCCGCCCGGTGAACCCTTCACGTTGGGCTCAAGGTTATATTCGGTGTCGTTGTACTTGTGGTGCCGGGCCTTCTGCTCCGCGCGCTTGGCCAGGAAGAACTCCTTGCTCGGCCACATGTGCGCGATGCTGGTGACCTCGAGCATGCGCTGGCGCAGATGCTCGGGGCCGGCGATGGTGCGGCTTTCCATGAGGTTGGTGACCACGGTCAGGTCAGAGCGCGCCTGTTCTGCACATTCCTCGACCGAGCGCACGCTTTGGCCCACTTCCAGGCCAATATCCCAGAGCAAGGTCAGAAAGCGTTCGATCGAGTCGCGAAACACCTCGTGGTCGGCGCTGTCGAGCAGGATCAGCAGGTCGATGTCGGAGTGGGGGTGCAGTTCGCCGCGCCCGTAGCCACCGGTGGCAATCAGGGCGATATCGGCGTCTTCGCTCCAGGTGAACTGGTTCCAGGCCTGTTGCAGGATGTTGTCGACGAACCAGGCGCGGTCCTCGATCAGCCGGCGAATCTCGCGGTTGTCGCGAAAGCGCTTGTCGAGGACTTCGCCCGCCTGGCGGATGGCCTTCTTGAAGGCAGCGATAGGGCTTGCCTTGAGGGCCAGTTCAGCCTGGAACTGGCCGCGATCGAACAGCTCGGGATCCACCTGGGGCATCGAGTCACTTTCCTGTTTGAATCAGGCCGACGTGCGGGGAATGGTGTCGTCTTTACGCAGGGTGAAGATCTCGTAGCCCGTGGCGGTCACCACCAGGGTGTGTTCCCACTGCGCCGAGAGCTTGCGGTCCTTGGTGATGGCGGTCCAGCCGTCGCCCAGTACCTTGGTGTCGGCACGGCCCTGGTTGATCATCGGCTCGATGGTGAAGGTCATGCCTTCCTTGAGTTCCATGCCGGTACCGGCGCGGCCGTAGTGCAGGATCTGCGGCTCTTCGTGGAACACTTTGCCGATGCCGTGGCCACAGAATTCGCGAACCACCGAGAAGCCGTTCTTTTCAGCGTGCTTCTGGATCACTTCGCCGATATCGCCCAGGCGGCAGCCCGGCTTGACCAGTTCGATGGCCTTGTACATGCATTCCTGGGTGACCTGAGACAGGCGCTCGGCCCAGACCGGCACGTTGCCGACGTGGAACATGCGGCTGGTGTCGCCGTGGTAGCCATCCTTGATGACGGTCACGTCGATGTTCAGCGTGTCACCGTCCTTGAGCGGCTTGTCGCCGGGGATGCCGTGGCACACCACATGGTTGACCGAGGTGCAGATCGACTTGGGGAAGCCCTTGTAGTTGAGCGGCGCCGGGATCGCCTTCTGGACATTGACGATATAGTCGTGGCACAGGCGGTCGAGCGCTTCGGTGGTGACACCGGGCTTGACGTGCTCTTCGATCATCTCCAGGACTTCGGCGGCCAGGCGGCCGGCGATACGCATCTTTTCGATGTCTTCGGCGGTTTTGATGGTTACGGTCATTGCAGGCTCTCTACGGCGCTGGGGTGCGCGAATGAACTGAGGAAAGGCCGGATTCTACCAGAGCACTGCCCGCTCAGGCGGCTATGGTGCTGATACAGCCTTTATATAGAGGCATTCTGGCGCGATTGTGGCGCCGGTGCAAAAGCGCTGAAGGCCGATGTTATTTCGGGTTCCGTTTGCCCGCCTTCTGTGATATAAAATGCGCCGCTTTGCGGGGATAGCCCCGAAAGCTTAAACCCACACACGTGTCGACACGATGACCTGGGTGCCTCAGATCACAGATCCGGGGTTGGTCATTGGGATACGTGGAGGCCCAACCCGACTTATCAAGGAACTATCATGTCCCAAGTCAACATGCGCGATATGCTGAAGGCCGGTGTGCACTTCGGTCACCAAACCCGTTACTGGAACCCGAAAATGGGTAAGTACATTTTTGGCGCGCGCAACAAGATTCACATCATCAACCTTGAAAAAACCCTGCCAATGTTCAATGAGGCTCTGACCTTCGTAGAGCGTCTGGCCCAGGGCAAAAACAAGATTCTGTTCGTCGGCACCAAGCGTTCCGCTGGCAAGATCGTTGCTGAAGAAGCAGCACGTTGCGGTTCGCCGTACGTCGATCACCGCTGGTTGGGCGGCATGCTGACCAACTACAAAACCATCCGTGCTTCGATCAAGCGCCTGCGCGACCTGGAAACTCAGGCCGAAGATGGCACTTTCACCAAGCTGACCAAGAAAGAAGCGCTGATGCGCTCCCGTGATCTGGAAAAACTGGATCGCAGCCTGGGTGGTATCAAGGACATGGGCGGCCTGCCTGATGCCCTGTTCGTGATCGACGTTGACCACGAGCGCATCGCTATCACCGAAGCCAACAAGCTGGGCATCCCGGTCATCGGCGTTGTCGATACCAACAGCAGCCCAGAAGGCGTTGACTACATCATCCCAGGTAACGATGACGCTATCCGCGCTATCCAGCTGTACATGGGTTCGATGGCTGACGCCGTTATCCGTGGTCGTAACAACGTTGCCGGCGGCACCGAAGTTTACGCGGAAGAAGCAGCACCAGCTGCTGAGTAATTGACGCCTGGCGTCTACTCGGCACGCAAAAAGGGGGCTAGGCCCCCTTTTTGCCACCTTGAAATCCTCTTGTCAGCATCGCCGTTGCAACCTTGTCAGGGCATGAGTGCTGGTGAGTGGATTTACAGAATTGAACGCCCGTCAAGTATCGGGTGGAATGGTTGAAAACCTATCCAAGAGGAATTTGAAATGGCAGCAATTACTGCAGCGCTGGTCAAAGAACTGCGTGAGCGTACTGGCGAAGGCATGATGGATTGCAAAAAGGCCCTGGAAAAGGCCGGCGGCGACATCGAAAAAGCCATTGACGACATGCGCGCTTCGGGCGCCATCAAGGCCGCTAAAAAGGCTGGCAACGTTGCCGCTGAAGGCGCTATCGCCATCAAGGCTGACGACACCTCTGCCGTCCTGCTGGAAGTTAACTCGCAGACCGACTTCCTGGCTCTGCAAGACGACTTCAAAAACTTCGTGGCTGAAAGCGTTGAACAAGCTTTCGCCGAGAAGCTGACCGACGCCGCTCCGCTGATCGCTGCTCGCGAATCGGCTCGTGAAGCACTGGTTGCCAAAGTAGGCGAAAACGTCAACATCCGTCGCCTGGTGCGCGTTGAGGGTGACGTTGTCGGTACCTACCTGCACGGTAACAAGATCGGTGTTGCTGTTGTCCTGAAGGGCGGCGACGTCCAGCTGGCCAAAGAAATCGCCATGCACGTGGCTGCAAGCAACCCAGAGTTCCTGCTGCCATCGGAAGTTTCGGCCGAAGCGATCGAGCGTGAGAAGAACGTCTTCCTGACCCTGAACGAAGAGAAGATCAAGGGCAAGCCTGAGAACATCGTCGAGAACATGGTCAAAGGCCGTATCTCGAAGTTCCTGGCCGAAGCCAGCCTGGTCGAGCAAGCGTTCGTCATGAACCCGGAAATCAAGGTCGGTGAACTGGCCAAGAAAGCCGGCGCTGAAATCGTTTCCTTCACCTACTTCAAAGTAGGCGAAGGCATCGAGAAGCCAGTCGACAACTTCGCTGAAGAAGTTGCTGCGCAACTGGCTGCTGCCAAGCAGTAAGACAGAGTCAAATCTGTCGCCCCGAAGAGGCTGCCCGCTCACGCGCGCAGCCTCTTTGTCAAAGCGGGAGCGGTTTACGAGACCGCCTTTCGCTGGCGCAGTCGCTGCGCCACGCTTAGAGTTACGCGCAGGCTGAAAACAGCCCCGCAAGATTTTTACAAACGCCGCAGGAGAGATTCGCAATGGCTCAGCAGGGCAGTGGTTATCAAGCTCGCTATAAACGCATTCTACTCAAACTGAGCGGCGAGGCCCTGATGGGCTCGGAAGAATTCGGGATCGACCCCAAGGTCCTGGATCGCATGGCGCTGGAAGTCGGCCAGCTGGTCGGCATCGGTGTTCAAGTAGGCCTGGTGATCGGTGGTGGCAACCTGTTCCGTGGGGCGGCGCTCAGTGCAGCCGGCATGGATCGCGTCACTGGCGACCACATGGGTATGCTGGCCACCGTCATGAACGCTCTTGCCATGCGTGATGCGCTGGAACGCGCGAATATCACCGCTATCGTCATGTCGGCAATTTCCATGGTAGGCGTGACCGATCACTACGATCGCCGCAAAGCCATGCGCCACCTGAACGCCAAAGAAGTTGTAATCTTCGCTGCCGGCACCGGCAACCCGTTCTTCACCACCGACTCCGCCGCTTGCCTGCGCGCCATCGAAATCGATGCCGACGTGGTATTGAAGGCAACCAAGGTCGATGGTGTATACACTGCAGATCCATTCAAAGACCCGCATGCCGAGAAGTTCGATCATCTGACCTACGATGAAGTGCTGGATCGCAAGCTGGGCGTGATGGACCTGACGGCAATCTGCCTGTGCCGCGACCACAAGATGCCGCTGCGCGTCTTCAACATGAACAAGCCTGGCGCCCTGCTGAACATCGTGCATGGCGGCGCTGAAGGAACTCTGATCGAGGAAGTTCAAAAATGATCAACGAAATCAAGAAAGACGCCCAAGAGCGTATGCAGAAATCGCTGGAGTCCCTGGCGCAGGCATTCAGCCGTATTCGTACCGGCGCGGCCAACCCGCAGATCCTGGCTGGCGTTCAAGTGCCTTACTACGGTGCCGACACCCCGATCAACCAGGTTGCCAACGTCACTGTCAAGGACGCCCGCACACTGCAAGTCGTTGCCTTCGAGCGCAACATGCTGGCTGCGGTAGAGAAAGCCATCCTCAACTCGGGCCTGGGTTTCAACCCGACCAACCTGGGTGAGCTGCTGCTGATCTCGATGCCGGCACTGACGGAAGAAACCCGTAAAGGTTTCACCAAGCAAGCCCGTGATGCCGCCGAAGATGGCCGCATTGCCGTGCGTAACATCCGTCGTGACGCGTTGAGCCAGCTCAAAGACCTGGTCAAAGAGAAAGAAATCAGCGAAGACGAAGAGCGTCGCGCCGCTGACGACA